>SHZQ01000047.1 GCA_009695535.1 Methyloglobulus sp.
AACAAAAAACAGACGAAAATGTTTTCTCAGATCAGACCAAGGTCAAATTAGAGCCAAATTATTTACTTGCGCAAAAATTATTGACGAGCATATTAATGACTCGGGTGGTAGCGACTTGATAATTGAGATAGATAACAAATACCTAGGCTTATTAAGTGCCGTTGAAACCGAAGAATGTATTTAGAAATACCAAGTGCTTAACGTAATCTGCACCAGAAAAAGCAGTAGATTGGGGAAGTTTATCAATCAGAATTCGATTAATTACGATACAATGAAGGGATAGCGTAAGTCACAAGTCAATGGTGTTATCTGTCGTTAAGCAGAAACATCCTGAGTGAAAAGATAATAAATAATCCAATATGGAGCAGAAATATGTCGTGGAATGAGCCAGGCGGTGATAAAAAAGATCCTTGGAGTGGTCGAGGGGATCAAAAAGGACCGCCGGATTTAGATGAAGCAATACGTTCATTGCAAGAAAAACTAAGCAATATATTCGGTGGTAGCAAAAGCGGAGGTGGTGGTAACGGTGGCGGTTCGCCCAGCGCATTCTCCAGTGGCAACATCATGAAAAATATTGGGATTATAGCTGCCTCGATATTGGTTTTTTGGCTGTTGAGCGGCTTTTATATCATCGACGAAGGCGTGCAAGGTGTTGAAACCCAGTTTGGTAAATACACCAGAACAACAAATTCAGGTCTAAATTGGCACTTACCGACACCTATTGAGGCCGTCGAAAAAATCAATGTGCAACAACAACGCTACATCGAAGTTGGCTATCGCTCAGGTGGTGGT
This sequence comes from Methyloglobulus sp., assembly GCA_009695535.1. Classification (GTDB taxonomy): domain Bacteria; phylum Pseudomonadota; class Gammaproteobacteria; order Methylococcales; family Methylomonadaceae; genus Methyloglobulus. The sequence continues at coordinate 793 of SHZQ01000047.1, forward strand.
GGCACAGCGCAGGGCGCAGTATCAGTACCCAAAGAAGCGTTAATGCTGACCAAAGACGAAAATTACATTGATGTGCAATTGGCCGTTCAATATCAAGTCAAAGACGCGAAAGACTTACTGTTCAATTTAGTCAATCCCGAAGCCACATTAAAACATGTTACTGAAAGCGCGTTACGAGGCGTAATCGGCGGCAGTAATATGGATTTCGTTTTGACAGAGGGTCGTAGCGAAGTGGTCGCACAAGCTAAGAAAGAAATTCAAGAAGTGATGGATGCTTATAATTCGGGCGTACAAGTCACCAGCGTCAACTTGCAAGATGCACAGCCACCTGAGCAAGTGCAAAATGCTTTTGAAGACGCTATTAAAGCACGGGAAGATCAACAACGCTTTATCAACGAAGCGCAGGCTTATGCTAATGATGTCGTGCCAAAAGCTCGCGGTGCAGCGGCAAGAAAGCTACAAGAAGCAGAAGGTTACAAAGAGCAAGTCATCGCCCAAGCGGAAGGTGAAACCAACCGCTTTACCAAGTTGGTGACGGAATACAAAAAAGCCCCAGAGGTTACCAGAAAACGACTCTATCTTGAAGCCATGGAAACCGTTATGTCTGAAACCAATGCTGTGATGATAGATGTTAAAGGCGGCAATAACATGATGTACTTGCCTTTAGACAAAATGATTCAGCAAAAACAAGCAATGGCTCAAACTGAAGAAGTTAATTCGCAGCCTGAAATAGACCGCCGATCACCCAAGCATGCGCCTATTGAGGAAGAGCAACAACAGCAAGTGATTGATAGGCCTTCAACGCGCGGTCGTGAAGGAAGGGGACGATAATGTTAGAGAATAAAATAGCGTTAGGTGTTGGTGCGCTTGTGGTTATCATCATGATGTGCGTATTCACAGTGGGACAAACCGAGAAAGCCATCAAGTTCAAGCTCGGTCAAATTCAGAAATCTGATTATGAACCGGGTATGCATTTCAAATGGCCGCTTATCAACAACATCAAGAAATTTGATGCCAGAATCCAAACCATGGATTCCAAACCTGAGCGGTTCTTGACGGCAGAAAAGAAAAACGTCATCGTTGATTCGTTTGTTAAATGGCGTATTGGCGATGTTAACAAGTTTTATACCGTTGTTTCTGGTGACATAGATCAAGCTAATTTACGCTTGGATCAAATTATCAAAGATGCTTTTCGTGGTGAATTTGGTAAGCGCAATATTAAGCAGCTTGTATCAACCGATAGACACGTCATCAGAGAAATTTTGATCAAAAATTCTAAGCCGCTCGCGGCTAAGTTAGGCATGGAAATTGTTGATGTTCGGGTAAAGCGTATTGATTTACCGGAAGAAGTCAGCAGCTCTGTGTTCCGCAGAATGGAAGCCGAGCGGGAGCGAGTTGCTCGTGAATTCCGTTCGCAAGGCTCTGAAGCGGCTGAAAAAATTCGCGCTGATGCAGACAGACAACGTGTCGTAACTTTAGCTAATGCATTCCGCGATTCAGAAAAGCTACGCGGTGAAGGTGATGCCAAATCCACAGATATTTATGCGAAAAGCTACGGTGCTGATGCGGAGTTTTTCACGTTTAGTCGCAGTTTAAACGCATACAAAAAGACTTTTGCTAACTCAGGTAGTATGATGGTCATTGATCCTGATTCTGATTTCTTCAAGTATTTTAAAAATCAAGGTGCAGGTAAATAAGCTCAATTTAAGAAAGTTAATTAAGGTCGCTGTGTTGCTAGGCTAATCTATAGCACTTATTAAGTGCTAGGTGATGCCCACTACAGCAGATAAAAGATAAAATTAAACGCTCCTTTGTGGAGCGTTTTGTTTGAGTAGACACTGAAAATATGCAACAAAAAGATTCCTGGTTGTTACCCGAAGGCATAGAAGAAATACTGCCTCAGGAAGCAGCGTATCTTGAAAACCTCCGCCGTACCTTGCTTCAGTTATTTGCCTGCTGGGGTTATGAGCTGGTCATTCCGCCGATGATTGATTTCATTGATTCCTTGCTGACTGGTTCAGGACATGACCTGGATTTGCAAACCTTCAAACTGACCGACCAAATTAGTGGCAAAACCCTGGGTTTCAGAGCGGATATGACCCCGCAAGTCGCCCGAATGGATGCGCACCAACTCAAGCGCGAATGCCCGACCCGCTTATGCTACGTGGGTACGGTGCTGCATACTCGCGGCGACCCATTGGAAAAAACCCGTAGTCCCATGCAAATCGGCGCGGAGCTTTATGGTCATGCCAGCTTTGAAAGCGATGTTGAAGTGATTTGCTTGATGCTGGAAATGTTGGCGCAGTCAGGTTTGCTGGACGTACATCTTGATCTTGGTCATGTTGGTATATTTCGTGCTTTGTCTCGGCAAGCGGGTTTTGATCAACATCAAGAAAGTTTGTTGTTTGATATTCTGCAACGTAAAGCACGGCCAGAGCTTGAAGAATTGATGGCGGAAAGCACCATTAGTGAAGACGTTAAAACCATGTTGTTAAGCCTAACAGAGCTAAATGGCGGGAAAGATATTCTTAGTAAAGCCCGTACTGTGTTATCGAAAGCAGACGCACAAGTTAAACAAGCTTTAGCAAATCTTGAATCCGTGGCAGAACAACTAAGTACCCGCTTTCCTGCACTACCCATTAGTTTTGATTTAGCCGAACTGCGTGGTTATCATTATCATACCGGTGTGGTTTTTGCGGCTTTCGTGCCGACAATTGGCAGGGAAATCGCCCGTGGCGGTCGCTATGACAATATTGGCGCAGTGTTTGGACGGGCGCGTCCGGCAACGGGATTCAGTGCTGATATCAAATTACTGGCCTTGCTAGGTAAACAAACTACCCCAGATCAGCAGATTCAACGCATATTCGCGCCCTATCAAATAGATAGCTCACTAAACGATAAAATCAGGGATTTACGCACCCAAGGGCACTGCGTGATCCAGCAATTGCCTGGACAAATAGGTGCAGCAAAAGAATTAGTTTGTACGGCTGTTCTGGAGTTAGACCAGAAAAACTGGGTTGTTCGGACATTAGAAAATTAAGATTGGAATAAACATGGGAAAAAATGTCGTAATTATTGGTACCCAATGGGGTGACGAAGGCAAGGGCAAGCTGGTTGATTTACTGACCGAGCAGGTTCACGCTGTCGTCCGGTTTCAGGGCGGACACAATGCTGGACATACTCTGGTCATCAAAGGTAAGAAAACCGTCCTGCACCTTATTCCATCTGGCATCCTTCGGGAAAACGTCCAGTGCATGATCGGTAACGGCGTGGTGTTGTCTTTAAATGCTTTGATGGAAGAGATCGAAATTCTGGAAACTGCCGGAATTCTGGTCAAAAATCGCTTGTTAATCAGCGAGGCCTGCGCTTTAATCTTACCCGTCCATGTTGCAGTCGATAAGGCGCGCGAAAAAGCCCGTGGCAGTAAAGCCATCGGTACGACGGGGCGCGGCATCGGCCCCGCCTATGAAGACAAGGTAGGACGGCGCGGCTTAAGGGCAGGGGACTTACTAAATCCCACGATTTTTGCCGAAAAGCTGAAAGAATTACTGGATTACCATAACTTCATGCTGACGGGCTATTACCAAGCAGAAGCCATTGATTATCAACAAACTTTAGATGAAGCGCTTAAGCTGGGCGAGCAAGTCAAACCCATGCTGTGCGATGTCAGTGAAGCCTTATACGCCTACCAAGAACAAGGTAAGAATCTGTTATTTGAAGGCGCACAAGGTGCGTTATTGGATATAGATCACGGTACATTCCCCTACGTCACCTCATCCAGCACCACGGCAGGCGGTGCGGCAACGGGCAGCGGCATCGGGCCGCTCGACCTAGATTACGTATTGGGCATTACCAAAGCCTATTCAACCCGTGTCGGCAATGGCCCATTCCCGTCCGAATTGCACGATGCCAACGGTGAGCATCTTGGTATCAAAGGCCACGAGTTTGGCGCGACCACTGGCCGTAAACGCCGTTGCGGTTGGTTTGATGCGGTCGCCATGCGGAAATCGGCAAAACTGAATAGCTTAAGTGGAATCTGCCTGACCAAGCTGGATGTGCTGGACGGCTTGCCAGCAATCGGCATTTGTACGGGCTATAAACTGAACGGAAAGTTTACCGAAACTGCTCCCTTGGGTGCCGAGCAATACCAGCAATGCGAGGCGATTATCGAAACTTTGCCAGGATGGAGTGGCATAACCGCCGGAGTCACCGACTTTAATGCTTTGCCGGATGAAGCCAAGGCGTATATCAAGCGCATTGAAGAGTTGGTCGGTGTGAAAGTGACCATATTATCCACAGGTGCAGAACGGGATGAGACTATTGTTATTGAAAATCCGTTTGTTTAGAATCTGGCAGATACTTCGCATAAAAGCTACATAATGCTAACCCCCGTCGTAGCAAACCGCATCGTCGTCCTAGATACCGAAACCACCGGGCTGAGTCCTCAAGATGGACATAGAATCATCGAAATTGGCTGCGTCGAACTTATCAATCGCCGTGCCACAGGAAGTCGCTTTCACGTTTATATCAATCCAGACCGCGACATTGACCAAGGAGCGATTGAGGTGCATGGTATTACCAATCAGTTTCTGGAAAATAAACCTCGGTTTGCGGATATTCTCGACGATTTTGTTACCTTCATAAGTGGCTCAGAACTGGTCATTCACAACGCACCGTTTGACGTAGGCTTTATAAATCATGAATTTGCGCGGTTAAACGATAAAGCCAGAACCTTAACAGATTACAGCACTGTGTTCGATACCTTGGCTTTTGCCAGAAAAAAACACCCAGGGCAACGTAACAGTCTGGATGCTTTATGTAAACGCTACGCTATCGACAACAGCCACAGGGAATTGCACGGTGCGTTGTTAGATGCTGAAATTCTGGCAGACGTATTCCTATTAATGACGGGTGGTCAATCGTCGTTGTTAGATGAAGGCGAAGCAGCAAATCGCGCATCAGGAAGTACCCACAAACCCAAGCAGCTATCCAGTAGCAGATCCGCCTTAACCGTCATTTATTGCAACGAAGCAGAGTTGTCAGAACATCTGCAGCGTCTGGAGGCTATTGAAAAAGCCAGTGGTGCGTGTGTTTGGAAGCAATCGGTGGCAAGGCAGTGAGGCTTCACGCTTTAGCATACCCCGCCACATTATTGTTGTAGCTTCGATTTTGTGGATTGCTAAAGCGAAGCTACCCTGCGATTTACTTGTTGTACTTACGAGAACTGGGCAATTAACTTAGTAATCAACTATTTAAGCGTTCCTTTAGCGCGGGTAGAAAGGCTAATTGCACATCAAGATACTTCCTCAACTAGTCATTAAAATCAGTCTTCAAAATAACCGAAAAGACAGTGTTTTCCAAAGTAACAATGGAAACTGAGCGCAGATCGTCAGTCAGCAGGGCAATTTAGCTAAAGCTAGAACTGGGTTCCTGGATTTGAAACTTTACTTCAGTGTTTTTTTCGGCATCAATCCTACTGACAGAAATCTTACCTAGGAAAAGTAAAAACAAAGAATTCGGATTACCTTTTGAAGCGATAACTTCTTTTCTCACATAGCGTACAGCTTTGGCTTTTAGCATTAATTCGGCTAGACAACTTTCAGATACGTTTGATAAAAAGGAATATTTTCTCTTCTGTGAAAAAATTCACATCCTAAGTGTGAAATAGTTAAATCTGCAAAGTAGCAAAAGCAAGTCATATCTAGCGCGCTAACTTAGCTTAAGGGGATAGGAAGAGTCAAAAAACGCAAAACAGCCCCGATCCATAACATGCTTGATTAAAATCTTTCCATAACTGATGTGGTAAATCTTGTAAAATACGCATTTACTTTTCTGGATAGAATTAATGGTGTGGAAACCACACGTGACGGTTGCTGCCGTCATTGAACGCGACGGGCGGTTTTTACTGGTTGAGGAATATACGGCCAATGGCTTGCAATTCAACCAGCCTGCCGGGCACCTTGAGGAAAATGAAAGCCTGATCGATGCCGTGAAACGCGAAGCCTTGGAAGAAACCGGTTGGCAATTTGAGCCTGAACATATCGTGTCGATCCAGCTTTGGCGCAAAAATCCACGTGCACCCAGCTTCCTAAGATATTGTTTTTCTGGGCAATGCCATAGTCATGACCCTAATCATCCTCTAGATGAAGGCATTGTCGCTACGCATTGGTTAACGCGTGCGGAAATTCACGATCAGAAACATCGTTTGCGTAGCCCCTTGGTTTCGATTGCAGTTGACGAATACCTTAGCGGTCAGCGCTATCCCTTGTCGTTGCTGAAAACCTTTATTGATGTGAAACATGCCTAAGCACATCGTCGTTGGGATGTCGGGCGGTGTCGATTCGTCCGTGACTGCCCTGTTATTGCTTGAGCAAGGCCATCAAGTGACGGGCTTGTTCATGAAAAATTGGGAAGAAGATGATGGCACGGAATATTGTACCGCCATGCAAGATCTCGCCGATGCTCAGCAGGTGTGCGACAAGCTCGACATCGAATTAAAAACCATCAATTTCGCCGCCGAATATTGGGATGAGGTGTTTGAAGTGTTCCTGTCTGAATTCCAGGCCGGACGTACGCCCAACCCCGACATCCTGTGCAATAAGTACGTCAAGTTTAAGGCTTTCCTGGATTGCGCTATTCAGGATATGGGTGCTGATTACATCGCCACCGGACATTATGCGAGGGTCAGCGAGAAAGATGGCGAATATTTCTTGTTGAAGGGTCTCGATCCCGATAAGGAACAAAGTTATTTCCTGTACACCTTGAAACAACGCGAACTGGCGCAGACCTTATTTCCGATTGGCCAGCTGCATAAAAAAGAAATCCGCCAATTGGCGCAACAAGCCGGGTTTGCTAATTGCCGGAAAAAAGACAGCACGGGAATATGCTTTATCGGCGAACGCAAATTCAAAGAATTTTTACAACGTTATTTGCCCGCCCAACCTGGCGAAATGCGGTCGCCAGAAGGCCGGTTAATCGGCAAGCATCAAGGTCTGATGTATTACACCTTGGGGCAACGCCAAGGCTTAGGCATAGGTGGCGTTAAGGATGCGCCGGATGAGCCTTGGTACGTGCTGGACAAAAACCTGGAAAACAATATCCTTATTGTTGGGCAAGGTCACGACCATCCGTTGATGTTGCATAATACCCTTGAAGCCAGCCGATTGGACTGGTGCAATAACAAGCCGTTAACACAAGCTATCGAATGTGCGGCAAAAACCCGATACCGTCAGGTTGACCAGGCTTGCCGCGTGGAACCGTTAGGCGAAGACCGGTGCCAGGTAATCTTCGACGAACCGCAACGTGCGATAACGCCGGGGCAATCCGTGGTTTTTTACCAAGGCGAGATTTGCTTGGGTGGCGGCGTGATTGAAACCAGGGCGAACATTTAATTGCCCATTACTAAGCGATGTTACATTGCCTAAGTTAGGCATCAATTTAAATAGAGGATTGAAAATGACACAAGTTCGAGTTGAAAGCTTTACCATTTCGATTGACGGTTATGGGGCGGGTCCAAACAAGACATCAATAATTCGCTTGGCGTTGGCGGCGTAGACTTGCATCAGCGGCTGTTCCTGACGTTGACGCTCCAACAGACCCTGTCTGGAAAGGATGAGGGCGCAACGGGAATTGACAATGATTTCGCTGCGCGCGGGTTCCAGAATGTTGGGGCTTGGATTCTCGGACGGAACATGTTCTGGCCAATTTGTGGAGCCTGGCCGGACATGGAGTGGAAAGGATGGTGGGGACGAGATAACCTACCATATCACGCCCCGTCTTCATCTTGACGTATCATGAGCGCCGTCTATCGAGATGAAGAGTGGTACAGTCTTTCACTTTATCACAGGCGGCATTCGCGAGGCGCTTGACAGTGCGCGTGAGGCAGCTGGAGGAAAAGATGTGAGAATTGTTGGTGGGGTTAATGCGATACAACAATATCTTCGTGAAGGTCTCATTGATGAGAAGCACATTGCTATATCTCCGGTGCTACTCGGCGGCGGAGAGAGGCTATTCGAAGGAGTTGACTTGCGGACTTTTGGATACGAATGTATCGAATATGTGGCATCAGAAAAGGCCACGCATGTAGTTTTACGGCAACAATCACACAAGAATGCCTAACAAATCTCTCAAGCATCACTCCGGCAGCTTTGCTGCCTCCGTTGGACAGTTTTTAAGTTGTGGTTTTATGGTTTTGTTGCCGCTTAGCTCGGCGATATACACCCAATGCCATTAACGCCTTCTCCTGCTGGAGAGGGCTGAGGTGAGGAGATTTAAAATAAAAGGAAAAGCCTTATAAACTCCCCCTCATCCTAACCTTCTCCGACCCAAGGGGGAAGGAACTAATTTGCTTATTAATACATTCGGACAATGCCATGAGCCACTTTACCCTAACCGCCATTTCCCCCATTGATGGACGCTACGCCAACAAGGTTGAAGACTTGCGCCCCATATTCAGCGAGTTCGGCCTGATACGTTACCGCGTGTTGGTCGAAATCCGTTGGCTGCAAGCCTTGGCCAGGCATCCAAAAATAGTGGAAGTCAACCCGTTCAGTGACGATGCCAACCAAGTCTTGGAGCACATCGTCATCCATTTTGCCGAGCCCGACGCCCAGCGGATCAAAGACATCGAAAAGACCACCAACCACGATGTCAAGGCGGTCGAGTATTTCCTCAAAGAAAAAATTGCGGGTACTGACGAGCTGGAACAAGTCAGCGAATTCATCCATTTTTCCTGTACCTCAGAAGACATCAACAACCTGTCTTATGCGCTGATGTTGAAGGAAGGCCGGGACGTGATGCTCGCCCAGATGCAAGCCTGCATCGATACCATCAAGCAATGCGCCGTGGAATTTGCAGGCCAGCCGATGCTGTCGCGCACCCACGGGCAATCGGCAACTCCGACCACTGTTGGCAAGGAATTTGCCAATGTTGTCGCCCGCTTATCCCACCAAAAGGCACAACTCGAAGCCGTACAATTATTAGGCAAAATCAATGGCGCAGTCGGCAATTACAATGCCCATGCCGTCGCTTATCCTGAAGTCTATTGGCCGAAATTCGCTCAACAATTCGTCGAATCCCTAGGCTTGCAATTTAACCCTTACACCATACAGATCGAGCCGCATGACTACATGGCGGAATATTTCCATGCCTTGCTACGCTTCAACACAGTGCTACTCGATTTCGACCGCGATGTGTGGGGTTATATCTCCTTGGGTTATTTCAAGCAAAAAACCGTGGCAGGCGAAGTGGGTTCGTCCACCATGCCGCATAAGGTCAACCCCATAGATTTTGAAAATTCCGAAGGCAATCTCGGCCTGGCTAATGCGATGTTTACATTTTTGGCAGAGAAACTGCCCATTTCCCGTTGGCAGCGTGACTTGACCGATTCCACGGTCTTACGCAATATTGGTGTCGGCATTGCCCATACCAGCATTGCCATCCAGGCCACCTTAAAAGGTATTTCAAAATTGCAGATTAACCCAGAAGTTATCGAAGCCGACCTTAACGCCAACTGGGAAGTCCTGGCAGAACCCATCCAAACCGTCATGCGCCGTTACGGTATCGAAAAACCGTATGAGAAATTAAAAGAATTGACTAGAGGCCAGCGAATAACACCCGAACAATTGCGAGTGTTTATTGAAAAACTAGAAATTCCAGAGGTAGCGAAGGTAGGATTGTTAGAGCTTACGCCGAGGAACTATACGGGTTATGCGGAGTTATTGGCTAAACAAATCAACCAAGATGACGGATTCAATTCTTAAGTGAAATTCTATTATTCATGCAGCTTGCCGAATATCATCGCCAAAAAATACCGCACGGGGTGTTTTGTGGTTTAGCGTTTTTCGTGGTCGGTGATTAAGTTTTTGCATGCAGCAAGACTTAGCAATCTTCTATTTTGAACTGAATGCTGAAGACTGCGCTGTAATAGATTCATTGCTTTACGTGTCAGTTTAATAAAAACTGATTGCATTATTATTTGTCTGTTAGCGCTCTAGGTTGGTAATAGGCAAACAATAATAGCAGGCTAAACTTTTAGAGCAACGGCTTTAGCATTGCGTACAGTTGCCAGAGAAATCGCACCTTCTTGAACTAACCGGTCGATTCTGTCTTGAATCAATTTTCTGCTTTCAGGAAGCTCTCGGCTTATTTTCGCTATCGTAGTGAGACCATTTTTGCCCAAGTAAGCCAGTATAGGGTCAGTGCTTAAAGCAATAGGTTTTGCTGTAGGCTTTTTCGTTGGTGTAGCGGTTTTCGCTTTCGTAGCAGCCGCCGTTTTGCGAGGTGTTTTGGCTGTTGAAGGTTTGACAGCGGTAACTGGTTCTTCAATTGCGTCAGGTACTCCAGGAGTCAACGCCCTTTGTTCATCCACCAGTGCATAAACAAGATAACCTACAAATCCAACGCTTAAAAAAAATAATACTTCAGTCATAACAGCTCCCAAATAGAAGTGTGAATTCTACTTTATTTTCGCTAAAAGGGTAATAGCTAGCACTCTATTTTAAGGAATTTTCTGAATTTGCGGTTTGATGTCCAATGGTTGAAATGGTGTTGAAGGGTTTACAGCGCGTTGACTGATCTTGCCCTAATTTCACGGACACCCTGCTAAGCGACTCCTTTAGCTTCAAACGTTTCTGGGCTGACATAGCCCAATTTGGAATGAAGCCGTTTGCGATTGTA
>SHZQ01000048.1 GCA_009695535.1 Methyloglobulus sp.
TGCCCTTGCCGATGCAATAGGCGGCGGGTTCGTGCAACGAGTAGATTTTGTCCTTGTCCTGTGGGTGCTGTCGCACGGCAGTTTGTTGCTGGCTTCGGTGCACCCGCAAAAGGCCTGGTAGTAAGGGTTGCGCTTGCAGTGCAGCACTACCTGCTCGTCACTGAGGTTGTCCCACTGTTTCAGGACCAGCAGCCCCACCATCAGGCGGATGGGCTTGGACGGCCTGCCTTGGCCTTGGGTGTAGTGCTTTGCGAAGGCGCTGTCCAATTCCGGCCAGGGATCACCTACCCCAAGCGCAGCAGCGGTCATGGGGAGCGAGTTGCAGCAACAGGTCGGTACCCAAGAAGTTGGTCTGGTGGCCTGTGCTTGAGGGCATTAACATGTCTTGATCCTTATCGACCGAGAAACAAGGGCTTATTTTATCATTTCCGGTCGCTTGGCTGTGCTTTGTGTTGACAAATAGTTATATGATTCAATTGGATGATGCGGTTTTAAGGGGTTGACTAAATAGATCTAACATTATGAAACATATAGAATAAAGACATTGTAAAGTTACAATAAAAAACAAGTCTGTAACACAAAAGTTACACACTTAAATTTATGCCATATAACTACTTTATTTAAAATGATTAATTATAAGAAGGCTATTGAGTGGAAATAAGTGGGCAAGATGAAGCCTGGATGCGCCATGCACTAAGACTGGCGCAACGGGCGGAATCGCTGGGTGAAGTTCCTGTTGGTGCGGTGCTGGTTAAAGACAACCGCTGTCTTGCTGAAGGCTGGAATTCACCTATAGCCAGCCACGATGCAACCGCCCATGCCGAAATCAACGCCTTGCGCGAGGCAGGTAAACGCATCGCAAATTATCGTCTTGTCGATACTTGCCTTTATGTAACCCTAGAACCTTGCGTCATGTGCATGGGTGCTATTGTCCATGCGCGAGTAAAACGCTTGGTTTTTGGTGCTTACGACCCTAAGCGGGGCGCGGTTTATAGTGCGTTAAACCTTGCTGATGTCGAATTCCTTAATCATAAAGTCAATTGGCAGGGGGGCGTGTTAGAAGCGGATTGCTCTGAGATGTTGAAGGATTTTTTTAGAAGCAGACGTTAGTTATAAGCACCCAGTTCCCTCGTCGTTTCGGTAGGGATTGCCTAAATCCATACAGCCATAAGCCAAACAATTATGCTAATCTAACCACAAATCAAAACCTGTGGAGAAGATCATGACCGATTGCCTATTCTGCAAAATGGTTGCCGGAGACATTAAACCGGATGTCGTATTTGAAAATGACGCTATTCTTGCGTTCCGCGACATCAACCCCCAAGCCCCTGTCCACATCCTCGTCATCCCTAAACGTCATATTACGACCTTGAATGATCTCGATGATGCCCGGCTAGGTGGGCAGATATTGCAGGTAGCCGTCGCATTAGCTAAACAAAAAGGCTTGGCAGAGGATGGTTATCGGACAATGTTCAATTGCAATAAAAATGGCGGTCAGGCGGTTTACCACCTACATTTGCATCTTTTAGGTGGGCGGCAAATGGGCTGGCCGCCAGGTTAATAGTTTCCGTCAATCATTATCCTTAAAGTTTTTTGAAACATCAATAAACCCATGAACCCCCCGCTTGGATTTTACCGCCAACCATTCTTTCAGATACCGTAATTCATCGGTTTCTGCCAAGTCATCCAGCGGCTGTTTAGCCTTAAGCAAACGAAATGCCGACGCCAGGACATTGTAGCGAACGCCTGTAATTCCAGCTCGACGCAAGCCCACCGTATTTAATTTGTAATGTTTCGCGTAATGCCCACCGATTAAGGTAAACGGGATGACATCCATGCTTAATCCAGTCGTGCCTTGTACAATCGCGTATGAACCGATCCGACAAAATTGATGCGCGACGACATTGCCGCCCAAAAAGACCTTATCGCCCACTTCAACATGCCCACCCATCGCCACATTATTCGCAAAAATGGTGTTGTTGCCAATAATGCAATCATGGGCTACATGGCTGTTATTCATAAAAAAACAGCCCGATCCGATACGCGTTTCGCCGTTTTCTTTAGCGGAACGATGCGCGGTAAAACCTTCCCTGAACACGTTATTATCGCCAATAATTAACCAGCTTACCGTTTCCGCCTTGAAGCTGGTGTCTTGTGGTAAATCGCCTAAGACGACATGCGGATGCAGGACATTGCCGTTACCCATTTTTACGTAAGGTTGGACGACCGCGTGTGCGCCGATTTGGCAACCGTCACCAATTTCAACATCATTTTCCAGCACGGCAAAAGGCCCAACGATGATGTTGTCGCCCAGTTTTGCATTGGGGGCGATATAAGCGGTAGGGTGGATTTGTTGTGGCATGCTCCTGTTATCCTCGTGGATGATATTTTGTATGTAATTCTTTTAGCCGTTCGCTGGCAATATGGGTATAAATTTGGGTGGTCGATAAATCCGAATGACCCAATAATAATTGCACTACTCGTAAATCCGCACCATGATTCAATAAATGTGTGGCGAAAGCATGGCGTAAGGTATGTGGCGACAAGGTTTTGCTGATACCTGCTTTTTTGGCATGGCGCTTAATGATATGCCAGAATGCCTGCCGAGTCATGCTATCCGCACGGTTAGTGACGAAAACGTAGGAACATTGGCGTTCGCCCAACAGGGTTTTTCGGGTTTCGTTAAGATAGTTTTCTAGCCAACTCATCGCTTCTTCGCCGACCGGCACCAGCCGTTCCTTGTTGCTCTTGCCGACTATTCTCACCACGCCTTGTCTTAAGCTAACCTGATTCAATGTTAAATTGACCAGTTCCGTTACCCGCAGCCCAGTCGCATACAACATTTCCAGCATGGTTTTATCCCGAAATCCCAAGGTTAGGGCGGTTTCAGGTGCATTCAGTAACAGTTCCACATCTTCTTCCGTCAATGAGCTGGGTAATGGCCTGCCAATATGCGGCGACTCTATTAGTGCAGTTGGGTCAATGGTTATGTTATTTTCTCGAATGTAATAACCGTAAAAGCGCCGTAAACTCGATAAGATACGGGCGGATGAACGGCTGCCGATGCCGTCCTGATAACGGCTGGCGAGAAATTTTGACAAAACACCTGTATCCACGTCCAGCATCGAGCGGGATTGTAACCACTGGGCAAAAATCCGAAGATCACTGCCGTAAGCGGAAAGCGTATTCTCGCTTAAGCCTTGCTCAACCCAAACCGCATCGAGAAATTGATCTATCAAAGAGAGGTTTCGCACGTTTTTTGGAAGTCCTTATACAAGCAAAGCGATCCAGTTCCTTTTCCCTTGAGTACCCGCAGGGCATAAACGAGAAGGTTAGGATGAGGGGTTAAAAAAATATTTCTTATTCTCCTCGCCCCAACTCTCTCCAGCAGGAGAGGGGGTTTATTTTTCTAACTTAACGACATCAGCTTCGTATGTCAGTAATCTTTCTTTAATCTTTATATACTCACCATGTCGATGCCCACTGTAACCGCCCATGCCATTCACAGACACCACACGATGACAAGGGATGAGTAGCGTGTAAGGATTAGTGCGGCAAGCATTGCCAACGGCGCGGGCGGTGGAACCGATTTTTTTCGCTAGCCCTGAATAAGTCAGGGTTGAACCCAAGGGGATTTTTAACAATTCCGCCCAGACTTTGTTTTGATGGGTTGTGCCTTGCTTTAACAGTTTCAGGTTGATGGTTTGTTTCGGCTCAGGCCAGAAATCGAGAGTGTGTTTGTCGTTATTCTCTGTTATGTCAACGTCTTGTGGAAAATCCCATTCGATATTGGTAATCACATCTTGCCGACGATGGATTTTAAGACTGTATACGGGTGTATGCAGTCTTTCGACTTCTTCTTCATCGTCGCAGCTATCAACCCAAGTGATGTTAATGGGCATACTTTTTTCCAGTTGGCTAGTATTATAGTAGGTTGGGTTAGGCGAACAAAACAAATTATGGCAAAATTTCAATCGGGTTAACCGTGCGTCGCAACCCAACATTGAGCAGTAATTTAACCGCCGAGCGTTGGGTTACGACGCGCCTAACGGTCAGCGGTCATTTTGTCAATATTGCCATGCGTGCCTAACCCAACCTACGCGCTACCCTGATTGCAATGCAGTTCATCATGGGAGCGTTAGTTCTGTTACATATTCCCAATCATCGCATCCGCAAATTCACTGCATTTAACTTCCGTCGCACCCTCCATCAATCGGGCGAAGTCGTAGGTGACATGTTTGCTGGCAATCGTCGCATCCATTGCGTTAATGATGGCATCGGCGGCTTCTGTCCAACCCATGTAGCGAAGCATCATCTCACCGGATAATATTAGCGAGCCGGGGTTAACTTTATCCAGGTTGGCGTATTTGGGCGCGGTGCCGTGTGTGGCTTCAAATACGGCGGTGCCGGTTTGGTAATTGATGTTGCCGCCGGGGGCGATGCCGATCCCGCCGACTTGCGCTGCAAGCGCATCGGACAGGTAATCGCCATTCAGGTTCAGCGTAGCGATAACATCGAAATCGGTCGGACGGGTCAACACTTGCTGCAAGGTAATATCGGCAATGGCATCTTTAATCAGGATTTTTCCTGCATCTAAAGCCGCTTTTTGCTCGGCATTCGCAGCTTCTTCGCCTTGCGCGGCCTTGGTGCGCTCCCATTGTTCCCAGGTGTAAGTTTGCCCTGGATATTCCCGTTCCGCCAAGGCATAAGCCCACAAACGGAAAGCACCTTCAGTAAATTTCATGATATTGCCCTTGTGGACAATCGTAACGCTTTTACGTTTGTTGATGATGGCATAATCGATCGCGGCGCGAACCAAGCGCTCCGTGCCTTCTTGCGAGACGGGTTTGATGCCGATACCAGACGTATCAGGAAAGCGGATTTTGCCGAATTGTGCGGGGAAATTGTCTTTAAGTAAGCGTAAGAACAGCTTTGCCTCGTCACTGCCCTGGGTAAATTCGATCCCAGCATATATATCTTCGGTATTTTCCCGAAAAATCACCATGTCGACTTGGTCAGGGCGTTTAACTGGTGACGGTACACCTTTAAACCAGCGCACTGGCCGTAAACACACATATAAATCAAGCAATTGCCGTAACGCGACATTTAATGAGCGAATGCCACCACCGATAGGGGTTGTCAAGGGTCCTTTAATCGACACCATAAATTCTCTGCACAGATCAATGGTTTCATCCGGTAGCCAGGTGTTGAATAGCTCGAATGATTTGCCTCCGGCGTATACTTCAAGCCAATGGATTTTACGTTGCCCGTTGTAAGCCTTATCAATCGCCGCATCCAAAACTCGCACTGTAGCTCGCCAGATGTCTGGCCCAGTGCCATCCCCCTCTATATAAGGGATGATAGGGTTATCAGGCACAATCAGTTTGCCATTTTGCGCGGTGATCGATGCGCCATTGGGCGGACGGATGATTTGGCTCATGTAAACTCCTGCTATTGTTTGAATTATTCCAGGGTGCTAATCAAGTTTAATCATAGCAAATGCGACAGGGTTTGTCTTACGCTGTAATGTCAGCGCACCAAAAGGCCTATTCAGCTATAATTTGCCTACAGTGCTGAAAGCAAGCTATTCCAATCCGAAATAAGCCAGCATCAGCTAAGGTTTTGAATAGCATAAATAAAATTTTACGGAGCAATGAATGCACAAAGTCACGCTAATTAAAGGCGATGGGATAGGCCCGTCCATTATGGATGAAGCGGTTAAGGTCATAAACGCTTCTGGCGCGAAGATTGAGTGGGAAGAAGCTTGCGCTGGCATGGCGGCGTATGACAAATACGAGAATCCACTGCCGGAAGCGACGATGGATTCTATCGACAGAAACCGAGTGGCGTTCAAAGGGCCATTGACGACCGTGGTCGGCACTGGTTTTCGTAGCATCAATGTTGCGTTAAGGCAAAAGTACGAACTCTACGCCAATGTCCGCCCCGCCGTAAGCTGGGAAGGCGTAAAAACCCGTTATGATGATGTAGACATCGTTATCGTCCGGGAAAACACCGAAGGCTTATATTCCGGTTTGGAACATTATCTGACCCCCAAAAAAGACATTGCAGAAAGCTTAGCGGTGGTTACCCGTAGCGGCTCCAAGCGCGTCATTGAGTATGCGTTCAAATACGCTCGTGACAATGGTCGCAAGAAAGTCACCGTTTGCCACAAAGCCAATATCTTAAAATACACTCAAGGCATATTCCTGGATGTCGCACGGGAAACGGCGGCTAAATATCCTGACATCCAATTCGACGAAAAAATTGTCGATGCTGCCTGTATGCACATGGTGATGAACCCGCAGCAGTTTGATGTCGTCGTCACTACCAATATGTTCGGCGATATCTTGTCGGATTTAACCGCCGGTTTGGTCGGTGGGCTGGGCCTTATCCCAGGCGCAAATATCGGCGACGATGCCGCCCTGTTTGAAGCCGTGCACGGCAGCGCACCTGACATCACCGGAAAAAACCTGGCGAATCCTGCGGCGGTTATTATGGCAGGTGTGATGATGTTGAATCATTTAGGCGAATTTGAAGCTGCCAAACGCATTGATAGCGCCATTAAAAAAGTCGTGAAAGAAGGCAAATATGTCACGCCTGATTTGAACCCGCACTCCAAAGTAGGGACTAAAGAAATGGGTGATGCGATTGTCGGGACGATGGAATAAATACGTAATCCCAACACTAGATTTGTATTAACTGATTGAAATATGGGGTTTTAGCTATGATATCGACTGTCGAACATATTACCGAAAAGGCTCTTGCCTTACCAAGCTAGGCGCGAGCCTTATTGGCTGACCGGCTAGTAGAAAGCCTAGATCCGACGGAAGACGGCTATGTGCGGCAACTTTGGATGAAAGAGGCATTAAATCGACGTGACGACATACGCTCTGGACGCTTTCAAACTATTCCAGGGAGTGAAGCTTTAGCGCGTGCTAGGAAGGCTTTCTCTAAATGAGATTTGAGTTCCATCCCGAAGCGTTAGCGGAATACGAAGATGCCGCCTGTTATTACTCAGAATGTCAGCCTGGGCTGGAATTGCGTTTTATGGTCGCCGTTGAACATACGATTCAACAAATCATTGGTACACCTGAAGTTTGGCGTGTTTTAGAAGACGATGCCCGTTGGTACCTACCCGCGCTTTTCCTTACTCTGTGCTTTACACTGTTGAAATAGATTACATGCTGAATTGTCGCCGTGATGCATTGTCATCGTGAACCTGGTTATTGGCATCATAGAAAGGCTCAATAAGATATTTAAAATAAATGAGATAGGGCATTATTTGAATTTGAGTTAAGACCATTAGTTGAAGTCATATCTTGGGGTGACAACATGCCGCATTGGTTCGGTTTAACCGATGGTTTTTATCATTTGAATGTCGGGAAAGAGCAAATTTATCGAAATACCAATGAAATATTAAATTGTAGGCAAGACAAATATCCAGAATATAAAAATCCTGACATTTATGTCGATTACCAAATTGTTCGTTTGTATGAAGATTTTTTAGATACATTGTCTGATGTATTGCAGCCTATACAAAAAGAAATTTTGGCCTTGATTGATGCGCATGATAAAAAATGCAAGCTGTTGAATATTATTGATTATATTTACTGTAGTGCGGAATATTATTCTATACTAGACGATTGTGATGATGCGATGGAGTGGCGGCAAAGGCGGCATCTTTCATCAATGCACTTGTCATATCCACCTTATGTTGCAATGTGGAGGCACGAAAATTCGATAACATTTAGATGGGATAATAAAAATAACGTTGAACACGACATCCCGGTTTGGTCTTCTCAAGGTGGAGAATATCAATTTTCTGTAGCAGAATTTATGCACGAGGTTGAGTCATTTCATAATCGATTTATGTCGGCCATGAAAGAAAGAGTAAACATAATAGTTATTGATAACCCTATACTCAATGTAAATATTGATATTGATAGATTGGTGCAAGAACACGGTGAACGAGAGCTTTCTTTGGGGCATGCATTAAAAAGACAACCTTGTGTTAAAAGCTGGGAGACAGTTATTTCAGCTAATCAAAGGCTCTCAATAATTATCGAGCAGTCGGCAAAGTCATAAATTAAATACCTGCTAGATATGTAAACTATAGGATCAATTAATTTGGAAATTAACATGCTAGAACAATACCGCAAACATGTCGCCGAACGCGCTGCCGAAGGCGTCTCCCCTAAACCGTTGGATGCCGAACAAACGGCGGGTTTGGTTGAGTTAATCAAGCAGCCGCCAGCAGGTGAGGAAGCGTTTTTGCTGGATTTGCTCGCCAACCGCATTCCAGCTGGGGTCGATGAGGCTGCTTATGTTAAAGCCGGATTCCTCGCGGCGGTGGCGAAAGGCGAGGTCGCATCGCCGATTTTGTCATCAGCAAAAGCCACCGAGTTATTGGGTACGATGCTGGGTGGTTATAACGTCGCGCCGCTGATTGAATTGCTCGACAACAAAGATATGGCACCGATTGCGGCCAAAGCCTTGTCCCATACTTTGCTGATTTTCGATGCCTTCCACGATGCGCAGGAAAAGGCCGAGGCGGGCAACGCTTATGCTAAACAGGTGATTCAATCCTGGGCGGATGCCGAATGGTTTACCAGTAAGCCGGAAGTCCCCAACCAGTTGACCGTGACGGTATTTAAAGTCACTGGCGAGACCAATACCGATGATTTATCACCCGCGCCGGACGCTTGGTCGCGGCCTGACATCCCCTTACATGCCAAAGCCATGCTAAAAATGCCGCGTGAGGGCATTACCAATGCCGAGCAGCAAATTACCGAACTGAAACAGAAAGGCTTTCCGGTTGCTTATGTCGGCGATGTGGTCGGCACCGGTTCATCCCGCAAATCGGCGACCAACTCGGTGTTATGGTACATGGGCAACGACATCCCGCATATTCCCAACAAGCGCGAAGGCGGCGTGTGCATCGGCGGCAAGATTGCGCCAATCTTTTTTAACACGATGGAAGATTCTGGTGCGTTGCCATTCGAGTGCGATGTGACTTCGATGAACATGGGCGATGTCATCGACATCTATCCCTACGAAGGCGTGATCAAACGTCATGCCTGTCCTGAGCTTGTCGAGCGGGGCAGCGGTGAATTACTTTGCACATTTGAATTGAAAACGGATGTGTTGTTGGATGAAGTCCGTGCAGGCGGACGTATTCCGTTAATTATTGGACGCGGCCTGACCGAACGCGCCCGTAAGTCATTAGGCTTAGGCGCATCCACGGTTTTTAAGCGTGCAGGTGCAGTTGCTGCCAGCTCTAAAGGCTTTACGCTGGCGCAAAAAATGGTCGGCAAAGCTTGTGGTGTGGCGGGTGTGCGTCCGAATACTTATTGCGAACCGTATATGACCACCGTCGGCTCACAAGATACCACCGGCCCGATGACTCGCGACGAACTCAAAGACCTGGCCTGCCTGGGTTTTTCTGCCGATTTGGTATTGCAATCGTTCTGCCACACCGCCGCTTATCCCAAGCCCGTTGATGTCACCATGCACCACAGCTTGCCGGATTTCATCATGAACCGGGGCGGTGTTTCGTTACGCCCTGGCGACGGCATTATCCATTCCTGGTTGAATCGGATGTTGTTGCCGGATGCTGTCGGCACGGGCGGCGATTCGCATACGCGTTTCCCACTAGGCATCAGCTTTCCGGCAGGGTCGGGTTTGGTGGCGTTTGCTGCCGCAACGGGCGTGATGCCGTTAGATATGCCCGAATCCGTGTTGGTACGCTTTAAGGGAAAAATGCAACCTGGCATTACTTTACGCGATATGGTCAATGCCATCCCTTACGCCGCCTTAAAACGTGGCTTGCTAACCTTGGATAAAAAAGGCAAGAAAAATGTGTATTCTGGTCGCATCCTGGAAATCGAAGGCTTGCCGGATTTGAAGGTTGAACAGGCATTTGAATTGTCCGATGCCTCGGCAGAGCGTTCCGCTGGCGGTTGCACGATCCGGCTGAATAAAGAACCAATCATCGAATACATCAATTCCAACATTGCTTTATTAAAATGGATGATCGCCCAAGGTTACGGCGACGTTCGTACCATTGAACGCCGGATCCATAACATGGAAGCCTGGCTGGCAAACCCTGTCTTGTTAGAGCCAGATAAAGATGCGGAATATTACGAAATCATCGAAATCGACATGGATGACATCAAAGAACCGCTTTTGGCTTGCCCAAATGATCCCGACGACATCAAGCCCTTATCGGCTGTGGCCGGCACCAAAATCGACGAAGTGTTCCTGGGTTCGTGCATGACCAACATCGGCCATTTCCGCGCCGCAGGAAAATTGCTCGACAAGCACAAGGGCGACTTGCCGACTATGCTTTGGGTCGCGCCGCCGACCAAAATGGATCAAAATCAATTAATGGAAGAAGGTTATTACGGTGCTTTCGGCAAGGTAGGTGCGCGGATGGAAATGCCCGGTTGTTCGCTGTGTATGGGCAACCAAGCACGGGTGAAAGAAGGTGCAACCGTTGTATCGACTTCAACCCGCAATTTCCCTAACCGTTTGGGTAATGGCGCGAACGTGTACCTGTCGTCGGCGGAACTGGCGGCTGTTTGTTCGATTCTCGGCAAAATTCCGACATTCGAGGAGTACATGCAGTACGCCAACCAAATCAATGCAACCGCTGATGATACCTACCGATACCTTAACTTTAATCAGATGGAAAGCTATCAAGAAGTTGCTGTAGCACATTCATAGAGCAGATTTTATACGAATGCTAACGCGGTATAAACAAAACTCCATAGCATCCGTTGTTAATAAACCTTAAAACAAGTTGGTTTTTCTGCTGCCCTTCAGCTTGCCGCAGAAGAGTACGGCCAACTTGCTGTGAGCGGTTTTAATCTATTCCACAAAACTCCGGTCACACTGTGTTTGTCGAAGGATTTTTCAGATATTGCCATTGAACAGCTTAGTTGCAACCTGTTTATTACTCAACTAGGTATGCTTACTAATTGTGTAAAAGATTGATGTGATGGAAACTATCAGCTAAGCCATTTAGATTTCTGGTTATACACTCATTTTAATCGAAAAAAGGTTACTAATATGTTAGAAAAAATATGGTATGAGCTTTCTCTATTAGCTATTCAGCCGTGTCGTGTTTGTTATTTTTTACACCAATTTTGTAGGCACTGCCTTTGCGCTCCTCTTGCTAGGGGTATCTCTGTTAATTGGGGTAATG
>SHZQ01000049.1 GCA_009695535.1 Methyloglobulus sp.
TTTCCCTGATTCCCTGGCCATTTTTCCACGCTGTTTGACAATCCTTGGTTTCTGGATTGCGGTAGGCGGCGCAAGCTCCCTACTTGCTTGCCGCACTTCCGCCATCCTTGGCGGTCGTCCATGCCAGAATGACGGTTAACTCAATATCGTCCGCTCCAACAACCAATACCCCCCCGCCAAACAAGTCAAAACAGACCCAAAAGGCACCAAATATTTGCTGATTTTTTTCTTACCATGCAACCACCAGATCAACGGCAACACAATCGATGCGACGGTAATTTGCCCCAGTTCCACGCCCAGGTTGAAGGAAAACAACGGCACTAAAATGCCTGTCTCGATGGACGATATACCCATTTCCCTTAGTACACCCGCAAAGCCGAAGCCGTGGATAAGGCCGAAGAAGAAGGTCAGGATGCAGCGTTGTTTTGTGGTTACCTTATCTTTTCTGACGATGTTTTCCAGCCCGACATAAACGATGGTGGCGGCAATCAGCGGCTCAACGATGCTGCTGGGAATATCGACGATATTCATGCCAGCCAACGCCAAGGTGATGGAATGGGCGATGGTGAAGAAGGTGATAATTTTTATCGCTGGCCAAAAGCTGCGGGTGACGACGAGCAAGGAAAACAGGAACAACAGGTGATCGTAGCCAGTGAGGATATGTTCTACGCCCAGCTTAAGAAAATCAATAAAAGTTGAGGTGGGATGGTTTTCTGTGGTTGTTAGCGCGGTGTTAGTTTCCAGGTTGATCTCAAGAGTGTTGGCCTTTTGGGTCAATAACTTTTTGCCTAATTCCTTTCCGCTGACATCCTTCACGGTGACATATTGTTTATGGTCGGGCGGCAATTTAGCCAGTAATTTGGACTGTATGCCGATAACCGCTAACGGTTTACCTGGGTAGTTCAGTTCGATTGTCGCATTGTTTTGCTTATCAAATCTGACGGTGTTTGAGCCATTTGGGGGGATAGCTTTGCCATCGCTCAGGATGCTTATTTCATTGGCGACAAAACGGACGATACGGAAGGTTGCATTCCCCAATTCATCGTCCGACACTTCGGCATCGCCGTCGGTATCCATCGGAACAAAGGCTTCGATATCTTGAATGGCAAAGATGACTTTAACGCCTAGTTCTTCCGGTTTGACGGTTATATCGGCAGAACTGAGTCCCGGCGGATGTGCAAAGCTGATTTGCAGAGGGATGAGCAGAAAAATAATAATACTGACTATTCTAAAAACCATGCTACCTACTATTTTGGTGTTCATTTGTTGCTATTTTTACAAAATTACGAGTTGTTGCGTCTACGCATAAAGCGGAATGCCACGAAACTAATCAATGCTAAACCGAGTATGCTGGCAATGCCAATAGCCATGTAAGTGCCTATCGGTTTTGCATCGGGATCAACACCAACATGCAGCGGAATTCTGAGCTGATCTTCATCTGATAAGGCTTCTTCACCGCCTACCATCAGGTAAATCGCGTAATAGCCTTTTTTGTCCAGTTGTGCTTGGGCTTCAACTGCGCCGCGTGGATAGAGTTTGGCAGGAATTTCGGCAATTGTGCGGATGTCTTTGAAATTTTCAGCCTTACTCTCATCGCCACCTAAAAATTCTTGCTCCACTACGCGAATGCCAATAGGTGTCTGCCTTAGCTCTTCACCAACCACATCGGCGGTAAAATAACCCATGCCTGTTGCCGGGATGTCTTTACAGAATGACCGAAATAGGGCTTTTTTGTCTTTTGCGGACATTTTTACGTCGTCAACTGGCGGTTTGACGTAGGCACTAAAATAGACGGCGAAGAAGTCAGTGGCAACCAAGCAACCAACGGTAGCTTTGGTCATCACTTGCGAAGGATTGTCGTTGTAACCAGGGTTTTCGCAAGCCGTTAATAACAGCGTGCTGATAAGCAATAAGTTGGGTAAAAGTGATTTCATGTCGTGGTGAGCCTCATTAGTAGACGGTCTGTTACTGTTGACGATATGTCAGGGCGTTTTTATAGTGAATTTGAATTTTCCCGTGACGATATGGGTGTCTAAAGAGACAACTCGGTAACGCACGTTGTACGTACCTGGCGGTAGTTGCGGAATGGTGACGTACAGATGCGATTGATCGAAGGTTTCCTGAGCAGCATCTTTGTTATCTACGCGTTTGCCAGCACTATCAATGACTGCCAACGCTTTATATTCGCTACCTACCTTATCGTTAAACCAGACATCCACTTGCTTGGGTGATTCGGCAATTGTGCTATCTACCACAGGTTGCGATTTCACCATAATGGCGTGGGCAAACACGGGCATGGGCAAGACCAAGCTTGCCAACAGCGCCAGACCTAACAA
This sequence comes from Methyloglobulus sp., assembly GCA_009695535.1. Classification (GTDB taxonomy): domain Bacteria; phylum Pseudomonadota; class Gammaproteobacteria; order Methylococcales; family Methylomonadaceae; genus Methyloglobulus. Next base: position 2,337 of record SHZQ01000049.1, read on the forward strand.
TGGTTTAGCGGTAAAATTGATGCTGCGTAGTGTCATTAGTCTGTACCAGAAAAAGTGTGTGATTGAGTGATAGAACAACACACATTATATAACTGATAGCGGGGATGGGCAGTAAAACTTGGCATCTCCGTGCTATGTAGCGGAAATCCCCGCGATTGCCTAGGCAGTCTTGATGGGTGTTATCAGGGTAGGCACTAGGCCTACCGTTTAGGAGGTCAGCTTCTGTGTTTTAGATGTTCAATTGCCACGCACTGGCACATCTCTGCGCGTTTGCCCAGTATAAAGCTGTCTTGGTCGTCCTATTTTCTGGTCGGGATCGGCAATCATCTCATCCCAATGCGCTACCCAGCCTACGGTACGCCCCATCGCGAAGATGGCGGTAAACATTTTGCTGGGGATGCCGAGGGCATGTAGAACGATACCGGAGTAATAATCGACGTTGGGGTAGAGTTTTTTGGTGATGAAATACTCGTCTTCCAGGGCAATTCGCTCCAATTCCAACGCCAGTTTGAACAGTTTGTCATCGTGCAAACCGAGTTCGGTCAGGACTTCATGGCAGGTTTCGCGCATTAATTTGGCGCGGGGATCGTGATTTTTATAAACGCGATGACCGAATCCCATCAAGCGGAAGGGGTCATTTTTGTCTTTTGCTTTGTCGATGTATTGCTTTATCCGACCTACGCTGTCGATTTCTATCAACATATCCAACACGGCTTCGTTAGCGCCGCCGTGCGCTGCACCCCATAAACAGGCGATTCCAGCGGTTATGCAAGCGAATGGATTAGCTCCACTGGAACCTGCCAAGCGTACGGTTGAAGTTGATGCGTTTTGTTCGTGATCGGCGTGGAGAATCAAGATTCTGTCCAATGCCCTAACCAGCACGGGGTTTGGCAAGAAATCATCACACGGCGTAGCCAACATCATCCGCATGAAGTTTTCGACATAATTCAGCTTGTTTTTTGGATAGATAAAGGGCGAACCTGTGCTGTATTTGTGGCACATGGCAACAATGGTTGGCACTTTGGCAATCAGACGAATAGCGCATATATTACGGTCTACTTTGGAGCGAATGTCCATTGCATCGTGATAAAACGCGGACAATGCACCGACCACACCCACCATAATCGCCATTGGATGAGCATCACGGCGAAAGCCTCTAAAGAACAGGTTTACCTGGTCATGCACCATGGTGTGCATGGTAACTTGATGTTCAAACTCAGTTAATTCGGGTTTATCGGGCAATTCACCGCGCAACAACAGGTAGCAGACTTCTAGGAAAGTACATTGCTCGGCAAGCTGTTCGATAGGATAGCCGCGATAAAGCAGCACGCCAGCGTCACCGTCAATAAAAGTGATAGCCGAGCGGCAACTGGCAGTGGAGGTAAATCCAGGGTCAAAAGTAAACATACCTGTTTGTTTATACAGGCTTTGCACATCCAATACATCAGGCCCAGTGCTGCCGGATAATACGGGCAATTCACATACGGGCTTATTGTCGTCAGCCAATGTAAGGCTGTGGGGATCGGTCATGGATGCGCTCTCAGTCTTGAATAAGTTTTTAGATTACCATAATGCCCGAAAAAAGCTAAACCCGAATGACATTCGCGATGGCCTTTTGTGCCAGTTCGGTCACTTTTTCCCAGTTTTTTTCGTTGACGACAGCTTGCGGTGCCAGCCAAGAGCCACCTACACAAGCTACATTCGGCAATTGCAAGTATTCATTATAATTTCCAGGGGAAATGCCACCCGTGGGGCAAAACGTGATTTGCGGAAATGGCCCTGAAATGGCTTTTAGCATAGGTATTCCACCTGCCGCTTCGGCGGGGAAAAACTTGAAGTGATCGAGACCATGCTCCATGCCCAGCATCAGTTCCGATAAAGTCGCAATGCCCGGTATTAGTGTAATTTTACCTTTGTTTGCAGCACTTAACAGGGTAGACGTAATGCCTGGGCTGATTGCAAATACTGCACCTGCGTCTTCTGCGGCCTGTAATTGCTGAGGATTAGCGATAGTGCCAACACCTACGATGGCATCTTTAACCTCTTGGCTAATCAGCCTTATTGCTTCCAATGCGATGGGCGTACGTAAGGTAATCTCCAAGACTTTAATGCCACCAGCCACCAATGCCCTGGCTAAAGGCACGGCATCATCGAGGTTTTGGATAACCATCACTGGCATCACGGGGCAGGCGTTTAAGACTTCTTTGGGTTGGATTTTCCAGTTGTTTTTGTTCATAAGAGTAAGGCTCTAAGTAAAAGACGCAAGGCACAAGGCTAAAGTGTATGCTGTTTTTCGCATTTAGCCTTGTGCCTGTTATATTTTTAATCAACTACAAACAAGTTCGATGCCCCAGTCTCCGCAGACGAAGCCCCCAACCTGAACCCGCCAAACATCTCTCGTCCCATCCCATAATGATGGTTTTTGGCAGAATTCGGCCACGGCACACGGGCGTTGAATTCTTCTTCACTAACCAGCACATTGCAATCGCCCGTCTGCAAATTCAAAGCAACGATGTCGCCATTACGCACTTTTGCCAAGGGACCACCGACTTCGCACTCGGGACACAGATGAATAACGGACGGTACTTTTCCCGATGCGCCAGACATCCGACCATCAGTAACCAATGCCACCTTAAAGCCGCGATCCTGTAACACGCCAAGCGGCGGTGTCAGTTTATGCAGTTCCGGCATCCCATTAGATCGTGGGCCTTGGAAGCGAATAACAGCAACAAAATCTTTTTCTAACTCACCGCGCTTAAAAGCCGCCAGAAAATCCTCCTGATCGTCGAATACTACGGCGGGAGCTTCCACAATCTGGTGATCTGCCGAAACTGCCGACAGTTTGGAAATACCACGCCCTAAGTTGCCTTGCATTACATGCAAACCGCCACCCGCGGCAAACGGTTGCTGAACCGTACTCAACACAGCCTTATCAAGTGACTCAGATGATACGGACTGCCAGACCAGTTTATCGTCAATCAATTTAGGTTCTTGCGTGTAATTGTTCATGCCGCATTTATCGGCAACGGTCAGAATATCCTCATGCAACAAGCCATTCTTCAACAATTCCGCAATCAACACGCCCATTCCACCTGCCGCGTGGAAATGGTTAACGTCCGCTGGGCCGTTGGGGTAGATTTTGGCAATCAATGGCACGGCTTTAGATAATCGGTCAAAATCGTCCCAATTCAAGTTGATGCCCGATGCACGGGCAATCGCAATCAAGTGCATGGTGTGGTTAGTCGATCCGCCCGTCGCCAGCAAGCCGATGACGGCGTTGATAATGGCTTTCTCGCTGACCATGTGCGCGATAGGGCGGTAATCATTACCTAAAGCCGTGAATTTTAATACTTGTTTTGCTGCCGCTTTGGTCAGTTCATCGCGCAGTGGTGTGTAAGGGTTGACGAAAGAACTGCCAGGTAAGTGCAAGCCCATGATTTCCATCATCATTTGGTTGCTGTTGGCCGTGCCGTAAAAGGTGCAGGTGCCGGGGCTGTGGTAAGAAGCGGATTCTGCTGCCAGCAACTCTTCCCTGCCAATCTTGCCGATTGCGTAATCTTGCCGTGCACGGGCTTTTTCCTTGTTGGTGATGCCGCTGGGCATGGGGCCTGCGGGTACGAACACGGCGGGTAAATGGCCGAAACTGAGTGCGCCAATCAGTAAGCCCGGTACGATCTTATCGCAAACGCCCAAATATAGCGCGCCGTCGAACATGTTATGGCTCATGCCGATTGCAGTTGTCATGGCTATTAAGTCTCGGCTGAACAGCGACAACTCCATGCCCGGCTGACCTTGGGTAATGCCATCGCACATGGCGGGTACGCCACCCGCAACCTGGGCAACACCACCTGCTTCCCTAATCGCGGCTTTGATTAAATCCGGCGCATCCTTATAAGGCTGATGCGCCGACAACATATCATTGTAAGACGTGATAATGGCGATATTGGCTTTTTGGCTACCCCTCAAATCGGCTTTTTCGCCAGGGCTACAAGCTGCAAAGCCGTGTGCTAAATTGCCACAGCCCATACCAGACCGTATCGGGCCATTTTTGCCTATGCCGTCAATATACTTAAGATAGGCAGAGCGGGTTTTATCGCTGCGTTCAATGACTTCTTGGGTGACTTTTTCTATGATGGGGTGCATGGCTTCTTTCTCTATTTTGATAATCAATATCTACGGCACTAGTTTAGGCAAAATACTTACTCATAATGCGTCCACAATCTTAGCACTTTCACGATTTTTTCATCTTCTAACACTTGGTACACTAATCTATGTTGAATGTTAATTCGGCGCGAATATGCGCCAGCTAAATCGCCTATTAGCTTTTCATAAGGCGGTGGCTTTTGAAATGGATTTTCTGCGACGATTTCTAATAACTGCAAAGCCTTATCTTTAAGCCCAGCTGCGTTTAAGTTTTGGGCATCTTTTTGTGCCGCTTTGGTGTAAAGCAGTTGGTATTGCGGCATTGCCTTACCAATTCAACTGGCCTGCAAGCTCGCTTGCAGGTGTATTTAAGCCTTCACGAATGGATTCTCGCATATTGGGTATCGACACCAAAAACAAAGTTTCTTGAATGGCGGACCAATCTTCTTGCGAAATTAACACCGCATTACCTCGCTTGCCAGTGATTACCACGGGCTGATGCGAACTACTTGCCTCGTCTATTAAGCGATAAAGATTAGTGCGAGCGGCGCTGGCAGATAATGTTTGCATGATTGTACCTAAAGTTAAGCAATAAACGTTATGTTATGGTACGTTATATCGTACGTTTAATCAAGTTTATTTTGTGCGGAATGTTATATGTTATTTCCATAGGTTGGGTTACAAACAAGGCAACTTTTGATTAACGATAAAATAAGCGCGCTCATACAGTTCATCATAAGTAAGAATCTCAATATTACGTGAGCCCCTGCGGAACAGCTCAAAAGTGCGAAGTTTAATGACTTTATCTCTTTGGTTATCATCAAAGTGTGTTTTACTACCAACAATCAATATGCATTTAGGGTCGCTTGTTTTTTGGCCAATTAAATATCCACTATCGGTATAACAGTCGTGGGCAGACTTAATTTCCCAAGCGGCTTTTTGGGCTAGTATTTGTGAAATCGCATCTATTAAGTCGTTTGATAATTTCCAGCTTCGTGATCGATTTTGTGTTGTATCGAATAATTTGGTGCCCGGTTTCTTTATCTCCACCAAAACAGTAAATTCTGTAGTCCCAAGGAGAAAATCACCTAAATCGTTGTATTTTTAGGCTCTATGTGAAATAAAGCGGGCAATCGAATTTTAACTTACCGCAAAGAAAATAAACCATACTAATGAAATTATTACTATTGCGATAGCCTCTGGCACGACGTTTAGCCAGTTGAATCTTGCAATTGATACCTTCAAGAATGCCGTTAGTGCTGCGTGAGGTGACGAAATGAACTATCCCAGACCAATAGGCTTTGACCGTCTTAGCGAATTTGATAAAGGCAGGTATTTTGGCATTTTCTACTTCATGGCATCATTGTTGAAGAAAAGCCTCTGCCGCTTCTTTATTAGGCATGTCCCAAAGATCATTAAACAACACTTTTAAGCGGTACGCTTCGCCCAGTATGGGATAGATCGTAATCATTTCCGCCAGTGCTTGTTCTTGCTTGTCGGATAAATTCATACCCTCAACCAATACTAATAAGACGCCGGTTGACAAATGGTCGAAAACCGTTAATGTGTGTAGCATACACAAAACCACTATAACAACACGATGAGGCATAAAAATGAAACAAACAAATTGCTTATGGGTTTTTGCTTTAATGGTATTTACCAGCACCTGCTGGGCGTATGGCGGCGGTAGCAGCAGCTCAAAAGCGTGCGACAAACCCAAATTTACCAATTTTGTACCAGCAGAAAATGCTGAAGTTACGGCAGGTACGGCGTTTTCTTTCACCACATCCAAGAACACGTATCCTACGACCATCAAAGTCACCGTAAAAGGCGAAGCTGCTACTGTAAAAGTTGATAAAAAAAGCGACAGCACCTTTGCCGTCAGCGGCAAACTACCTGCATCCGCAAAAGGTGGTTTTGCTAGAATTGCAATTAATGCCGATGCACAAAGTAATTGCAAGGGTTCTGGCGGTTGGTTGGTTAAAGTTGCTGAATAATTTAGTTATTAAGCTCAATTTAGTTTCACCTTAACGGAACACAAAATTTGGTGCAATACGCCGAACAGCTATTGCGCCTTACTCAATAAACGGAAATATTTCAGCAGCTTCTCCTCAAAACGAAGAAAACTGCAGTTGGCTATCAATGCCGAATACAAAGCCAGCATGATGACAGCAAACCAGCGCAAATTCATCGTCAGCAGCAAGCCAATATGAAACAAGATGCCAATCAGGATACTTAATTTGCGCGTGTTTGTGTTGAGCAAGAAAAGCGGAAACAGCAGCTCCCACCACCTGATAGTCCCGGCAAGGCCAGCCAATAATCCCGTCATCATCGGTTTGTCGATGATTGCCCAGCCATCCCAACGCGAATACTGTGGATGAATCAACACGTATTGCATAATCGTGCCATCTAGCCATTCTGGGCTGTGAAATTTAACCCAACCTGATACGAAATAGATCAATGCTATCTGAAATTGCATTAAGCGTAACGGCCAGATGGCAACAGTTTGCGGCTTACTGCATAAACAAGCATCCACTGACCAACAATTTCCACACGGCGACAGCATCAGGTAAAAGCACATCATTTTCAGCACGGCATCGTCGCCGTCGAGCAGCAGCGGATTGCGGTTCCACAAGGAAACCCACACCAGCCAAGTGATACCAGCAGCAATGCGACTGTGCCAGCCGACCATCATCAGGAAAGCCGATGCCATTCCAAAAATGACAACGGCATAAGCCAAGGTTGTAGTATGTCCTGCTGCTGGTATAAAAAACAACGACCAAATACCGCCGTTTTGTATGGCTATTTGTTGAACATCACCCAGCCAACCCGTGCCACTAAACTGCGCTTCCACATACGGCAACAATTGGATGAAATAAATAAGAGACAAGCCACCAAAAGCAATGCGTAACGTGGCATATTGCCTCGCGTCTATCGGCTTGAACCAAAACTTGTCCCACGCGCCGTGCATTTTATCTATCACTAAACAACAGCTTATCCATGCGATAGCCTGCCCTAGGTAAGTCATTTAGTTCGGGATGTAACTCAAATTGATGCAGCACAAGTTGGGTTGATGGGCTGTTAGTCGATTGATGCGCTTGATAATACTGGGCAAATCGCGCCAGCAAATGCGGATCATCCAGATTGACCAAGTTTTCAGTCAAACGGTACAAGCGACTACGATCGCTACCAAAGTGTTTGAAAGCATTCCCATTATCATCCAAATTACTGAACAAAGGTTTGCTTTTGCAGCTAATTTTTTCCTGTTCAGGATCGGCAATAATGCCATCGCAAACTGACAAATATTGATGAACTTTGGGGCTGTGCGGTGCAAAAAAATCCCAGTATTGCTGGCTACCCGTCACATCAATATAGTCAGTCAACACAGCGGTAGCTTTGGGGGAATCATTTAACAGCAACCCGTTGATTAACTTGGCTTCAATGCTATTGTGCTCATTATTTTCCAGCATCAGCGCACCGAAACTGTGCGGCAACGCCCACCAGAAAATGGCGACCATATGCAATAAGCAGAAAATGGGGATTAGTTGTTTTTTCAAAAGTTACTTGAAATGGAGTGCGCCTGAGACCAAGGAAAGAATACTATTGGAAGTGCAAACCTAGGTTTCACTCCTATTATGTAATAAATATCAACAACATGAAAATTATAATACCAATTTACAGTGATTTCTTTTGCTTTCGCAGACTCAGGATTATGTACCCTAAAACATAACATTGATGTTCGTCAACCAAACATGGTTGAACAAATCTTGTTTATCGTAGTTATTGACATATTGCAGTTGATAGCCAGTATCGACATTGATATGCGGCGTTATTTTATAACCGACCCCCACATAAGAGCGGTTTTGGTTTATGCCTTGTTGCACAGAATCTTCGCGTAGACTGTAATTTAAGTCATTGAAATAAATTAACAACTCGTCAAATGCAATCAGGTAAGCTTTTGTCTCAGGAATGGAATACTGGAAACGAAAGCGTTGACGTAAACGGTGCGCCACATCGGTATCGGCAAAAAACCGTTGCTCAACACGCAAACGGTATTGAAAATTCAGCTCGGGGGTAAGGTTATGCACCCATTGCAACTGCTCTACGGTGTCGTTGGTGGCGTTATCAAATTCATCATCATGATCTTTGGTGTATTCACCTTGCCAGGTATAGCCCAGCCACAATGACAGTTCTTTGGTCAACTTATAGCCGACTAACGGTCTGATGATAAATTGCTGGAAATCGCCGCTATCATGTTTAAAACGCGGCGCTAATTCCAGAAATGCTAAGTATTTGCTGCCACCAAAATCGGTCTGATAAGTATTGCTAATCCATGTGCCCCAATCATCACTGGCACGAGTGCCAGATGAAAATATCAAGAAAATGGCTAATATCAGGATTTTTCTCATTATTGTTCCGATAATGATTTTTAAAGTGCGCGATTTTATCAAATTTAACGCGATAAAGTTTGTTTTGAGCAAAATCACTAAATTAACAGATTAGCCAGCGCAATTTGTCTTGACTGAAATGACGGGCAAACTAAGCTAACACGCACTCTT
>SHZQ01000050.1 GCA_009695535.1 Methyloglobulus sp.
AGCGCCCTTGCAGCAAATACTTGCCGTCTTCGGAGACGTAGTAGATGCTGGAGCCTAATACAACTTCGTATACGCCTTTGATTTCAGACGGTTTGATGGATTCAATTTTTGCGGTCGGCATGGATTTGCCTAAAGACTGTTTAATTTCCGCCTCATCCGCGTTGGCAAAAGGAAGCAGCAAGATTAACAGCAATAGTCCGGTGATCTGAGTGATTATTTTCATAGGTTTTCTCAGGTGAAAAGTGAAATGGTTCGAGGCCAGGAGTTATCGGCTTGCAATTCGTTCAGATAATGACAATAAAGTTTTTCACATTGACGATCTAATTTTATGTCCTTCGACATCAGGGCGAACGGTAACTAATTCGGGACTTTTTTAATCAAACAAGCGCTGCACATCAACCACTACTGCCGTTACCATCAGCAACATTAACAATGCCATACCGATTTGCTGGAAAAAAATTTGTACTTTTTCTGAAACGGGACTGCCTTTGATGGCTTCAACACCGAAAAACAGGAGATGCCCTCCATCCAGTACAGGTATGGGCAATAAATTCAGTACGCCTAAACTTACGCTGACCAACGCCATGAATCTAATGAAATACACCAGCCCCATGCTGGCTGTCTGCCCTGCAATCTGGGCAATACTGATTGGCCCGCTTAAGTTTTTAACTGATGCCTTACCGATGAGCATTTTGCCCATCATCTTCAAGGTCATTATGGAATAACCATAAGTCGTTTTGAATGCTTCTGGTATGGCATCAAGCGGTGATAAAAAATATTCAACCGTCATGGATTTCATCAAACCTTCCGGCATAACGACGGATGCGCCGATTTTACCTTCAGTTGTATCGCCGGATTGTTCGCTTTTTGGCGTTATCGGCAAGGTTACACGCATTCCTTGGCGATCTACAATGACGCTGATGGTAATATCTGGGCGTTTTTTTACGTAATCTACCCATTGCATCCAATCAGCTATCGGTTTGCCGTCTGCACTGATGATTAAATCGTCTTTTTTCAGACCAGCCGCTAAGGCTGCGCCATTAGGAAGCACTTCATTGATGATTGGCTTTATCTTCGGTGACCACGGTTTGAAACCTAAGCGGTCGAAGAGCTTTTCGGAATCTTGTGTATCGTTTTCAGTAAACGTCAGTACTCGCTCATTCTGTTCATCAGCAATATTCTTTACCTTTACTTTGATACTTGGCTCGCCATCCATTGCAGAGGTTACGATAGTACCCATTGCTTCCGTCCAGGTTTTGGTGGCTTTGTCATTAACGGAGATGATCTCTTCGCCTTCAACAAAACCCGCCGCCGCAGCAAACGTGCCTTGTTTAACTTCTCCCAAAACAGGTTTCAGACCCGTTTCGCCTAGCACTAAAACGCCCCAAAACAGAGCAATAGCTAACATCAGATTAAAAGCGGGGCCTGCTGCTACAATCGCAGTCCTGACCCATAATGATTGGCGGTTGAAGGCAAAAGGCAGGTCTTCGGCTTTAACCGAACCTTCCCGTTCATCGACCATCTTGACGTAACCACCTAAGGGGATTGCTGATAAGACGTATTCGGTATCATTGGGCGTTTTTTGGTGTGACCATAGCACTTTGCCAAAACCTACGGAAAATCTAAGGACTTTAACCCCCGTTTTACGCGCCACCCAGAAATGTCCGAATTCATGAAATGAAACCAGAATGCCTACGGCGACGATGAAAAAAAACAGAGTGTGCAAAAAATCCATCAATTAGCCATATCAGCAATAATTTGTTTGGCAACAATCCTGGCTTGTTGGTCGTGATCCAAAATAACTGCCAACGTATCTGCCACTGCAACGGCGATATTATCCATACATTGCTCGATAATAACGGGAATATCGGTGAATTTTATCCGGCGATCCAAGAAGGCTTCGACGGCGATCTCATTCGCGGCATTGAGGACGGTAGGCATTGTTCCACCTGCATTGATCGCCTTATAAGCCAAACGTAAACAGGGGAAACGTTCTAAATTAGGCTCTTCAAAATCCATGCGGCGTACATCAAAGATGTTGAGTGGCTTTGCACCCGAATCAAAACGCTCCGGCCATGCCATTGCATGGGCAATCGGAATCCGCATATCAGGATTACCCATTTGTGCTAACACAGTGCCATCGACATAATCGACCATGGAATGAATCACGCTTTGGGGATGGATGACGACTTGGATTTGGTCGGGCTGCATATTGAACAACAAACAGGCTTCAATCATTTCCAGACCTTTGTTCATCATGGTGGCGGAATCCACGGAGATCTTTTTGCCCATATCCCAGTTGGGATGAGCAACGGCTTGTTCTGGCGTGACATCAGCCATTTGTTCTATCGGCATTTCGCGGAACGGCCCACCCGATGCCGTCAACAGAATGCGCCTGACCTGTTTTCCATCCGTACCCGTCTTATAATGGGCAGGCATACATTGGAAAATAGCGTTATGTTCGGAATCAATGGGCAGTAAATGTGCGCCTGATGCAGTGACCGCATCCATAAAAATATCGCCTGACATAACCAGGGCTTCTTTATTGGCGAGTAGCACGGTTTTTCCGGCTTTTGCGGCGGCAAGGCTGGGTAGCAGACCTGCTGCACCGACGATTGCTGCCATTACTGAATCCACTTCATCCAGGGTAGCAACTTCTTCCAGTGCTTTTGCACCTGCCAGTACTTTAATATCAGCTACGGCAGAATTGCTTATTTTCTGTTGGAATTCCTCAGCTCTGCCCTCGTCTACAACTACAGCATACTGGGGGCGATGTGTAAGGCATTGCTCGAATAGATCATCAATGTTCGTGTTTGCCGTTAACGCTACGATTTTATAAAGCTGCGGATGCCGCGCCGCAACATCCAGGGTGCTTACGCCGATTGAACCCGTTGCGCCCAATATGCAAAGCCCCTTCATCCAGCCGCACCCGTGGCTTGAGCATCTTCAATTATTCTGTAAATCAAGTAGATGCCGGCATAAAAAAACGGCGTTGCGGCAATCAGGCTGTCTATCCTATCAAGTATCCCGCCATGACCGGGCAGTATGGAGCCGCTTTCTTTCACACCGCTTTGGCGTTTAACCACGCTAAAAAATAAGTCACCGAATATTGAAATTAATACCGTCAATATCGACAGTAATACCACGTCAGAAGCATTCATAAGCGGGAAGCCGTAAATCAGGCATAATAAAACGCCACAGACCAGACCTGCCACCAATGCACCGTAAAAACCTGCCATGGTTTTGCCTGGGCTAATTTCAGGTGCCAGTTTTGCTTTGCCGAATTTTTTCCCAACGAAATAAGCGGCAATATCGGCTGCCCAGATCAGCACTAAGAAGTACATTGTCATTTCTGCGCCGTAAAGAATTCTGAGGCGGACCAAAAACAGCCACGCAGACAGCAAAATAAACCAACCAATTAATGCCTTGTTACGCGGCTTTAATTCCAACTGAAGAACGCCTGTCGGCGAGTGTTTGATGAGTATCATAACCAACACCCAAAAAATCACCGCTGGGATCACAAACCACTCTAATACGCCTGAATATAACCTAACATCCGGTATATTAAGGTATTCCATGAACGTGCTAATGGATGTCCAGCCCACTTTTTTGACGTATTGATAAATGTCTTGTTGCCCAGTTTCGATGACATATTGCAAGCCTTCAAGAAATTGTGTCCAAAAATGTAACCATAACATCGGCACAATCAGGCTTAATAGAAATAAGTATTTCTTGTAGGGCGGGTTGATGCCAATAAGATGCGTCCATTCCCATGCGGCCATCAAAATAATAATGCCAAAAACCAAAGTGAAATATTCCCCTGGCAATTGAAACACTGCCAAGACGACTAAAGGCACCAATATGGCGGCCGTAATTACGCGCTGTAATAACATTTTTTATTGTCTACGGTTAAAGTGAAGCGGATTTATTGAGTATTTGCTCGCCGGTATGTCCAAAACGCCGTTGGCGGCCTTTAAAACTATTGATGGCAACGTCTAATGAATTCTGGTCAAAATCCGGCCAGAGCGTTTCTGTAAAATAGAGTTCTGTATATGCTAATTGCCACAGCAAAAAGTTACTCACCCTTTGCTCACCGCCAGTCCTTATAAAAAGGTCGGGGGCAGGTAAGCCAGCAGTAGATAGGTGTTCGCTGATTAATAATGGACTAATGGGTTGTTTAATTACCTCTCCGGTCGCCATTTTATCGACGACTTTCTGAAATGCCTGGCACATATCCCAATGACCACCATAGTTAGCCGCAATCACTACGGTTAACGCTTTGTTATTGCTTGTTTGAGCTTCCCCTTCTGTCATTTTGTGTTGCAAAACATCAGGAAAATCCGATCTATCGCCGATAAACCGCAAACAAATGCCATTTTTATCGAGTGTGTTGATTTCGCTTTGCAGCGCTTCAACAAACAACGACATTAATAAGGAAACTTCTTCTTTGGGTCGCCGCCAATTTTCGCTGCTAAAGGCGAATAAAGTCAGCGCTTCAACACCCAGTTCAGCGCAATGTTCAACGATTTTTCTGACCGCTTTAACACCCGCTTGGTGTCCAAACGCACGCGGCATATAGCGCTTTTGCGCCCATCTGCCATTGCCGTCCATAATAATCGCTACATGGCGCGGAATACCATTTTCGGATGCCAAACTAGGATTATCAGCAGCAGCCATTGGTCTTCCTTGCTAAATCGACAGCAGGTCGGCTTCTTTGGCTTCCAACAATTTCTCGACTTCTTTGACGTACTGATCGGTTAATTTTTGAATTTTTTCTTCACCACTATGGGCTTCATCTTCGGAAACCAGCTTTTCTTTCATCGCTTCCTTGATTTCCGCATTGGCATCACGACGGATATTTCGGATAGCAACGCGACCATTCTCGGCTTCATTTTTAACGACTTTGACCAAACTGCGACGGCGTTCTTCAGTGAGTGAAGGCAATGGAATACGAATCACCATGCCATTAGTGGCAGGATTCAAGCCCAAATCGGATTTTAATATGGCCTTTTCTATCGCCTGAACCATCGCCTTTTCCCAAGGCGTAATAGTCAAGGTACGTGCATCTTCTACCGCAATATTAGCAACTTGCGACAAAGTCGATTCATTACCGTAGTACGAGACGGTAATTTGATCCAGTAAACTGGGATGCGCGCGCCCCGTTCTGATTTTGGAAAACTCATGTTTCAGGGCTTCAATGCTTTTACCCATCCGAGTAGCCGCACTCTGTTGAATATCACTAATCATCTTACGTTCCTCGTTCAATAAGCGAACCTATCTCTTCGCCTAGCATCAATCTTTTTATTGCGTCCTGTTCAAATATATTCATCACCCGCATAGGGACATTATTGTCTCTGCACAATACCAATGCCGTTGTATCCATGACATTAAGTCGTTGATCCAAAGCCTCATTATACGTTAAGCGCGGGTAAAAAATCGCATCTTTGACTTTTTCAGGATCGGCGGAATACACGCCTTTAACTTTAGTCGCTTTAATCATCAATTCCGCATTGATTTCGATAGCCCTAAGACTGGCTGCGGAATCGGTGGTGAAAAAAGGATTGCCCGTTCCCGCCGCGAACACAACAACTCGACCTTTCTCCAAATGCCGCACGGCGCGGCGGCGGATGTAGTCTTCGCAAACTTGATTGATTTTCAATGCGGACATCACCCTGACGGGCTGACCCATTTTTTCAAGTGCGTCCTGCATGGCTAAGGCATTAATGACAGTTGCCAACATGCCCATCTGGTCACCAGTTACGCGATCCAAACCTTCAGCCGCTTTTTGAGCGCCACGTAAAATATTGCCACCGCCAATCACCAAACCCACCTGAATGCCCATGCTGCATAACTCTATGATTTCCAAAGCCAAACGTTTGAGTATATCGGCATCAATACTGCCGCCAGCTTCACTCATTAACGCTTCACCGCTTAACTTCAGCAATATTCTTTGGCAGATCGGTTTTGTCATAACATTTTCAGATGAGTGTTTTGTGGTTTAGGATAAATTAACGTACTCACGCGGGCGGATAATATTTTTACTTACGGCGATGTCATACCTCATTAAGCGCACTGTCAGTCGCACTAATTAGCTGGCTTTCCCTTCACTGGCTCTTACTTGCTCCATTACTTCGTCAGCAAAGTTGCCTTCTTTTTTCTCGATGCCTTCACCGACTTCAAAGCGGGCAAAACCGACGACTGAATTGCCTTTAGATGCCACTAACTTAGCGACTGTTAGCTTGTCGTCTTTGATAAAAGGTTGACCTAACAAGGTAATTTCGCCGAAAAACTTACTGATGCGACCTGTCACCATTTTTTCAATAATGTCGGCAGGTTTGCCACTTTCCGCCGCTTGCGCTCGGAAAATTTCTTTTTCTTTCTCGATGGTTTCGGGTGAAACTTCATCTTCGGATACACAGATTGGCTTACTTGCTGCGATGTGCATGGCGATATCTTTACCTAGCTCAGGATCGGCTGCGGTTAACTCAATAATCACCCCAATTTTACTACCATGCAAGTAACATGCTGTACCACCCGCTGCGGTCTGGTATTTTTGAAAACGTCTGACGGTGATATTTTCACCTAGTTTTGCAATCAGGCTTCTGCGTAATTCTTCAACCGTTTGTCCGTCAGCTAACTGCATAGACGATAACTCATCGTCAGTGGCAACTTGTGCAGTCAACAAAGCGGTAGTTATGCTGCTGACAAATTTGACGAAATCATCCGCCTTGGCGACAAAATCAGTTTCGCAGTTAACATCTGCCATAACGACTGTCTTGCCATCGTCACTGACTTTTACGCCAATAATGCCTTCAGCCGCGATACGACCTGATTTTTTATCCGCTTTGGCTAAACCGGATTTACGCATATTCTCAATGGCAAGCTCCATATCGCCATCGGTTTCAACCAAGGCTTTTTTGCATTCCATCATGCCAGAACCCGTGCGCTCACGCAGCTCCTTAACCATTCCTGCACTTATTGTATTACTCATATCTGTAATCTCTCGTAATTCATCACTATAAAAACGCCCCCATAAGGAGGCGTTTTAAACTGCATATCACCTGTCGCCACTAAGCAGCGACCTGAATAAACCTCAGTAGAAAACTTATTCTGCTACCTATTCTTCAACAAAATCATCAACTTTAGCTGACAAACCCAGGCCTGCTGATTTAGCATCCATAACCGTTGCAGAAACGCTTTCGCAGTAAAGCTTTACTGCTCTGATTGAATCGTCGTTGCCAGGTATGATGTAGTCAATGCCTTCTGGTGAGTTGTTTGAATCAACAACACCAACCACGGGAATACCTAATTTTTTGGCTTCACTGATGGCGTTTTTTTCGTAACCGACATCCAGTACGAAAATGACATCAGGAACGCCTTTCATGTCTTTGATGCCGCCTAAGCTGCGTTCCAGTTTTTCCAGTTCGCGCTCCATCCCCAAGGCTTCTTTTTTGCCGAAGCGTTGGTACAAAGTGCCGTCCGCTTTCATGGCTTCCAGCTCTTTAAGGCGGGTAATTGATTTCTTTATGGTTTTAAAGTTAGTTAACATACCGCCTAACCAGCGGTGATTAACATAAGGCATACCGCAACGCTTTGCTTCTTCAGCAACCAACTTGCGTGCCGCCTTTTTGGTACCTACTAAAAGTACAGTGCCTTTATTAGCTGTTACTTGACCGAGATAGTTCATCGCGTCATTAAACATTGGAAGCGTTTTTTCCAAATTGATAATATGGATTTTGTTACGGGAACCGAACAGGTAATTTGCCATTTTTGGATTCCAATAACGGGTTTGATGCCCAAAATGGACACCCGCTTCTAGCATTTGACGCATTGATACTGCTGACATTCATTACTCCTAAGATTGTATTTCCGAAACCTTGATTTCGGGTTGGGTTAAGCCTCCGCTTATCCCGCCTGGTAACCAGCCTTAACCCAGTTAAGTCCAGCACCCTACCAAGCGTGACGATAGGCGTGAGTATTTGTTGTGTAAATCAACTCGTCTTTATACCATAAACCGCTTTTTACAACAAGCCGAACTCTGTTAAACTCACGACAATATCAGCACAAGACGAAAGGCTCGAGGCTAAATGCCATGCTCGTTACCTTGGGTCTTGAGCCTTTTGCCTTGAGCCTGTTTTTTATATGTCCATCATCATTAAAACCGAAAACGAAATCGAAAAAATGCGGGTCGCCGGAAAGCTGGCATCCGAAGTATTGGAAATGATTGAGCCTCATGTCGTCCCAGGCGTTAGCACCGATGAATTGAATACCATCTGCCATGACTATATCGTCAATATTCAAGGCACTATACCCGCGCCACTTAACTATCGTGGCTTTCCAAAATCCATCTGTACTTCCATCAATCACACCGTCTGCCACGGCATTCCCAGCGACAAAAAAATAAAATCTGGCGATATTATCAATGTTGATATTACCGTGATTAAAGACGGTTATCACGGCGATACCAGCAAAATGTTTTGTGTCGGTGAAGTCAGCCCACATGCCAAGCGGCTGATTAAAATCACGCAGGAAGCCATGTATCTTGGCATCAAACAAGTCAAACATGGCGCAACCTTGGGGGACATTGGCGAAGCCATACAACATTATGCCGAAAGCAACCGTTACTCGGTGGTCAGGGAATTTTGCGGTCATGGCATTGGCAAGAACTTCCATGAAGACCCTCACGTCCTGCATTATGGCAAAGCCGGCGAAGGCGAAGTGCTTGAAGCAGGCATGATTATCACCGTAGAACCGATGCTTAATCTAGGTAAACGCCACACTAAAGTATTGGCTGACGGCTGGACGGCCGTCACCAAAGACCACAGCTTGTCCGCACAATGGGAGCATACCGTGCTGGTCACCAAAAATGGTTACGAAATTTTGACCTTACGCCAAGAAGAAAAGGATTTGGCATGAATACCGCCATTGCTTTTAACGGCTGTTCAGCGAAAGAAAAGTTGCAGGAATTCAAGCAGCTTATTAAGCAAAACGATCTTAAACTACAGCAAAAATTTGATCCTTACCTTTCGGTCAAAGACCTGCTCAATGAAAATTCCGATTTCATCGACGCAATATTGACCGCAAGTTGGCAGCATTTTATCGCCGATAAAGCCGAAAATCTCTGCCTACTCGCCGTTGGCGGTTATGGTAGACGAGAGTTATTCCCACATTCCGATATTGATATTGTCATTATATTGGATGATGGCAATGTGTCCGTTTATCAGGAAATGCTGACCAATTTCCTGACCTTCCTCTGGGATATTGGCTTGAAACCAGGGCAAAGCGTACGGACTGTCGAGCAATCGGTCACGGAAGCTCAATCCGACCAAACCATCATGACCAGCCTCATGGAAAACCGCTTGATTACTGGCAGTACAGCACTGTGCCAAAAGCTAAGAGCGGAAATAACGCCGGATAAAATTTGGCCTTCCGACCAATTTTTTGCCGCCAAAATGCTAGAACAACAGCTACGCCACGCTAAATATCACGACACGGCTTATAACCTGGAGCCCAACATTAAAGAAGGCTCTGGCGGTTTGCGCGATATGCAGGTCATCACCTGGGTATTCAAACGGCATTATGATTCCAAAACCTTACGGGAGTTAATCCAATACGGTTTTTTGCCTGAATCTGAATACAATCAATTGATTACCGCCCTGCACGTGTTATGGCGAATACGCTATGCCTTACACTTGCTTACAGGTCGCAGCGAAGACCGACTGATATTCGATTACCAGCGCGATCTTGCCCGACAATTTGGGTTCAGCACAGAAAACCAGAAATATAATGAAGATGTCGAGCAATTCATGCAGCTTTACTTCAAGACCATCTTGGAATTGCAACGCTTGAATGAAGTGTTGCTGCAATTGTTTAATGAACGCTTTGTCCTCGGCGAATCCAGCAAGCCAGCCGAAGCACTGAACGACCACTTTGTCGTCATTAACGATTACATAGAAGCCAAAGACGATAAGGTTTTTGAACATCAACCGTTGGCTTTGCTGGAAATTTTCCTGATCCTGCAAAAAAACACGGCACTTAAAGGTATTCGGGCGACAACCATTCGGCTCATCCGTAAGAATCTGCACCTAATTGACGATGCTTTTCGTGCGAACAAAGCCGCTAACCATCTGTTTATGGAAATCTTCCGCCAACCGCACGGAATTACCACCCAGCTTAGGCGAATGAACCGTTACGGTGTATTGGCGGCTTACCTGCCGTGTTTTGCCAACATCATCGCCCGTATGCAATATGATTTGTTTCATATTTATACCGTGGACGAGCATACTTTGTTTGTCGTCCGCAACCTACGCCGCTTTTCCTTAGAAAAACACCAGCACGAATTACCGTTTTGCAATGATGTGTTTGCCTTAATCAACAAGCAGGAAATCCTGTTTATCGCGGCGTTATTCCACGACATTGCCAAAGGGCTAAACGGCGACCACTCCACGATAGGCGAGGAAATTGCCAGGGATTTTTGCCGCCAGCATGATTTTTCGGCGTACGACACTAAGCTCGTCACTTGGTTAGTACGTAATCATTTGGTGATGTCGATGACGGCGCAACGCAAAGACATCAGCGACCCAGACGTAATCCATGAATTTGCCCAAAAAGTCGGTAGCATCGAATACCTTAACCATATTTACCTGCTAACTGTGGCCGACATCCGCGCCACCAGCCCAGAGCTGTGGAATGCCTGGAAAGACTCGCTGCTTAAAGAGCTTTATTCGGCAACGCACAGCGCATTACGGCGAGGTTTGCAAAATCCACTCGCCTTAAAAGACCGCATTCTGGAGCACAAAAAAGAAGCGCAAGATGCCTTGATTGAACTGGGTTTCACTGAGTCTGTAGTTGAGCAATTATGGCAACACGTCAGTGATGATTATTTCTTGCGTTATTCTAGCGACGAAATTAT
>SHZQ01000051.1 GCA_009695535.1 Methyloglobulus sp.
TGGATCGCCAGCATTACCGAAAATGGATTCGACAAAATCCAGATTGGCAACCAGGCCACCAGGTGCAAAAAACCGGATTTCCATCGTTTGCGCTGGAATCTCAGGAGATATTTCTGGGCGTACGATAGGACGTTGCAACAATGATACCCACAGCTTTGCGGGATTACTTTGCTTGCTGGTAAACGGTAAGTGCAGCAATTCTTCAGGTGGAGACAAAGCCATCGCCAAAATAGCGGCATAAGCGACGACCGGCACTTCAGATTTATCAGCAGGAACGGGCAGACCACCCGCCGCGATATGAAACACACCTTTAGTGGTGCGCTTATCGTTCTGTGGATTATGCAACACGCCTTGCTGGATGCGGTAAGAATCAATATATGCCGAGTGGAATTCATCGCCGTGATAAGGCAGGGAAAGTTCCCGTGCCAGCCCTTTTTGCTCCAGCACAAAAGTTTCGCCAGGAATGCGGATCGTTTCGTTAATGCTGTTACTCAGCAAATAACGGTTAAGAAAATCTTCAATACGTTGATCGGCAGGGCAACGGTATTGGGCGAGCAAACGGCGTTGTTGGGAGTATTTTTTTAATAAACCATTAGCAATATCAAGATATTGCCTATCATCATCCATTTCGCAGGTCGGTTGCCCCAGTGCTGCTAATTGCAGGTTGATGTGATGGTATTTTTGTTGCCGCCGATCTTTTTTCTGGCTTATTTCTGGCGGCATCGTTCTTACGTTCATTTGTTGCGGACTCCAAAACAAGGCTGGGTTAGGGTAATTATTACTGTGACTATAATTCAAAAATAGCCGTCAAAGCTAAGAAAATTTTAGCGGTAGTTGCATTTTAGAGTACAAAATGACGTAAAAATTAGTGATTAATTAACGATAGATCAAGCATCAACAACGCTTGGAGTACTGATGAAAGCAATCTTTTCCGGTATAATTCGCGCTATTTTAACGTAGAACGGTTAGATAGCATGTCGAAAATTAACAAAGTGGTATTGGCTTATTCTGGAGGTTTGGATACCTCCGTCATCCTAAAATGGTTGCAGGATGTCTATCAATGTGAGGTCGTGACGTTTACAGCCGACTTGGGACAAGGCGAAGAAGTCGAACCCGCCCGCGCAAAAGCTAAGGCAATGGGCATCAAGGAAATCTATATTGATGATTTACGAGAAGAATTTGCCCGTGATTTCGTTTTCCCCATGTTCCGTGCCAATACGGTTTACGAAGGCGAATATCTGTTAGGCACGTCGATTGCGCGCCCCCTAATAGCCAAACGCTTGATTGAGATAGCCAATGAAACCGGTGCGGAAGCCATTTCGCACGGTGCAACGGGTAAAGGTAACGACCAGGTGCGCTTTGAATTGGGTGCTTACGCCTTGCGGCCTGACATACACATCATCGCACCTTGGCGCGAATGGGATTTAACCTCGCGTGAAACTTTGATGGCGTATGCCGAAAAACACAGCATTCCGGTGGAAATGAAGAAAGGCAAATCGTCACCTTATTCGATGGATGCTAATTTGCTGCATATAAGCTATGAAGGCCGCGTTCTGGAAGACCCCTGGACAGAACCCGAAGAGGACATGTGGCGCTGGACGGTTTCACCTGAAGCCGCGCCCGATAAGGCGACCTACCTTGAGTTGACTTATAGCCAAGGTGATATTGTCGCCATCGACGATGTTGCCCATAGCCCAGCAGAAGTGATTGAAAAGCTGAATAAAATCGCTGGCAGTAACGGCATTGGTCGCTTAGATATTGTGGAAAACCGTTATGTCGGCATGAAATCGCGTGGTTGTTATGAAACCCCGGCGGGAACGGTCATGATGAAAGCACATCGGGCGATTGAATCGTTGACCTTGGATCGGGAAGTGGCGCATTTGAAAGACGAACTGATGCCGCGGTATGCCTCGCTGATCTACAACGGTTATTGGTGGAGCCCTGAACGGCTGATGCTACAAACCATGATTGATGCGTCGCAAGTCAACGTTAATGGCAAAGTACGCGTTAAACTTTATAAAGGCAATGTTGTCGTCGTGGGTCGTGCTTCTGCAACAGATAGCTTGTTCGACACCAATATTGCCACCTTTGAAGACGATGGCGGCGCGTACAACCAAAAAGATGCCGAAGGTTTCATCAAACTAAATGCTTTACGGATGCGGATAGCGTCGGTAAAGCGTTCAAAATAAGCGGACGGGTGAAATCTGTAATTTGATTGATATATCGGAGTGCCAAACCTAAATTGACCACTCCAAAAACAGCTAAATAGTGGAAACAAGCTAGAATTATCCTTGTATAATTAAAAACCCGATAGTAACGGCACAAATGCTTTAAAGTGGTGATGTCCAAACAATAACAGTCCCTTTCAAAGTCTTATGAGGCGGACAAAAATAACAGGCGACATGCAAGAAAAACGCACAGAAATTTTTAAATTACAAGGGGTTGTGCGAACTATCCCTTCTCATCAGCAGTTGGTTAAAGCCAACCGCTTGCTGGTGGGTGCTGTGTTTTTGTTGATGGTGATTGTTTTGGTGGTCGGTTTTGTGTTCACCCCCGGTTCGGATGCCATCAATAATTATGCAAAAATCAATCCTGCCACGATTGCTGCTCAAGGCACAAATCCCGCCGTATCCGCCGAAGTCAACACCCTGAAAGGCCAGCTTATCGGTTTGCTCAGTGGTTCAATTGAGGGCAAATTAAAGACGCTAGAGCAAAGCGTAAAGTTAGGTTCAGTCGATAATTCCTTGGGAACGATAGCCGATCTCAAAAACGACATCAAAGTGCTGCGATCCTATTCAGAGCCCCCCAAAAAATCAGAAGTCGTCGTTTCCAACGCGCAGTTGGCCGAAGAAGTCTCCCACCTAAAACACCTCATCTACGCCAGCCTTGCCTCTTGCGGACTGATGTTTGTGGCAGCGACAGGGGTTTGGGTCAAATACCGTAAGCGTTTGCCGTATAAGGATGTTAAGAAGAGGTATTTGGGTAGGGGTTGATTTTTTGATGTCTTATAACTTACGTTAGGCATTCGGTTGAGTGTGCGCTCAGTTTCTGCATTCCTTCAATAACAGCAGGGAGTTGCAAGTTGTTACTAACCCAACAAATTCAAGCTACTCAGAGAAAAAACTGGCTCTCCCGATTTCTTGTCTTCAGTTTTAGCATTGCATTATCGCCTTTATTTATTTTTATTTTGAGCGTGCTATTTGGCATATTATTCAATTGTAGCCTTCAAGATCATAGTTGCACTTACCTCCCTAACCAGGTTGGTAAACCAATTGTAATGGTTCTTGGTTTATTGTTAATTTTTGGCTTATAGGGCTTGCAATTAACAATTTCTGCTGGAGCCACCATTTTTATCATTGGAGCTATTTTTAAGGGAGTATCTCGAAAAATAAAATTAATTCGGTATATACATTATTATTGCTACCTTTAATTTTGGTATTAATAAGCGCAGTAATATGGCTTTGTAAATCTGCCATGTGAAGGCCGTTTATATGCGAGTATTTTTTGGCCTAACATGGCAGTCAAAGGGACGCGCCGGACACACCCCGTGTGTTGGGTATTTGTATGCTGGGGTTCGTACCTCACCACCAACTACATTTTTAACGTCGGTTAAATTGTAGCGGATTAACCACGCCAACCAAAACTGATCGACCTACAGACGAAGCGTATCGGCTAAGGTGCGAATCCTTCGGTAGATGATATAACGCGCACTTAGAAACATCCCCATCGCCTCGAAAACGGCATCGGTTTCCTCTATTTTTCTTGCAGTTCTATACTATCTGTATATACAGTAAGCCATGCAGTTTGAGTGGAATGAACGTAAGCGGGTACCAGCCTTGAAAAACATGGTCTCGATTTTCTTGATGCCGTCGGAGTTTTTGAGGCTTCCCATGTTGTTGCCCCATCCACCAATAGCGACGAGCCGCTTTTTTGCCATCGGCATGTTGCAAGGTCGTTTTGTTACGGTTGTTTATACGCTGAGAAGCGAGGCAATTAGGATTATTTCTTTCAGGATATCACGCCATGAGGAGAGACGAAAATATCATGCATTATTCGGCGAATGAGTTGAAAGCGAGGCGCGGCGAGAGCCTAACCGATTGGCGCAAGGTCGATGCAATGACTGACAACGAGCTTGATGAAATTATTGCATCAGATGACAATGAGCGGGGTTTTGCGCCCGATTGGACGAGAGCCGAATTGGTCCTGCCGGAGCCAAAGCAGTCCGTAAATTTGCGACTAGACCGCGATATTGTGGAATTTTTTAAGGGACAGGGTCGCGGACATATCTCAAGAATGCAAGCCGTCTTGAAAGCTTATGTTGACGCACATCAACCTAAAACATAAGTGGTAGCGTTTTTAACTGCACAAGAGTCTGACGTGCTTGTCATGCTAGGTTCTCACAATTACCAAGCATAAAAAAACCGCCTTCACCTCAGATTAGGGCGGCTTTTCGGGATAAGAAAAGTTCTTCTTACTTGCTGCTGATATATTTCCACAAAGCATCAACGGCTTGGTCTTCACCGTAGCCAGCTTTGGTTACAGCCGCATTTTTCATGATTTCGTCAATGGCTTTTGGCATGCCGCCTCTACCATTTTTAAGGGTGTCTTCAAATGCTGCTCTGGTCAGTGTACCTGCTTTAATATTTGCAGTTAATTGTGGGTTTGAAGAAATATCATGGCAAGTACCGCAGCCACGACCAAAAGCACGGTCATAAATCTTTTTTCCAATATCGGTGGATTCGTCAGCGAAAGCTGCTCCACTCAATGCGATTAACGCCGCACCTGCTAATGTTCCTAATGTTTTTTTCATGTTGACCTCTCTTGGTGGATAAAAAAGAACCCAAGCATGTAACCCTTGTGGTTCGGTTGGTTATTATAAGGGGCAAAGGATAAGAAATATAAGCACATAATTCAATTGTTTTATTTCTAAATCCGCTTTTTTATTTTTAGCGACCCTATTATCGCTAGTGAGCATGAGCTCGAACTGAATGCCATTAAAGATGTAAAAACCCTGCTCCTGTTGAAAAAATTGGGGTGAGGAGATTAAAAGCAAATGCTTACAACCTCCTTATCCCGATTTTGTGCATTTAGGTTAGGAGGTAAAGTCTTGACTTTAAGGGTGCTGTCCAAACCACTTAAGTTTGTCATGCAAGCTTACGACGGTGCCGATAATTATGAGTGTCGGTGCTTTAATCTGTTTATTTTTAACCAAAGTGGGTAAGGTTTCTAATGTGCCGGTTATCACTATTTGCTTGTCTGTCGTGCCTTGTTGTATGAGGGCGATAGGTAGGTTCTTGGGGCTTCCGTGTGCAATTAGGGAAAGACAGATTTGCTCCAGCCCTATCAAGCCCATGTAAATAACCACGGTTTGATTGGGTAGCGCCAGTTGCGTCCAGTTGAGGTTGACGCAATCGTCCTTGAGATGCCCAGTGACGAACACGCAGGATTGGGCGTGATCGCGGTGCGTCAGCGGAATACCCGCATAACTGGCGCAACCCGATGCAGCGGTAATGCCAGGAACGACTTGAAAATGAATGCCTTGTGCCATCAAAGTTTCGATTTCTTCACCGCCGCGCCCAAAGATGAAAGGATCGCCGCCTTTTAAGCGTGCCACGCGCTTGCCTGCTTTTGCTAAGTCAGCCAGCAATTGATTGATGGACACTTGTGGTAAAGCATGATTTTGCCGCTGTTTGCCGACGTAGATTTTTTCTGAATCCCGCCGCGCCAGGTCGATAATTTCCGGTGACACTAAGCGGTCATAAACCACGACATCGGCTTGCTGTAACAGGCGCAAGGCGCGAAAAGTCAATAAATCCGCCGCGCCTGGACCTGCACCTATCAAATAGACTTCGCCATTGTTAACAGTACCATCGTAATCGTTAAGTGCTTGTTTTAGAAGTTGTTCGGCTTTCTGTTCATTGCCAGAAAAGACTTGTTCGGTAATGATTCCCTGGAAGGTATTCTCCCAAAATATTCGTCGTTGTGGGGCGATTTTAATGTGTCGTTTAACCTTATCGCGGAATTTCTCAGCAAGGCTTGCTAACCGACCATAAGCGGGTGGAATGATGGATTCAATCTTTGCCCTGAGCAAGCGCGCCAAAACCGGCGCAGAACCACCGGAAGATACCGCAATAACAATCGGTGAGCGGTCAACGATAGCAGGAAAGATAAAGCTGCTAAGTCCAGGATTATCAACTACATTGACTGGGATGCGCTGTGCTGTGGCAGTTTTGGCGACCAGTATGTTGGTTTCGATGTTGTCCGTTGCTGAAATAATTAACTTGAAATGGCTTAAATCAGCAGGAGCAAAAGACGTTTGCTGAATAATTAAGCAGTGGGTTTTTTGCATAGTCGCTACCACTTCGCTTATCTCCCTGGCGATTACGGTAATGTTTGCCCCAGCACGGGCTAACAGCTCGATTTTACGGGCGGCGATGTCACCAGCACCGACGACCAGGCAATCTTGTCCTTTAAGCTTGAAAAAAACGGGGAAATAATCCATTACAGGTGCAACGTCGATTAGGATGAAGATGTTATTATATACAATCTCCAATGTAGTCGAGTCAGTTGTAGCAATGACAGAGTTAATTTTAATTGAATGTGACCTGGAAGTGGATGCCAGCGGCTTAAGCTGTCCACTACCGTTATTGCGTCTGAAAAAAGCCTTGATGGAAGTGCAAAGTGGCGACGTGATAAAAATCATCGCCACCGATCCCGCCGCGCATTTAGATATCGGGGTTTATGTTGAACAAACCGGACATCAGACACTTGAATTCACTCGGCAAGCCAATGTGCAGGTGTTTTTTATCAGGAAAAAATGAGTGAAACCTTTTGGCTAGTGGGTTAAACCTGTCTATTTGATGACCTTTTAGGCTTATATCTGTAAATCGCGAGTATTTTGAAGTGCAAACCTAGGTTTGCTAATTCGCCTTATCAATCAAGTTAGATACTTCACCCGCAGCCGATTTTTGCAATCCATTCTGCTATTTTTGGAAATGCTGAGTCGGGCAATCCTCAGTTCTTAAGCTAATAATCGACCAATTCGCAGTTTTCGCATAAGCGCTTAGCTTTTCGTCAGGATCAACTGCAACGGGATTGTCCACCCTATTCAGCAAGGGTAAATCATTATGCGAATCACTGTAAAACCAGCTATTTACGAGGGTTTCCGATGATTGCTCTAGCCACTCTTCTAATAGCTTAACCTTACCTTCCTGAAAGCAGGGGATTCCGGTAAAACTGCCGGTATATCTGCCATTCACCTTATCTGGTGTAGTCGCCAGCAATAGTTCAATGCCGTACAGTTTGACGATAGGTTCGGTGACGAAGCGATTGGTAGCGGTAATTACCATTAACGTGTCGCCACGTAAGCGGTGTTTGTCGATAAGTTGTTGCGCTGGTTTTAACAGCAGTGGGCGGATGATGGTTTTGATAAATTCATCACGCCACCGATAAAGGTCATCAGTTTTATTGTCCGCCAACGGTTTCAATGAAAAGTGCAGGAATTCAGTAATATCCAGCGTTCCTTGCTTGTAATCGCTGTAAAACTTGGCGTTTGCAGCTTCGTAATACGCCTTATCAACAATGCCTTGGTCTACCAGAAATTGCCCCCAAAGATAGTCGCTGTCATCGGCAATCAGGGTATTGTCTAAATCAAAAATCGCTAAACTCACAGTTAACCTGTCTTTTAAAATTAAAGGGATATGCTATCTAGCATCTGGGCATTTTTTGTGGAACAATGATGCCATTAATTATATTTCACTTCATTGCTCGATTTTAGCATACGTAGGCTGTAGCAATGGATGTGGCAAAAGACAAAGGTTTTTTTGACATGATCGACTCAAAAGGATACCGACCCAATGTCGGCATCATCCTTTGCAATGACGCGGGTCGCGTGTTTTGGGCAAAACGGGTAGGTGTGGACTTGTGGCAGTTTCCACAAGGTGGCATCAATCCAAATGAAGACCCTGAAACGGCGATGTATCGTGAATTGTGGGAGGAAACGGGGCTGCAAACACAGCACGTCCAGATGCTTGGACGAACGCGTTATTGGCTGAGATACCAGCTACCTGATAGGTACATCCGCAAAAATTCCGTACCGTTGTGCATCGGGCAAAAGCAGATATGGTATATGTTGCGCTTGGTCTCGCATGAATCCAATGTGCGTTTTGACCATTGCCCTAAACCTGAGTTTGATGGCTGGCGTTGGGTGGATTATTGGGAGCCGCTTAAGGATGTCGTCTACTTCAAACGCAAGGTTTATCAACGGGCGATGACGGAATTAGGGGCTATTCTTACTATTGATTCAGTGCCAGTGGATGCTACAGGTTATCTGGCATCGACAATTGAGTTTGGCAAAAATAAGCCTAAGCTTCAATAACCCTGCGTGTTTGCCTGTATGCCTTTCAAGGGTTCAGTCAAACGAACTATATCGGAATCCATACTGCCATCAGCGTACAGATTTATCCAGCGATAACCGGGTGAGGTGTCGTCTAAGCTAAAGCGTTCGCTTAAGGGCTTGAACTGAAAACAGGTAGAAGGTGTTGTTAATATCCGCACAGAATCAACTTGAACGTCCATAGCTTGATGGATATGTCCGTTGATAATGGTTTTTACGTTGGGATAGGGCTTGAAAAGGTCGAAAAATTCCAGGGCATTTTCAATCATCATCGTATCCATCCAAAGGCTTTCGGTGGGTAGGCAATGATGATGAACGGCAATCAGGGTGTTAAGCTCTGAGTTCTCGCTTAAACATTCTCCCAGAAACACCAGCTCCTTATCCGACAAATAGCCACCGGCAGAACCTGGGATTTGGCTGTTCAGGCTAACGATTTGCCAGTTCTCCAACACGATTTGCTTACGGCAATTAACCTGTTCCGTGCAAAACACTGCTTGCATAATGTCGAAATTATCATGATTTCCAGGTAAGCAAATACAGGGAATGTCGTACGTTTCTAGCTTGTTTAGTATGTGCTTATAGCTTGCTAGACAAGGGTCTTGAGCAAGATCGCCCGTAAGTAAGCACAGGTCAAATTTCCGGTTTGAACGAAAAGCGTGTTCGAGTACGGCATTGAAATAGTGCGCCGTATTAACGCCTAACAGCGTTGCTTCCGGTGTAGCTAGGATATGCGGGTCGGTAATCTGCAATATCGAAAAATGTGAGGAAGATGAGCTCATATCTTTCTGTCATTCGATAAATTTGCACAGCACTTTGGAATTTCTTTCGGGACTGTAAAGCATTTTTAGCGATTCAGGCAGGTTGGCAATCGTCGAAGGTTGAAAGCCCCGCTCAATAAACCAATGCGCCGTTTGCGTAGATAACAAAAATAGTTTCTTAAGCTTTAGCTGCTTGGCTTTTTGGCAGACATGCTCAAACAGTCGTTGCCCTCGTGCCGCACCTTGATAATCAGGATGTACAGCAAGGCAGGCAATCGCCCCAAATTGACCTTTCTCATCGGCATGTAACGCCATGCAGCCGATAATCAGACCATCTATGTCCAGGACGATATAATCCGCTATTTCCATTTCGATTTTTTCCCGCGAGCGTTTTGCCAGCTTGCCTTGCAGCTCCAAGGGCTTGATAAGCTCCAGTATACCGCCGATGTCATTAAGTGTGGCGGGGCGTAGTGCTTCAAACGGGGTTGAGCTAATCAAAGTCCCTATTCCGTCATGACTGAACAGCTCTAGCAATAAAGCGCCATCGACGGTTCTATCGATCAGATGAACCCGTTTTACGCCAGACTGGCAACTTTGAATGGCGGCTTTGAGGGGCAGAGCAATTGTGTTTGGCGTATCTTTGTGCTTTTTTAAAAACAAATCCGCTTCGTCGCTAGTCATTTGACGAATGGGCTGATTATTGTCAGGATTTTTAACGTTTTGTTCTGTGAGTAAGATCAGCTTTTCCGCTTTTAGAGAAATTGCCACCGCCGTTGCAACCTGTTCGGCAGACAAATTAAATACTTCGCCCGTGGGCGAGTAGCCGATGGGCGAAATTAAGACCACATTTTTTTGTTCCAGTTGCTGCTGAATGGCGTTACTGTCTATACGGCGCACTTCACCCGTATGGCAATAATCCACACCATCAATCACGCCTAAAGGTTTGGCAGTGACAAAATTACCGGATGCTACTTTAAGGCCGCTACCTGCCATCGGCGAATTCGCCAAGCCCATCGATAATAAGGCTTCGATTTCCACCCGCACCGTACCCGCAGCTTCTTTCACGCATTGCAAAGCCAAATCGTCGGTAATGCGTAAATTATGATGGAAACGGGCAGGGGCATTAAGCCGAGTAAGCCTTTCATCAATTTGAGGTCGTATCCCATGCACCAACACCAAACGTATGCCTAAGCTGCTCAGTAGGGCAAAATCGTGGACATGGTGATCAAAATCTTCAGCCAGCACCGCCTCGCCGCCAAACGAGATGACAAAAGTTTTGTTGCGGTGCGCGTGGATGTAAGGCGATGAATTCCGAAACCAGCTTACAAAGTCGTTATGGGATTCCATATTCGTTTATTGATGCTCGTTTGTTGTGGGGCGACTGGTTTTATAATCGTCAATTAAGGCTAGGCGATGATTATAACGGTCTTTTTGAAGATTGCTTGCCAATATATGTGCTTAAAAATGGTAATTTTTCACTTGATTTTTAGGAATAAGGCCAATGCGACAGGTTTGTTAGTAGGCTGGGTTGGTAAACCCAGCAACATTTTATGATTAAGCTTTCATGCTGGGTTTCGTTCCTCAGTCCAGCCTACGAGCTACATTTTATCGACATTGCCATAGGTTTCTTCGTAAAGATCTTTTAATCGCTTACCTTGATATGTCCAATATGGA
>SHZQ01000052.1 GCA_009695535.1 Methyloglobulus sp.
TTCCTAAAAACCAACGGCTTTTCATCACTTGCTAAACTGGCAGTAACCTTAGCTGAATCAATCGCTTGCTGAATAACAGCATGTTCCGGTGACTTGCTGCATACTGGGTCAGCAAGGTACATATCGCCCGTCAATAAATAAGCCTGACAACGGCAGCCGCCGAAGTCTTTTTCTTTTTCGTCGCAACTGCGACAGGGTTCTTTCATCCATTCAAAGCCTCGGAAAAAGTTGAAGGCCTTGGAGTCATGCCATATTTCGTGGATGCTGTAATCATTCACATTAGGACAATCCAGCCCTGGTAAATCACGGGCGGAATGGCAGGGTAAAGCAACGCCGTCGGGCGCGATGGTCAGGAACGTCGTACCCCAGCCGTTCATGCAGGCTTTGGGGCGGTCTTCGTAATAATCCGGCACGACGTAATAAATTTTCATCTTGCCCGTGACTTTTTCTTTAAAAGCCTGGGCGATTTGCTCGGCTTGCTGGAATTGTTCTTTGGTGGGTAGCAATAAATCGCGGTTGGTGTGCGCCCAGCCGTAATATTGCGCGTTCGCCAGTTCCACATAATCGGCACCTAATTCTTCTGCCATTTCAAGAATTTGCGGCATTTGGTGGATATTTTCTCGGTGCATCACGACATTCAATACCATTGGGTAGCCGTGTTTTTTGACTAAATGCGCCACCGCTTTTTTGTGTTCAAACGATTTCGTACCCGCGATATGGTCATTCAACTCCTGGCTGCTGGCTTGGATACTGACCTGAATATGGTCAAGCCCGGCTTCTTTAAGCTGGATGATTTTCTCTTCGGTCATGCCGTAGCCGGAGGTAATCAAGTTGGAGTAATAGCCCAGCTCCCGTGCGTGTTTGACCAATTCGACCAAATCTTTGCGCGTCAATGGTTCGCCACCGGAAAAACCCAATTGCACCGCGCCCATTTTACGGGCCTCGGTCAACACTCGCTTCCAGTCCTCTGTGCTGAGTTCGTTGGGATATTTGGCATAATCCACTGGATTCGAGCAATACGGGCATTGCAGCGGACAGGCGTAGGTGAGTTCCGCCAGCAACCAGCGCGGCGGGGTTATCGGTTTTGTGGATAGGTTATTGTTGGATCCAGCCATTTTGTAAGGCAACCTCAAGGAAAGCGGTAATGTCGTTAGTGAGACCGGTGGTGGCAAATTTTTGTTCAAGTTCGTCCACGATTTGCGCCAGATTGCGGATGCCGTCGCAGCATTTCAGGATTTCCGCCGAACTTTGGTTAAGTTCCACCATGCCTTCAGGATACAGGATGACGGTTTTCTGCTGGGCTTCTTCCCATTGCAAACGGTGCATGGGCGAAAACTTGATGGGCTGGTCTGGGTTGATGGTCATTTTTGTGTTAGCTTGTATATTTTTTTCAAATTGACATCGAATGTTAAATTCGGTCTTTCCATACGGCAGGGCTTCTACGGGCATGTAACACGGCTAAAATAACGATGTGCTGTTCATTTTCAATAAAGAAAATGCCAAAAGGAAAGCGGTCAATCAGTATTCGCCTAACATCCCCATGTATTTTTCGATACAGCTCAGGGTTGCGGGTTAATCGAGCCAACACCTTCAATGCATAAAAGAAAGTCATCTCCCAAGCCTTACGTTGTGACTCATGCCATTAAATAGGCTTGGTTTAAATCTTATTCCGCTTCTGGTCGAATAATGATCGTCTTGCTCATTACCTGATGATTCGCTTTTTTACGTCACTCTAAATCGTAAATGACATACCTAACCCCAAACTGCTTCTAGCCTCTATTGCAAGAGTTTGTAATTAATGCCCGCCATGACCACTTCCTGATTGGTTCACAACATCTTTCCGCTTCAAAATATAGCCGTCTGCACCGTCTTTAGTAATCCGCTCGCCATCTTCGTCCAACTTAATTAGCATGTCATCTTCGATTAAATACTGCTGTGTTGTGGTAGAGCCTTTTTTCGGTGTCAAAACCAGCGTATTGCCGTTCTTGCCTAGGGTAAATTTGCCTTTTTCGATAATTTCTCGGTCTGATTTGCCGACGTAGATGGAAATGTAGACATAGCTATTGTTTTTATTTAAAGCAAGCGTTGTCCGAATGCCCGTGCAATCAGAACAAGGATAAAAACCCAGATATAGCCCCGACATATTAAGGTTTTTTTGTGCGTGTTGCTCATCTGCATTGCTGGCGGTTTCGGCAAAAACCGAGTTGCAACCGAGGTAAATAAAGATAATCATTAACAAAGCCGAAAACGATTTATTTTTTTGTTGATATGTTTGCATGGTTTCTGCCTTATAAAAAAGGTTTGATGAAATAAGCCTTAATGTCCTTATCTAGTTTGTCCCAGAGTATGATTTTAACATTGTCGGGGTTCGTACCTCACCCACAACCTACAAGATGTGATACAAAATACCCGACATAGAGTAAAAAGGCAGTTATACCTTGTTTTTAGCACTGCGTCTTGCGACTTGTGCCTATGTTTCCACATTAAAATACGGCGGCATATTGTTGATGTAAGCCATATACATGGCATCCGCCATTGTCCATAGTACGTCCAGCTTGAATTTCAATATCTTAATCATGCGATCTTGTTGTTCGCGGGTCTTGTACCAGTCCAGGGTAATTTCCAGGCCGTGTTCGACATCGCGGCGTGCTTCGCTTAGGCGCTTACGGAAGTAGGCGTAGCCAGCTTGGTCGATCCAGGGATAATGTTCCGGCCAGTTGGCTAGGCGTTGCTGGTGTATTTTTGGGGCGAACAGTTCCGTTAATGACGAGCTGGCGGCTTCGTGCCATTCGGTTTGTCGGGCGAAGTTAACGTAGGCATCGACGGCAAAGCGTACGCCGGGCAGCACATGCTGTTCAGATACGATTTCCTCGCGACTTAAGCCCACCGCCATGCCCAGTTGTATCCAGGCTTCAATGCCACCAGGCTCGCCGGATTGTCCGTCGTGGTCGATGATGCGTTGTATCCAAAGCTGGCGGGTGGCGCGGTCTGGGCAGTTGGCGAGGATGTTGGCATCCTTGCGCGGAATGCTGACTTGGTAATAAAAGCGGTTGGCAACCCAGCCCTGTATTTGCGCCTTGTTGAGCTTACCTTCGTTCATCAACATGTTGTAAGGGTGGTTAATGTGGTAATACTTTTCCATGCCGCGCAGTTGGGCTTCGAATTCGGTGCGGATCCAGGGGTGATGTTCAGTATTCGTCATAGAGAAAAATCTTGTTGATGTCGTCCCTCGACAAGCTCAGGACGAACGGTTTTTTTACATTTGATTCCGTTCGTGGTGAGCATGTCGAACCATGAACGAAAACAATATCATAACTTACAAATCAATCTCCATGCCATCATACGCCACTTCAATCCCGGCTTGAAGTAGTTGCTGATGCGGCTCGGAATCTTCATCCAAAATCGGGTTACTGTTGTTGATGTGGATCAATATCGTACGCGCATTCGGTAGCTTACCCAGGAGTTCGATCATGCCGCCAGCGCCGGATTGCGGTAAGTGCCCCATGTCTGACGCATTTTTCTTGCCTAAGCCTTGGCTGATCATTTCATCTTCCGTCCAGAACGTACCGTCAATCAATAAGCAATCAGCAGATTGCATGGCAGTCATGACGTGGCCTTCAATTTCACCCAGTCCGGGCGAATAAAATAGTTTTTTGCCGGTGGAAATCTGCTCGATGATCACGCCGATATTGTCGCCTTCATGTGGGTCGTGGCGGTGCGGTGAATAAGGCGGAGCTTTGCTTTTGAGTGCTTGGGTATAAAAACGCAAGTCGGCAATTGCGGGAATGGTAAAACTGCTGCCATCGACGGGAATCGGGTGGTGAATGACAGTGCAATAATGTGCCAGCATATTAAATACTGGAAAACCGCTGGTCAAATCTTGCTTGACCATCTCGGAGCAGTAAATGTTCAGAGGTTTGCCTTCGCGCAGCATCAATAAGCCTGTGGTGTGGTCGATTTGGCTATCCATTAGCAAAACAGCTTTAATGCCAGTATCGCGCAAGCCTTGCTTGGGCTGAATGGCAGGGAAGGCTTCCAATTGGGCGCGGATGTCGGGCGAGGCATTGATTAACAGCCAGTTGGTATTGTCGCTGCTGATGGCAATCGATGATTGCGTTCTGGCTTTGCCGCTCATCTCACTGGAGCGAATGCGTTTGCAGTTATTGCAGTTGCAGTTCCACTGCGGAAAGCCGCCGCCTGCGCCGGAGCCTAGGATTCTGATTTTCATTTCGTTACGATTATGTTCAATAAAACAGTGCGAATGATAGGGTATTAGCCGTATATAGGCAAAAAAAAGGGGGTTCACAAAGAACCCCCTTTTTGATCTGAACTAATTGTTTTTAACGGTTCATGATGTACATGGTGACTTCAAAACCGAAACGCAAGTCAGTGTAGCTTGGTGTTTCCCATTTCATTGTAAACCTCCAGAAGTTTAAATTTTTTATTAAGCTAGCTTGATCAAGAAAGCAACCCGAAGTATACGACGAACAATTGTTTTTCGCAACTACGGAAATACGACTGTTATTAGGGAAAAAGTTGCTGGATTTTTGGGTTGAATTTACCGGGCTAGGACGCTTTATTTTTTGTTAGAAAAGCGTATCATCGGGCTTAACCTAAACAGCAAAAACAATTCAAACAAATACGCGTTGAGGAGGCATTATGAGTGATGTGATAGAACTTTTTATAGCGATGATTCTAATTGGTGCAGCGGCTTTTGCGCCTTTGGGGTATTTTATCTACAAATTTTCGCAAAAAGACGGCAAACCGTTTGGCGATATTGAACCACATGGCGATAGCCCGTCTTTGGTCAATGATTTGGCTGAAAGGGTAATTGCTTTGGTGAAAAAGCAGTTGAATAAAAACAAAGCATCATCTTAAAACTCTAATGGGTTGATTCCGCTCATGGTTCGACAAACTCACCATTTATGTCCTGTGGGTACGAACGGAATCAGCTACTTACCATTGCGTCTTGTTTATACCGTTCGTCCTGAGCTTGTCGAAGGACTTATCAGCAACTCTTCAGTACCTACAGCTTCCCGCAAGTTGGACAAGCTAGGTTTCTTTTAAAGCGCATGGTTTTGATGTTCATCGTCAGGCCATCGATAAGCAATAATCTTTCGGTCAAAGTTTCGCCAACTTCAATGATAAGCTTCATCGCTTCCAACGCCTGAATGCTGCCCACAATGCCCGTAATGGGTGCAATTACGCCATTAGTCGCGCAGTTTTGCATTTCTTCGCCTTCATTTTTATACAGACAGTTGTAGCATGGGCTATCGTTAAGACCCGGTGTAAACACAGATACCTGCCCCTCAAACCGAATTGCCGCGCCTGAAACCAAAGGTTTCCGAAAACTCACACAAGCCTTATTAATAGCAAACCGCGTTGCAAAATTATCGCTGCAATCCAATACCACATCGGCATTTTTGACTTCTTCGTCCAGATGCTCACCCGTTAAGCGTTGTTTAATGGCCATAACCTGCACGTTGGGATTTAACTGATTGAGTGTGTTGCGGGTT
The DNA here is from genome assembly GCA_009695535.1 of Methyloglobulus sp. Taxonomy (GTDB): domain Bacteria; phylum Pseudomonadota; class Gammaproteobacteria; order Methylococcales; family Methylomonadaceae; genus Methyloglobulus. The sequence goes on from SHZQ01000052.1 coordinate 5,517, forward strand.
GAAATTACCTTATCCATCCCCACATCGTCTGTGTGATGAGCAATCTGTCTTTGCAAATTGGATAAATCCACTTCGTCGTCATCATAAATGGTGATTTGACCAACACCGCCAGCGGCGAGATACATGGCCGCAGGAGAACCCAAACCGCCTGCGCCCACAATCAGAACACGGGCAGCAAGTAGTTTTTGTTGTCCGGCAATATCGCACTGGGGCAGCATGATTTGGCGGCTATAGCGTAGTAGTTGGTTGTCATTCATAAGTTGTTTTATTGATAAGCGCAGGAGGGAGATAATGCCAAAGAACTTGACAGACTGCAAAAGCTGATTATTATTAGCACTCAGGACTAGCGAGTGCTAATAACGCACAAACCCTTTATTTAACCCTTAGGAGATATTATGAATATACGTCCGTTACATGACAGAGTTATCGTCAAACGCCTTGAAGAAGAAACCAAAACAGCAGGTGGCATTGTATTGCCAGGCTCTGCGGCAGAAAAACCCAGCCAAGGCATGGTGTTGGCTATAGGCGGCGGCAAACAATTAGATAGCGGCCAAGTCCGCGCTTTGGAAGTCAAAGTTGGCGATAAAGTGTTGTTTGGCAAATATGCTGGTAACGAAGTAAAAGTCGATGGTGAAGATCTGATCGTTATGCGCGAAGAAGACATCATGGGCGTTGTAGGTTAAACCTGCTTTTTATTATATCAGCCCGTAAGGTACGCAGCGCGTACCACTCCCTACTATAAACAAACGAATTAGGAATAAAACATGGCAGCAAAAGACGTATTATTTGGTGATGACGCACGTACCCGCATGGCGCGTGGCGTTAATATTTTAGCAAATGCAGTAAAAGTGACTTTGGGCCCTAAAGGCCGTAACGCGATTCTGGACAAAAGCTACGGCGCTCCAACCATCACTAAAGATGGTGTATCTGTAGCCAAAGAAATCGAACTGAAAGACAAGTTTGAAAACATGGGTGCACAGATGGTTAAGGAAGTCGCTTCCCATACTTCTGATGTTGCTGGTGACGGCACCACCACTGCAACCGTATTGGCGCAATCTATCGTCAACGAAGGCTTAAAAGCCGTTGCCGCTGGCATGAACCCAATGGACTTGAAACGCGGTATTGATTTAGCCGTGACTAAAGCCGTTGAAGCCATCGTCAAATCCGCTACGCCTTGTGCAGACAACAAAGCAATCGCCCAAGTCGGTACAATTTCCGCTAACTCTGATGAATCAGTCGGTAAAATCATTGCTGAAGCGATGGAAAAAGTCGGCAAAGAAGGCGTTATCACCGTTGAAGAAGGTTCAGGCCTGGATAACGAGCTAGACGTAGTTGAAGGGATGCAGTTTGACCGTGGCTATTTGTCACCTTACTTCATCAACAAACAAGAAAACATGAGCGTCGAACTCGACGATCCACTTATCCTGATTTACGAAAAGAAAATCTCTAACATCCGTGAAATGTTGCCTATTCTGGAAGCCGTTGCTAAAGTTGGTCGTCCATTATTGATTGTTGCCGAAGACGTTGAAGGCGAAGCCTTAGCAACTCTGGTAGTTAACACCATTCGTGGCATCGTTAAGGTTGCAGCCGTTAAAGCACCTGGTTTCGGCGACCGTCGTAAAGCCATGTTGGAAGACATTGCGGTGTTAACTGGCGGCACTGTTATCGCGGAAGAAGTTGGTTTAAGTCTTGAAAAAGCTGAATTGAGCCAACTAGGTACAGCGAAACGCGTACAAATTACTAAAGAAAACACCACAATTATTGATGGCGCAGGTTCTGAAGAGCAAATCAAAGGTCGCGTAAACCAAATCCGCGCACAAGCTGAAGATGCAACTTCTGACTACGACAAAGAAAAACTGCAAGAACGTCTGGCTAAATTAGCTGGCGGTGTAGCGGTTATCAAAGTCGGTGCTGCAACCGAAATTGAAATGAAAGAAAAGAAAGCCCGCGTAGAAGATGCCCTCCATTCAACCCGTGCTGCGGTTGAAGAAGGCGTTGTTGCTGGCGGCGGTACTGCGTTAGTCCGTGCATTATCAGCCTTGGTTGGCCTTGAAGGCATCAACCACGACCAAACAGTCGGCGTTAACATCCTTCGCCGTGCAATGGAAGAGCCTTTACGTCAAATCGTTGCCAACGCAGGTGATGAGCCTTCAGTCGTGTTCAACGAAGTGCAAAAAGGCACAGGCAACTTCGGTTACAACGCCGCAACCGGTGTGTATGGCGACATGATCGAAATGGGTATCTTAGATCCTGCCAAAGTAACCCGTACTGCGCTGCAAAACGCAGCGTCTGTTGCTGGCTTGATGCTGACAACTGAAGTTATGATTGCTGATGCACCTAGTGATGATAAGGGCGGTCATGGTGGCGGTATGTCAGATATGGGTGGCATGGGTGGTATGGGCGGCATGATGTAATCTTGCTGCTTTTATAGCTTTGTCGCTGTAAAAACTAAAAGCCCGGTTGTTATAAAGCAACTGGGCTTTTTTGTGCCTGTTGAAACAGATTCGCTTAAGGGCGGGTGTACAGATAAAATGAACCTTTGAGTTAAACGGTTCTTCAGTGGGTACATGAAATATTTCGCTTTATTGTTTGGATTTTGTTTTTTAACATTCAACAGCTTTGCATCGGATAAAACAACCATCCGAATTGGTGTTCAAGCTACGGGTACTTTGGCTTGGGAGTTATCTGTGTTGCAGGCTGGCAGCAGCGTAAAAGCCCATGATTTCACTATAGAAACATACCCTGTTACCACAGCAGAAGCAGGAAAAATAGCTTTGCAGTCGGGCGCGATTGACATCATCGTTTCCGATTGGATTTGGGTTTCCAGGATGCGGTCAGATAGTGTAGATTTTACGTTTTATCCCTATTCAACGACTTCGGGTGCTTTAATGGTGCCGGAAAATAGCCCTATTCATGCGATTAAAGACCTCAAAGGCAAACGCTTTGGAATTGCTGGTGGTGAGTTAGATAAAAACTGGTTGTTGTTGCAAGTCTTGGCGCAAAAAGAGAGCATCGAATTAAATACCCGCGTTGAGAAAATTTTTGGTGCACCACCACTGATTAACGAGCAACTTAAGCAAGGACGCGTTGATGCTGCGCTCAATTACTGGCATTTTGGTGCGAAACTGGAAGCGCAAGGCTATCGCCAACTGATTGATGGTAAAGGTATATTAAAAGGCTTAGGCATTCAAGAAAACGTCCCTACATTGGGCTATGTGTTCAAGCAAAGCTGGGCAGACGCTCATAAATCTGCTGTGAACGCATTTATTATAGCAAGCAAAAATGCGAAACAATTATTATGCTCGTCAGAAGCTGATTGGAAAAAAATCATTCCCTTAACCCAAGCCGATGATACCGCCACGCAAGCTAAACTGCGCCAGCGTTATTGTGAAGGCAATGTAGCGGCATGGGGCAGCCCAGAAAAACAAGCGGCGGAGCGCATTTACAGCCTATTGCGGAAAGTGAGCAATAACCAACTCACCGGAAAATCCGAACATCTGCAAGTCGGAACATTCTGGCCACCACCTTAATATCATGTTGATTGCACTGAGAAAAATCATGCCAGTCCTGTCTTTTCTGGCTTTATTGCTAGTGTGGCAGGCATTGGCTGCATTCTTGAACAGCAACAACTTACCTACCCCCCTCGTCGTCGGCAAAGTCTTATGGCAAGGCTGTTTAAACGGGCAAATTCCCTATCATCTGGGAGTAACCTTACTTAGGTTAATTGTCAGTTTCAGCATTGCAATGCTGCTGGGATGCGGGCTAGGGATTCTTCTAGGGCGCAATAAAAAGTTAGATAGCTTCTTCGATAACTGGCTGGTCATTTTTCTGAACATTCCCGCATTGGTCACCATTATTTTATGCTACGTCTGGTTTGGGCTAACTGAGGTGGCGGCGATTTTGGCGGTGGTTATCAATAAATTGCCTAACGTGATTGTCACCATCAGGGAAGGCGCGCGCGCTTTGGATCAAGATTTACTGGAAATGGCGCGGAGTTATCGTTTTGGCAGGAAAAAGACCTTGCTGAACGTTGTCTGGCCGCAATTGTACCCATACATCATGGGCGCAACCCGTACAGGTCTGGCGTTGGTCTGGAAAATCATCTTGGTCGTTGAATTGCTGGGGCGAAGTAATGGTGTAGGTTTTCAACTGTATTCATTTTTTCAACTCTTTGATGTTGCCAGTCTTCTGGCTTATACCATTGCTTTTGTTGGTATTATTCAACTGCTGGAGCTGATGGTTTTAAAGCCTTTAGATGCTAGGGCGCAACGCTGGCGGCGTTAATTGACAATGATAGCAATCAACATTAAAAGCAAAATCTATCCCGCTAAAGGCAGGGCAGGGCAGCATTTAGCGATAGCTGATTTTAAATTAGCGATTAATGCTAATGAATTTGTCTGTTTGGTAGGGTCGTCTGGTTGTGGCAAAACCACCTTATTGAATATTATCGCTGATCTTGACCGTGATTATGACGGGGAAATCAAGGTAGGACAGTTGCAAACCCAGCCCAAAATTGGCTATGTTTTTCAAAATCCACGGCTTTTGCCTTGGCGCACGGTTAGGGAAAATATAGAGCTGGCAATCGAGGATTATGCTTCTTCAGAAAATATTGATGCCTTGCTGGACGTGATGCAGCTTACCCAATTTCAGCACGTTTATCCTGAACGGCTTTCTGTGGGCATGAGCCGACGGGTGGCGATTATCCGCGCTTTTGCCATTAATTCTGACGTGTTATTAATGGATGAGCCGTTTGTGTCCCTGGATGAATCGACTGCAAGGCAGGTCAGGAGCTTGTTGATAAGCTTGTGGCAGCAACGTCCACACACCGTGCTGTTTGTTACCCATGATTTACGCGAAGCGATTACGTTGGCCGACCGGATTGTGTTTGTGTCCTCCGCACCGATGCAAGTCGTTAGAGAAATCAAGGTGTCGATTGCTAGGCATGAACGCGATAATGAACAGCTCATCGAAGCATTCAGACAGCAGCTTTTACATGACCAACCCGAATTGAAGTAGAAAGTACAACTTCCGGCCAGGGATCACCTGCGCCAAGCGCAGCAGCAGGTCATGGGGATCGAGTTGCAGCAACAGGTCGGTACCCAAGAAGTTGGTCTGGTGGTCTGTGCTTGAGGGCATTAACATGTTTTGATCCTTATCGACCGAGAAACAAGGGCTTATTTTATCATTTCCGGTCGATTGGTTGTGTCTTATGTTGACAAATAGTTATATGATTCAATTGGATGATGCGGTTTTCAGGGTTGACTAATTATCTACC
>SHZQ01000053.1 GCA_009695535.1 Methyloglobulus sp.
AAAGGCGGCGATATTCTGACAGTCGGGGTAACTAACCAATATCAGGAAGACGGCGCAGGTACAGCGGATGATCCAGGCACTTTCCGTGGAACGACAGCGGATATTTTGCTGGAAAAAGTGTTACCCAATAACGGTGTCGTCACCTTCAACGGCGAATACAAAAACTACGGCATCGGCAACGGCTACAGTCAAGACACGCGCGATGATCTCGACGCTGATGGCAAAGCACAGGGCTTTGCCATGTTTGAAGGCAATGCCTATGACGTGAGCGGCATGTACTTAATACCAGATAAGGTCTGGATCGGGCAGTTCCAGCCGTATTTCCGTTACACCAGTGTGATGCCCAGCACCAGCTCTAACCGTGAGGCATACGAGGGCGGTGTTAACTATGTCATCGACGGTCATAACGCACGGGTATCGTTAAGCTGGACGTATGGCGACTTGCTGACCAAAGGCTTGAATTATGGTTCGACTGCTTCCGGCGACAACATTAATGCCATTAAACTCGGCTTTCAATTACAAATTTAATTTTTACCACTTAATCAGGATAATTGATATGAAGAAGGTTTCGCAAAAATTACGAACTCTGGCGACCGCCATGACGTTCGCAGCTGTTGCTTTAGGCACAGCTAATGCCCAGGCCGAAGACACCATCAAAGTCGGCGTGTTGCATTCCTTGTCCGGCACGATGGCGATCAGTGAAACCACGCTGAAAGACACCATGCTGATGTTAATCGACGAGCAAAATAAGAAAGGCGGTTTGCTGGGCAAAAAGCTGGAAGCGGTGGTGGTTGACCCTGCTTCCAACTGGCCCTTGTTTGCGGAAAAAGCCCGCGAATTACTAACCAAAGATAAGGTGGCTGCTATTTTCGGTTGCTGGACATCAGTGTCGCGTAAATCAGTATTGCCTGTGATTGAAGAGTTGAACGGGGTCTTGTTTTACCCCGTGCAATACGAAGGTGAGGAATCGTCCAAAAACGTCTTCTATACGGGTGCTGCGCCTAACCAACAGGCCATTCCTGCGGTCGATTACTTGATGAATGACCTAAAAGTGAATCGCTGGGTTTTGGCGGGAACCGATTACGTCTATCCCCGCACGACCAACAAAATCCTTGAGGCTTATCTGAAAGCCAAGGGCGTAGCCAAGAAAGACATCATGATTAACTATACCCCGTTTGGCCATTCCGATTGGCAAAGCATCGTTGCCGACATCAAGAAATTTGGCTCTGCTGGCAAGAAAACTGCCGTAGTTTCAACGATTAATGGTGATGCCAACGTGCCTTTCTACAAAGAACTGGGCAACCAAGGCGTCAAGGCAGAAGACATTCCGGTGGTTGCGTTTTCGGTTGGTGAAGAAGAGCTTTCCGGCATCGACACTAAACCGTTGGTAGGCCATTTGGCGGCATGGAATTACTTTATGAGTGAAGACAGCACCAAGAATGCTGCTTTCATTAAGCAATGGCATGACTTCATCAAAAATCCAAAACGTGTCACTAATGACCCAATGGAAGCCCATTACATTGGCTTCAACATGTGGGTTAAAGCGGTTGAGAAAGCAGGTTCAACCGATCCTGCTAAAGTACAAGATGCCATTATCGGTGTTGAGTTCCCTAACTTGACCGGCGGCACGTCAAAGATGTTGCCCAACCATCACATCAGCAAACCCGTATTAATCGGCGAAATCCAGGATGACGGCCAATTTGCTACCGTCTGGCAAACCAACAAACTGGTCGATGGCGATGCGTGGTCGGACTTTTTGCCAGAGAGCAAGCCCATTATTGCCGATTGGACAGCGCCGATTAGTTGTGGTAATTACAACACCAAAACCAAGAAATGTTCTGGGCAGAGTTATAAGTAATTGTGATTTAGGCGGCAGGTCTTCATAGCGAAAATGGTCAGCAGTTTGTGACATCAGAAACAAGATTGTTCCCTGTTGCAGACTTTATCCAACCTTCGCGACCTGCCTCCGCTCAGTGGTATTTGAAACACCAGGGTCCGTGATTGTCGTGTGGCATGTCAATCCTGGGTAAGAAATTGCCGCCCATGTCCATCCGCATGGGCAAGACACTTGGACAGTATTATCCGGTACGGCTGACTATTTCCAAGGTGACGGAATAGTCAGCCGTATTAAAACTAACGATATTGCGGTGGCGAAACCCAACCAAGTCCATGGTGCGAGGACAGTCGGCAATTCGCCATTTATATTCGTCTCGGTGGTTGCCCCTGGTGGTGCAGGTTATGCTTTGGCAGAACAATAAGAACGAATTCGGATGCATTAAGGCAAACTGAATCTACTATTTGCACGAAACCCTATTATGCTCGCGCAGGACCTCTAATAGTTCCCACGCTCTAGTGTCACTGCTATTTAAGTTAAGCAATGCGGTCTCCTTCTCCTTCTGGAGGGGGCTAGGGTGATGAGAATCTAAGTAATAAGGAAAACCTTATAAACCTCCCTCATCCAAACCTTAGTGTTGCAGGCTCCATGCCTGCTAACGCACTTCCGCTATCCCTGGTGGTCGTTCCTCAAGGGAGAAGGAACTAGCCTTAACTTAAATAGCAGTGACACTGGATCGGAGAAACGAGCATATTTGTGGATTATAGAGAAGACATGAAACTGGATTTTTTCAAACGCTGTTTCCTTTCAATGGCACTGTTAATGCTACTGGCGCCAAGCTTTACGCTTGGCGAAGAGACGGTGCAGATAGATGTCTTTAACGACGCGCTAACAAAACTAACTGCCGCATCCATGCAAGAACGCAGTGCGGCGGTCGAGCAACTGGCTGCCGTGCAAGAACCCAGGGCTATCGTTATCTTACAAGCCTTATTGGATGGGCATTTAGTAAAGCTCAAAAACGACGACAAACTGGTTATCGGCAGGGACAGCGGCGTAGGTTATCAGGTCAGCGATGCTAAAACCGGACAGGATTTTGGGTTGGCTGATCGTGACAATACCCAAAAAATCACGGTCAACAATAGCCTTAGAGCATCGTTGCGGAAGACTATTGGTCGCCTAGAACTTAAAGCCAATGATGCCAAGGTAAGGATAGCTGCCGTCCATGCGATAGCCAAAGCGATAGATGAAGAAGGGCTAGGCTTATTGCGTGATAGGCTCGCTAAAGAGCAGGATTCAAGTGTTCAGGATGAAATCAAGTTGGTTCTTGGTCTGGAAGACTTAAACGGCACAGACAAGACCGCACGGCTAAACGCGATAGATCTGCTTAAAAACCATGCCACTCAAGGCGTGGTGAATCGCTTGAATGCACTGGTCGAGAAAGATGCCGATGGTAATTATGCGGAAGCGGATACGGATGTGCGTAATCAGGCCAAAGCGGCATTGGTCACCATTAATTCCCGGCTGAAACTTTATGCCGGTATTGAAACCTTATTTTTCGGCTTAAGCCTGGGGGCTGTGCTGGTATTGGCGGCAATTGGTTTGGCGATTACCTTTGGGGTAATGGGTGTTATCAATATGGCGCATGGCGAACTGATGATGCTGGGTGCTTATACCACGTACGTTATACAACAGCTTATGCCGAATTCTCTGGGGTGGTCATTGATATTGTCTATTCCCGCTGCGTTTATGATTTCCGCCTTGGTGGGCATCGCCATTGAACGCGGCATTATTCGATTCCTTTATGGTCGTCCTCTGGAGACTTTGCTGGCAACCTTTGGAGTCAGCCTTTTTTTACAGCAAACGGTGCGGTCTATTTTTTCGCCGTTGAACCGCAGTGTCGCTGCGCCGGAATGGATGAGCGGCACCTTGCAAATCAACGATTTCCTTTCGTTAACCTGGAACCGTTTGTATATCTTGGTGTTTTGCTTATTGGTGTTCGCCTTATTGCTGCAAATCCTGAAGCATACCCGCTTAGGGCTGGAGGTCCGCGCTGTTGCCCAAAACCGCAATATGGCAAAAGCGATGGGCGTCCCTACTGCGCGGGTTGATGCCTTAACCTTTGGTTTAGGTTCTGGCATTGCTGGCGTGGCTGGCGTAGCCTTAAGTCAAATAACCAATGTAGGCCCCAATTTAGGGCAAGCTTACATTGTCGATTCCTTCATGGTGGTGGTGTTTGGCGGCGTAGGCAACCTTTGGGGTACGCTGGTGGCAGGGTTTACCTTGGGGATAGCCAATAAGCTGCTCGAACCCGTGGCTGGTGCCGTCCTCGCTAAAATATTGGTCTTGGTGTTTATCATCTTGTTTATCCAAAAGCGCCCGCGCGGATTGTTTCCGCAAAAAGGCCGTGCGGCGGAGAATTAAAACATGCTATCGACTTTATGCAACCAAGATAAAACAGCAAGCTGGTTATTGGGCGGCATCGCCCTACTTTCAATGCTTGTACCGTTGTTCAATTTCATTTTTCCTGTCGAATCTGCACTGCATTTTTCGGCGTATAGCGTCTCGATTATGGGCAAATACTTGTGCTTTGCTTTACTGGGGTTATCGCTGGATCTGGTCTGGGGTTATTGCGGCATATTGGCTTTAGGGCAAGGTGCATTTTTTGCCTTGGGCGGTTATGCGATGGGCATGTATTTGATGCGCCAGATCGGTAACCGCAGCGTCTACGGCAATCCGCTTTTGCCCGACTTTATGGTCTTCCTCAATTGGCAGGAATTGCCCTGGTATTGGTACGGCTTCGAGCAGTTTTGGTTTGCGGCACTCATGGCTGTGCTAGTGCCAGGGCTCTTGGCTTTTGTGTTCGGCTGGCTGGCCTTCCGCTCACGGGTGACGGGCGTGTATTTGTCCATTATTACCCAGGCGTTGACCTATGCTTTGTTGCTGGCATTTTTCCGCAATGAAATGGGCTTTGGCGGCAATAACGGCTTAACCGATTTCAAGGATATTCTGGGTTTTAACATCCAATCCGAAGCCGTCAGGGCTAGCCTGTTATTGATTTCCGGCCTGATGCTTATCCTGGCTTTTGTGGTCAGCCGTTGGGTCATGGCTAGCAAATTAGGTCGGGTGGTGACGGCAGTCCGTGACCAGGAAAGCCGGGTGCGCTTTTTGGGCTACCGTGTGGAACATTTCAAGCTGTTGGTGTTTGTGTTTTCAGCCATGCTGGCCGGTATTGCTGGGGCGTTGTATGTGCCGCAAGTTGGCATCATCAACCCCAGTGAGTTTTCGCCCTTAAATTCACTTGAAATCGTAATCTGGGTGGCTATCGGTGGACGCGGGACTTTATATGGCGCGATAGTCGGCGCGGTGCTGGTCAACTATGCCAAAACTCTGTTGACGGGTTGGGCTCCGGAAATCTGGTTATTTTTCTTGGGTACTGCATTTATTTTGGTGACTGTATTTTTACCTGATGGTTTGGTGGGTTTTTGGCAACGTCGTTTCCAGGCGCAAAAGTTATGACAGAATTAGCGCATAAACCCAAAACAGGGGGATTGGACACCAGCCACGGGCCGATTTTGTACCTGGAAGCCGTCAGCGTTAGTTTTGATGGTTTCAAGGCTTTAAACAACTTATCTATGTATATTGACGCGGGAGAATTACGATGTTTGATTGGGCCGAATGGCGCGGGCAAAACCACTTTGATGGATGTAATTACCGGCAAAACCACCCCTGACAGCGGTTCGGTATTTTTTGGGCAAACCATAGACCTGTTACAAATGGATGAACCCGCCATTGCCGAAGCGGGCATTTGCCGTAAATTCCAAAAGCCCAGTGTCTTTGAAACCCTGACGGTATTTGAAAACCTGGAACTGGCCTTGGCGTCAAATAAAGGCGTATGGACTACCCTGTTTGCCAAATTAAATGGCACGCAGCGTGATCGTATTGAACAGGTAATGGAAATCATCGGACTTACCAAGCATCGGTCGCACTTGGCTGGAATCTTGTCGCACGGACAGAAGCAATGGCTGGAGATCGGCATGTTGCTAATGCAAGAACCTAAAGTAATGCTGGTGGACGAACCTGTGGCTGGTATGACTCATCAGGAAGTCGAGCGTACCGCGCAGTTGTTATTGTCCTTACAAGGCGAGCGATCCATTATTGTCGTCGAGCATGACATGGAATTCGTGCGTTCCATTGCCCAGCATCGGGTAACGGTACTGCATGAAGGTTCGGTGCTGACCGAAGGCACAATGGATGAAGTGCAGAATGACCCGCGTGTCATTCAAGTGTATTTGGGGGATTGATGCTCAACATTGCTGGGTTAAGTCAATTTTATGGTGGCAGCCACACCTTATGGGATATCAATTTTGACATCCCTGCCGGTTCTTGCGTGTGCTTAATGGGGCGGAATGGGGTTGGCAAAACCACCTTATTGAAGTGCATTATGGGGCTTATTGCCGTTCGTGATGGCAACATAAACTACAACGGCGCAGCACTGAATCATACCAAACCGGAATTACGTGCCGAATTAGGGATAGGCTATGTACCGCAAGGTCGGGAGATCTTCCCCTTATTGACGGTGGAAGAAAATCTGAAAATCGGCTTACGTGCCGTGCGTAAACAAGGCATTAAGGCAATCCCGGAACAAATCTACGAGATTTTTCCGGTCTTGAAACAAATGCTCAAACGGCGGGGAGGAGATTTGTCCGGCGGCCAACAGCAGCAATTGGCTATCGGCAGGGCATTAGTGATTAACCCGAAACTACTGATCCTGGATGAGCCGACCGAAGGCATTCAACCAAATATTGTCAGCGAGATTGGCGATGTCATTATTCGCTTGAATCGAGCTAAAGGTGTGCCAACACAATTGCTTAAGACTGGAGATGAAGCGAAAGATGAAGTCAGTGACGGCATCATCAAAATAAAGAACGAACTGGGCGTTACAATATTGTTGGTGGAGCAGAAGCTACCTTTTGCCCGAAAAGTGGCCGACCAATTTTACATTATGAATAGGGGTCGCGGGGTCGCTGCCGGAAAGATGGCGGAGTTGAATGAAGATATGGTTAAGCGATATTTAACGGTATAAACAATGAGGTAATTATGAAAAAACAAAACATCACAAATTGTTTGTTAGCAATCTTTACAGTGGGTTTTACTGTACCCGCATTGGCACATACGGGGGTTGGTGCAACCCATAGTTTTATGGCTGGCTTCATCCATCCTTGGTTGGGTATTGACCATGCGCTGGTAATGTTTGCCATTGGCTTATGGGGTTGCTTGCAAGGTGGAAAACAAATTTGGCTGCTACCGATGACTTTTTTACTCTGGATGACGGCGGGTGCAGCGTTCGGATTTGCGAACCTAAGCTTGCCATATCCTGAACTTTGGGTGGCTTTGTCGGTAATAGTTTGTGGTGTTTTGATTATAAATAACCGTAAAATTCACCCCGTTTGGGCGATGGCGTTAGTTGCCTTATTTGCGATAAGTCACGGCTATGTACACGCTGCGGAAATCGCAAAAAATACCAATCAAATTCAATACGTATTCGGTTTTTTGTTAACGACTGCCGCCCTGCATAGCTTAGGTATCATAGTTGGCTTAATTGGCACGAAGAAACTTAAGACGATACGTGTTAACTTTGGACTGGTATGCACCTCAGTCGGCGTACTGCTATTAGTAGGTTGAAAGACTTGTCAAATCAGCCCTTAGCTTATAAAGAAGCCAGAGGTTGGCAAGCCCGGTTGCAACTGAGCTTTGCGCAAAGCGCAGATAAGACTTTGCTGGTAAAGCGCGAACATGTTGGCCCCTTAACCGTACAGCGACCGTTTTATCCTGAAGGTGGCGTGTGCCATGTTTATCTCCTACATCCACCGGGCGGTATTGTGGGTGGCGATGACCTGACGATAATTTCCAAAGCCGCAGCCCATAGCCATGCATTGATTACTACGCCCGCCGCAGGAAAGTTTTATCGTAGCTCTGGCGCACAAGCCAAACAGACGGTAGAGATCACTGTCGGAAAAAGTGCAGCTTTAGAGTGGTTGCCGCAGGAAACCATTATTTACGAAGGCGCACAGTTGAGGTCTTCGGTTAAGGTTGATCTCGTGGCTGATGCCCGGTTTATCGGTTGGGAAATATTGTCATTGGGTCGGCCAGCCTGTGTTGAGAACTTTGATTATGGCCTAGCGGATATGAGATGGCAGATTTATTGCGAAGATAGACCCATGCTATTGGAACGCCTCTATCTCGATGCCAAGGCTTTTAGTGCGCGGTGGGGATTGCAAGGAAATTCAGCCTGTGGAACTTTATTTGCCACGCCAGCCAGTGTGGAAAGTTTTGTGGCGGTGCAAGATCTAATTGGCGATACCAAGGGCCGTGGCGTTACACGCATTGATAACCTGCTGGTTTGTCGCGCATTGGACATCAGAAGTGATCGGCTTCGTGGTTTTTTTGAACAAGTGTGGGCGATAGTGAGGCCTGATACGGTGCAACGTAAAGTTTGTTTGCCGCGTATTTGGGCGACATAATCAATTGGTTAAACCTGCAACTTGATTTAGGGTGGAGTGACAAACCTAGGTTTGTCACTCCAAAATACACGCGACTCATGGCCATGAAGCCAACAAGTTCATTAAAAAATACAGCTTTAACCCACTACCCTTAATTGGAATGTAATAATGCAATTAACCCCCCGTGAAAAAGACAAATTGCTGATATTCACCGCAGGCCTGTTAGCCGAACGGCGTAAAGATAGGGGGCTGAAACTGAATTATCCTGAAGCTGTGGCGTATATCAGTGCGGCGATTATGGAAGGTGCAAGAGATGGCCGCACGGTTGCTGAGTTAATGGAATTTGGCCGCACTTTGTTGTTTCGTGATGATGTCATGGAAGGCGTGGCGGAAATGCTGCCAGATGTGCAGGTTGAAGCCACCTTCCCGGACGGCACCAAGCTGGTAACAGTCCATAACCCTATTGAATAGGAATAACATCATGATTCCAGGCGAAATCATTACCGCTGACGGTGAGTTAGAATTGAATGTAGGTCGTGAAGTGATGGGTGTATTGGTCGCCAATAGCGGTGACCGACCTATCCAAGTCGGCTCGCATTATCATTTTTATGAAACCAATCCCGCCTTGAATTTTGATCGAGCGGCAACCCGTGGCTTTCGGTTGGACATTCCGGCGGGAACAGCGGTGCGCTTCGAGCCCGGTCAACAACGCGAAGTGCAATTGGTGGCTTTTGCCGGATTACGCCGAATTTACGGATTTCGCCAAGCCATAATGGGTGTATTGGAGCCAGATAGATGAGCCGAATCAGCAGACAAGCTTACGCCGACATGTTCGGTCCTACGACAGGCGATAAGGTGCGCCTAGGTGATAGCGGCCTGTTTTTGGAAGTTGAAGAAGACCGCACTGTTTACGGCGATGAAGTCAAATTCGGCGGCGGCAAAGTTATCCGCGATGGCATGGGACAAAGCCAGCTTGACTCGCTTAACGCCGTAGATTTGGTTATCACCAATGCGCTCATCGTCGATTACTGGGGCATCATCAAAGCCGATGTCGGTATCAAAAACGGACGTATTGCAGGTATTGGCAAGGCCGGTAATCCCGACACCCAAGCTGGCGTTGATATTGTGATCGGCCCTGGTACTGAAATTATTGCGGGCGAAGGCCAGATATTGACGGCGGGCGGCATAGACGCGCATATCCATTTTATTTGCCCACAGCAAATCGAAGAAGCCTTGATGTCTGGCGTGACGACTATGATCGGCGGCGGCACAGGACCAGCTACGGGGACGAATGCGACGACCTGTACGCCTGGGCCTTGGAATATCCATCACATGCTGTTGGCGTTAGATGGCTTCTCCATGAACTTTGGTTTGCTGGGTAAAGGCAACGCCAGTCTGCCCTCTGCATTGGAAGAACAAGTCCGCGCTGGCGCGATGGGACTAAAACTGCATGAAGATTGGGGAACGACACCCGCTGCCATCGATTGCTGCCTGTATGTGGCCGATCAGTACGATGTGCAAGTCGCTATCCATACCGACACCTTAAACGAATCCGGTTTTGTCGAAGACACCTTCGCCGCTTTCAAAGGCCGCACCATCCATACCTACCATACCGAAGGTGCTGGCGGTGGCCATGCGCCTGATATTATCAAAGCCTGTGGCGAAGCTAATGTGTTGCCGTCATCCACTAATCCGACCCGGCCTTATACCGTCAACACGGTGGACGAACATTTGGATATGCTGATGGTCTGCCACCACCTTGACCCCAGTATTCCCGAAGATGTGGCCTTTGCTGAATCGCGCATTCGCCGTGAGACCATTGCCGCCGAAGATATACTGCACGACCTGGGTGCATTTTCGATGATTTCTTCCGATTCCCAAGCGATGGGGCGGGTGGGTGAGGTAGTTATCCGCACTTGGCAAACCGCGCATAAGATGAAAATACAACGTGGGCAACTAAAGGAAGATACCGCACACAATGATAATTTCCGTATCAAACGCTATATAGCCAAATACACCATTAATCCCGCCATTACGCATGGGATTTCCCATGAAGTGGGTTCTATTGAAGTCGGCAAACTGGCAGATTTGGTGCTGTGGCATCCCGCTTTTTTTGCCACCAAACCTAGCCTTATTTTAAAAGGTGGGTTTATTGCTGCTGCACCCATGGGTGATCCCAACGCATCAATCCCAACGCCACAGCCCGTGCATTATCGGCAGATGTTTGGTGGATTTGGGCGGGCCGCATCGGCAACATCGATGTTTTTTTTACCTAGAATCGCTGTCGAGT
>SHZQ01000054.1 GCA_009695535.1 Methyloglobulus sp.
GGGTAGGTACTTGGCTGACGGTACTGAAAGAAAAAGGCGTAGAAGACATACAAGGATTCGACGGTTCGTGGGTTGAGCAAAGCTTACTGGAAATTCCTAAACAGAATTTCCGTCAAGTCAATTTGGAAGATAAGATCAATCTGGACAAAAAATATGATCTGGCGATCTCTTTGGAAGTTGCCTAACACCTTCGTCCTGAAAAAGCTATGGACTTTATCGAAACCTTGGTTAATGCTGCCGACTTCGTTCTATTTTCCGCAGCGATACCGTTTCAAGGCGGTAAGGGTCACATCAATGAGCAATGGCCAGATTATTGGTCTGCGTTATTCAACGAACACGCTTACGAGGCCGTGGATTTTATAAGGCAACGAATCTGGAATGAAAACCAAATTCCGCTTTGGTATCGCCAGAATATTGTGCTGTATGTAAAGCGGGATCGCAAATCTGAGCTTAAATTAGGTTCGATAAGCTCTGACAACCAAAGTTTTCCTCTCGCTATTGTTCACCCCGACGCTTATCTAAATATGTTGACTATAAAGGGAAGTCTTAAATTGTTGAGAAAGGCTATGAAAAGATGGTTAAGTACAAAGTTTAAGATGAGCATATAGTACTTGATAAAACCAACCCGTAATATCTGTAGTGAAGTAGTTGGGATAGACGCGCAAACTGTAGGGCAATGAAGCGTGCAGAAAGCCTTGGTGCGTCGTAACCCAGAACTACTGAGTTACCTATAAAATTAAAATCAACCTGATTCAAGACACCTTCCTCAATTCCCCCAAACCATTTGGCTTTTTGACCAGTTGCAATTGCGCCTTAAAGCGTTTTTGCACGGCTTCTACATGGGAAATTACGCCCACGGTTTTGCCGACTGCACGTAAGCCTTCAAGCGTATTGATCACGGTATACAAGGTTTCTGCATCCAGGTTGCCAAAACCTTCATCAAGGAATAAGGAATCTACTGACCTGCCGTTATTAGCCAATTCCGATAGCCCTAATGCCAGTGCGAGGCTGACGATGAAGCTCTCACCGCCGGATAAGGTCTTGGGTAAACGCCGGACATTGCCCTGATACGTATCTTCAATCTCCAGCGCCAAGCCTCTATCGCTGGGCTTTTGCCTAATGTAATAACGTCCGCTGATTTTTTCCAGCGTTGAATTGGTTTGCGATAATAGCCGTTCTACCATCCTTTCCTGGACACGACGGCGAAATGCCATGCCATTTTCTGCCGATATTTCCTCGACTTCGGTTTGTGCCTGTTGCACTAACGCTTGCTGGCTTACCACTTGCGCCAGGATGTCGGTGTATTTGTCTTGGTATTGTTTTTGTTCACGGACTATGGTTTCCAAGCGTTTAGCTTCAAGCTCTGCCAATTCCATCTTTTCTTTGGCAGCCTTTAATTTAAGCTCTATTTCTTCTGGTACTAACTTCAATTTAACTTGCTCTTCATAGCTTTCTAATTGCACATAAAGTTTATCGAGATCAGCTCCCCATTGGTTAACATCTTCATCCAACTGCGTTTTTTTCTGGATAAACTCAGGCTGACTGGTCATTAATTCCAAAATTTGACTGATTTCAGCCAAATTGCCAAATTGTGTTGGCTGTATTTTATTGGCGATGGCTTTATCCAGTGCTTCTAATTCGTCTTTTGATTGGCTAATGTACTGCGCTTTATCGGCAATCAATTTCTGCTTTTCAACCAGTGCCAAGTGTAAACCAACAACTTCTTCTGAACGTAATTGGTTGTTGGTGTAATCCAGTCGCTCTTTATAGGAATCGATTTGGGCTTGGCTAGCTAATTGTTGTGATACCAGCTTTTCCAGCTCTTCCATCAGGCTTTTGCTGCGGAAGGCATAGCTTTCGTAATCTTGGCGACGCTGATTAAGGCGGTTAATCAGCTCATCTTCTTTGCTTTTTGCAGGGATAGTTTCACCTAGTTGCGTTAACAGATCGGTTAGATTTGCTATCAACGCCTGCTCTTCTTGTTGGACTTGGTTTCTAGCCGCCTCAGTTTCCGCCACTCTTTGCGGTTCTGTTTGCCATTCCGATTCAATCGTTTGTACGGTTGTCTGGGTGAGATTGATTGCCGAGGTATTTTTCTCGATAGCTGCCTTAAGTTTGGCTATCTTTTTTTCGCTGCCTCTATACTTGGCCAATAAAATGGTTATATTTTTCGATTCAGTCGATTCGATTGTTAACAACCGCTTCATCATTGCCGTATTTTTGATGTCCAAATCGGCACTGGCGGTATTCAGCCGATTACATAAGGTATGCCATTGGGCATTAATCAGTTGCCGTTGTTTGTTATTGGAATGACTTCTTTCCCCACGTTTTCGTGCCAATTTGATATGCTGCTCAAGATCATTAATCTGCGCGGTTAACCGTTTTATCTTTATGCGCTGATCTAGCAACGCTTGCTGGGCATTTGCCGGAACCGGTGAGCGTTTGGCGTAGGGATGTTCAGAAGCGCCGCACAAAGAACACGGTTTGCCATCAACGAGATGCGCGCGATCTTGCGACATTCGTGCCAATAATGCATCATTAAAGATTGATTTTTCCAGCGATAATCTTATGTTCTCATCTTGCTTTAGCTGCTGCGTCAAGCTTTCAAATTCGGCTTCTAATTCCTCGGCATCACGGTTCGGCATAATCTGTTTACCAAATAAGCTGAAGAAAAACGATGCTTTGGGAGTCAAATTTTCGTTGGCGACAGCCAAACCAACTAATTCTTGAAAGGCTTTTACCCGTTCTTTCTGTTCTGTTTGTAAGTCTTCAAGTTGCTCCAATGTATTGCCTTGGGCGAGTTCTTCCAGCTCTTTTTCCTCAGTCGACAGTTCTTTGCTTAACTGCTCTAGCTTATTGTTTTTCTTGTCTATAGTGGATTTATTCTTATGCAATGCGGCACTGGTGGATTTTGACCATTTGTCTAAGGCTTGCTTCTTTTCATTAAATTCGTCCAGCGCAATCCGCAGATTTTTTAATCGGTCGAGTTCAGGAAAGTTATCCAGCAAAGGCTTATCAATCGCATGCTCTTCCAACCATGCCGATACCTCACTCAATGCCGTTTTCTTTTCGGCAATTTGATCGGCCAACGATTTCAATAAGATAACTTCGGATTGCCAGTTGGCATTAAACAAACCGACTTGATTTCTAATGTTATCTATGGCTTTTTTTTGTTCAGTGAACGATATTCCCGCACTACTTGTTAGGCTGTCCTGCGATAAGCTATGCGTTTCAAGCTCTGGCAAAGCCAGCGTGCCTTCTATTTGCTTGAGCTCATTACGTAAAGCCGTCAGCGCGGTTTGTTCCTGCTCGATATGCTGTTTTTTTTGCGTGATAGCTTCGATGTCATCTTTAAAATACCGTGCATTGTCAGCGGCAGTTAACTGATCCAGCTTTTTTTGTACGGACAAACGCTGGGTAATCGCTTCCTGCAATCTTTTTTCTTGGGATCCAATCTGGCTTCTAAGCGTTTCAGTTTCTGCTAATAGCGCTTGTTGGGCAGCCAATCGATTAATTTCTTGCTGAAACTCTGCTGTTTGCTCGCTAAAATCAGCTAAATCCAACTCACAGGCTTCCAGCGATTGCGGCTCGATCAGCGGAACAGCCGCCAAATCTTGTTGTAAATAGGTCAGGTTTTTTTGTGCATCGGTCAGCTTATCGGTCACTTCCTTTTTATGATCGGCATAAATATCCGTGCTGATGATTTTTTCCAGAATATCCATACGCTCATTGTCCAAGGCGTTAAGAAACGCGGCAAAATCGCCTTGGGCAAGCATTATGGAGCGGGTAAAACTACGAAAATTCATACCCGTAATCTCAGCCATTCGAGCGCAAACCTGTTGCGGCGAAGTGGCGACGGTCTCTTCGCCATTATTTAGCTGTATCAAGTGCATTTCCGATGGTAGAAGCTCACCCCGCAGATTGCCGGCTTCGCGCTTTACGTGCCAGCTAGAGCGGTATTTATCCGCGCCTAAGGCAAACTCAATTTGCGAAAAACTCTCGTCGGTTTGCTGGGTGATGACGTGTTGGGCAGGCTTATCAAACCGGAATGTTTCGCCATACAAGGCCAGCGTAATAGCATCCAGAATGCTTGATTTACCTGAGCCGTTCGGTCCGGTAATCGCAAAAACCCCCGTATCGGTAAACGGCGCTTGCTCGAAATCGATCCGATTTTCGCCTTCCAGGGAGTTGATATTTTTAAAATATAAATTGAGTATCTTCATAAGTATATAATTTATATAGCATATTGCAGTGATATTTTAAAAAAACTACACTCATCGTGGCACATACTATTTCATATTAAGCTATATGATACACGGCGGGGCTGGTTGAGAAAACAAGCACAAAAAAGCTCACGAATGGCGACCTTGCTTGGCTGCTCTAGGGTTAGCTTCGGTTTCTTGCTTCGGAGAAGGATTTTAGCGGTCTTATGAGTTTAAATCCACGCTAGCCGCTAGCTTTAACAGGCCGGATGTATAGTGGTGATTGCAATAACGGACGTTGATCCAAGGTTAAAACGTTTGCACCCTAGGAAAAAGAAAGCCTCAAAGCCTGAAGAGGTAGGCTTTGAGGCCCCAAAGAAGAATCAGCCTATAAACAAGGGGAAAGGAGGCTGATTAAACGCCTATTGCGGGCGGTCTCAAGTATGACTAAAGGTGTCAGAAAAAAGTTCCAGCTATCTTATAAAAATTTTGATGACTATTCAGTGGTCAGGCTAATAGAGCAGGGATGATACGGATTTAATGTAGTAGGCAAAATCTATAACTTGATTAATAGGGTGAAGTTGCAAACCTAGGTTTACACTCCAAAACACACGCGACTCACAGATATGAAGCGGATAGGTCCATCGAAAACACAGTTCTATCCACCCCCTTCAGCTTCAGCCCGTCTAAATCAGTGTCATCTCAGCTTTACTGAACAGTTGCAAAAGCCTAATGTGCTTCATCCCAATTATCACCAACGCCAATATCGACAATCAAAGGGACGGTAAGTTCGGCGGCAGAACACATCAGCGACCTGATGGTGGCGGTGTAGTCAGTCGCCTTAGCTTCTGCGATCTCAAACACCAGTTCGTCATGCACTTGCATAATCATTTTAGCATCAGATTGTTCCGCAACCAGCCATTGGTCTGTGGCAATCATGGCGCGTTTGATGATGTCAGCGGCAGTGCCTTGCATCGGTGCATTGATGGCAGCGCGTTCGGCGTATTGGCGGATTGCCGCATTTTTGGATTTGATTTCTGGCAGGTACAAGCGTCTGCCGAATAAGGTTTCAACATAGCCTTGTTCTCGCGCTTGTTCGCGGATGGTATCCATGTACTGTTTCACGCCAGGATAACGGGCGAAATACAGGTCTATATAAGATTGCGCCTCGCTGCGACCAATGCCCAATTGCTTCGCCAGACCAAAAGAGGACATGCCATAAATAAGACCAAAGTTGATGGCCTTAGCGGAGCGGCGCAGGTCATTGGTGACTAGCTCTGGCGCAACGCCAAATACTTCCGCCGCTGTCGCACGATGCACATCCAAGCCTTCATTGAAGGCGCTCAGTAAGCCTTCGTCCGCCGACAAGTGCGCCATGATCCGTAATTCAATTTGCGAATAATCCGCCGCGACAATTTTGTAACCCGTAGGCGCAATAAAGGCTTGGCGGATTTTGCGGCCTTCTTCGCTTTTGATGGGGATATTTTGCAGGTTAGGGTCGGTGGAGGACAACCTTCCCGTCGCCGCCACTGCTTGATGATACGAGGTATGCACCCGCCCGGTCTTGTCGTTGATTTGCTGCGGCAGTTTATCGGTATAAGTCGATTTAAGTTTACTCAGACCGCGATATTCCAGTATTTGGCGAGGCAATTCATATTCAATAGCCAGTTCTTGCAATACTGATTCGTCTGTAGAAGGCTGTCCCGTTGGGGTTTTCTTTAATACCGGCAGCTTTTGTTGGTCGTACAGTATTTCCTGTATTTGTTTGGGCGAACCGATATTGAAGGTGCGTCCCGCTAGGTTATGGGCATGTTGCTCAATGGAGATGATTTTGCTCGCAATTTCAAGGCTTTGCTGTGCCAGCATGGCACTGTCGATCAACACGCCGTTGCTTTCGATGCGTTCAAGCACAGGAATCAGCGGGATTTCCATCTCGATATATAAGGCGTATAAGCTGGGTATTTGTTGCAGTTTTGGCAGCAAAGTTTGGTGGATTTGTAAGGTTATGTCGGCATCTTCCGCCGCATAAGGTGCAGCTTGTTCGATAGCCACTTCCTGGAACGGGATTTGTTTCGCGCCCTTACCAGCAACGTCTGCATAGTGAATTGTCGTAACGCCCAAGTACGTTTTGGCGATGTCATCCATATTGTGCTTGGTGGCGGTGCTGTTCAGGACGTAGGATTCCAGCATCGTGTCGTGGACTATGCCGCGCAAGGTAATGCCGTGATTGGCAAGGACATGAGCATCATATTTGAGATGCTGACCGAGCTTGTGTTGGTCAGGGTTTTCCAGCAAGGGCTTAAGTTTTGCGAGTGTTGAGGTACGGTCTAATTGCTCCGGTGCGCCAGGGTACGTGTGAGCCAACGGCAGATAGGCAGCTTTCCCTGCTTCCACCGCAAACGATACACCCACGATTTGTGCCTTGCTGCAATCAAGGCTGCTGGTTTCGGTGTCAAACGCGAACAACTTGGCAGCTTCTAATTTATTAAACCATTGATTAAATTGTTGTTCTGTCAATATGGTTTCATAGCTGGATGCTGCGACAGCAGGTTTCACTTCGGTGATTTCAGGTGCAGACTGAGGGGACTCAACTGTATCTGCCAACTGCTTTAACCAAGTCGTAAAGCCCAACTCAGTCAGCAAGCAGATTAATTCCGTGATATTAGCCGGTTGTTGATGGCAATCTTCCACGGTATAAGGCAAGTCCAGGTCGCACACGATGGTCGTCAATTGCTTGGATAAGGGCAGATGAGCCAAGCTGGCGCGTAGGTTATCGCCAATTTTGCCACCAATCTCATTGGCATGGGCGATGAGATTGTCCAGTGTTTCGTACTGCGCCAGCCATTTTGCTGCTGTTTTCGGGCCGCAATTAGGTACACCGGGGATGTTGTCCACAGTATCGCCCACCAAAGCCAGATAATCGATGATCTGGTCGGGACGAACGCCGAATTTATCGATTACGCCCTGAATATCCATGCGGGTATTGGACATGGTGTTTTCGAGGATGATGTTCTCATTCACCATCTGCGCCATGTCCTTGTCGCCGGTGGAGATGATGATTTCATAACCTTGCCGCTCGGCTTGTTTCGCCAACACGCCCATGACATCGTCGGCCTCGATGCCGGATTCGATAATCAAAGGCAAACCCATCGCTCGGATAATCTGATGTAACGGCTCAATCTGCACCCGTAAATCGTCCGGCATCGGCGGCCTGTGCGCCTTGTACTCGGCATACAACTCGTTGCGGAAAGTCCCGCCCGGCGCATCAAACACCACGGTAATGTAATCGCTGTGATAATCAGCAATCAGCTTACGCAGCATGTTGGTCACGCCGTGGATGGCGTTGGTTGGTATCCCTTTCGGACTGGTGAGCGGCGGAATGGCGTGATAAGCGCGGAACAGGAAGGAAGAGCCGTCAACCAGGATCAGGCGTTTTGGAGTGCTTTGGGTCATAAATGAAGAATCCAAGGTTAGGATGTTTGACTAATATGATTTTACCTTGAACCGTTTATTTGGATGCAGTTATCTGGGAGTCTCTAAAACTATGGCCTTCGACAGGCTCAGGACGAACGGTATTGGGTTGATTCCGTTCGTGGTGAGCCTGCACCACTAGCACTTCCTTCGGTCGTCGAGCCATAAATGGAATCAACTTGTTCAGAGTCTCCCTAAGTCTTACGTTTAACATCAACAATATTCGGCAGTTGGCTTATTTTGCTGAGTACGAGGCTTAACTGTCGAGTATTTTCAATCTGAATGGTCAGGCTGAGGACGGCGGAAAAATCGGGGTTGGTTTCCATTGCGGCATTGGAGATGTGGATGTTGGCTTGTGCCAATACATGGGCGACGTTATTTAGCAGGTGACGGGCGTTGTAAGCACGAATGACTATCGGCACTGAATGACTGGCTTGTTGTGTTCCCCAATAAACAGGTATGAGTTGGGTGTGTTTTTCGGGGCTGATATTGGTGACATTGCCGCAATCTTTGCGATGTACGGTGATGCCTCGGTAATGCGAAATGTACCCGATGATGTCCTCACCTTGTGCGGGCGAGCAGCAATGCGCCAACGTGGTCAGCACATTGTCGATGCCTTCCACGGTAACTATGGATTTGGAATCAGGCTTTTTCTTGACGGTTACGGGATGTTGAGGCTCTAATTCCGGTATCTTAAAAAATGCTGCCAGTTGCCGACTGTTTATGTCGGTGCGACCTATTGCTTCGAGTAAAGTATCGTTATCTGCCAACTTGAAATGCTGGGCTATGTCTTTGAGATGAACGCCTTTTAAGCCCAAGTGTTGGATTTCTTTGTCCAAAATAGCTTTGCCCGTGGCAATATTCTGGTCTTTTTGTTGGTGTTTAAACCAGCTTTTAACCTTGCTAATGGCGTGGGATGATTTCAAATAACCCAAATTGGGATCAATCCAGTTGCGATTGGGTCGAATGTCTTTTGTAGTCAGGATTTCGACTTGTTCACCGGATTTCAAGGTGTACGTTAATGGACAAATCCGACCATTCACCTTCGCACCACGGCAACTATGGCCAATTTCGGTGTGGATGGCGTAAGCAAAGTCCAGTGGTGTTGAGCCTTTGACCAGATCAATGAGTTTCCCAGTCGGTGTTAATACATAAACTCGGTCTCGGAATAGTTCGTTATTAAAGTTATCATCCAGGCTTACATCGCCGTCTTTTTGTGCCAGCAACTTACGCAGAGAAGCGATGCTTTTGTCCATCGCTACGTTATGTTTGCCGCCTTCCTTGTAAGACCAATGTGCGGCAACGCCCATTTCGGCGAAGTCGTGCATTTCACGGGTGCGGATTTGCACTTCGATACGATTACCCTGGGAGTCGAGGATAACGGTATGCAGGGATTGGTAGCCATTTTCTTTAGGATTGGCGATGTAATCGTCGAATTCCTCAGGGATGTACTGCCGCGTGCTATGCACAATACCCAGCACCGCGTAACAAGAAGTCAGGTTATCGACAATCACCCGCACTGCCAGCAAATCGTACAATTCGTCAATATCCAATTGTTTACGCTGCATTTTTTTCCAAATGCTGTAGATATGCTTGGGGCGACCATAAATCTCGGCGTTAATAGTTTCGATGCTGATATGTTGTTGCAGTAGGACAATAAAATGGTCGATGCTCGCAGCCCGTTTCTCGCGCTTGGCAGCCAAAGATTTGGCAATTTTGAGATAAATTTGCGGTTCCAGATAGCGGAAAGCCATGTCTTCCAGTTCCCATTTGAACTGATGAATCCCTAAGCGATTGGCAATCGGTGCATAAATATCTAAAGTTTCTTGGGCGATGAAGTGGCGAACGTTGTAAGCTTCCTTGGGCAAAATACGTAGGCGTTTGATACGGTAAGCCAGTTTAATCAGCACCGCTCGCATATCTTGCGTCATGGACAGCAGCATCCGGCGCAGTGTTTCCGCCTGATTAGGCTGGGCGGTCATATCCGTAGAATACACATTCAGCTTGTTCAGCCAGTTAATATCTTTAACCAATGCAGCCACGGTTTTGCCAAATTGCTTGGCAATATCGGGCTTGGGTTTTAACTCTTCCAGGCGGGGATCACTTAATATCGCTGCGAGTATCGTTTCCACATCCACTCTAAAATCCATTAAAATGGCGGCTACATCCGTACCTTTCGGTCGTTGATAAGGTGTAGGTTCAGGAATTTGGGCTATGATTGCGAGAGCGTGTTCGATCAGCTCGTTATCTTGAACAGAAAATCCACTGAGTAGTTGCTGATTTGACGAGGAGGTGTTCTGCATCAATCCTTCTTTAATGATTCGGGCTTAAACGATTCTGAATAAGACGCAAGCGTGGTAGGCTAATGCCGAAAGTATAGAGTGAGAAATATTTCATAGGGCTCAAGAAAGCTTTATAAAAAGATAAATTACTGAACAACTGGTCGCTGCTTAGATTAAACAATAAATTACCAACAAGCTCATACGAATTATCCTTAAATGAAAATAGATTTCGCCAACCTGCAACACCAATACCTGCTCTACAAAAACGAAATTGATACCGCAATCCACGCCGTATTAAACAAATCCAACTACATATTGGGTGAAGAATGTGATTTGCTGGAGCGGGAGCTTGAAGCATTCACCTCAACCAAGCACGCTATCGTTTGCTCCAGCGGCACGGATGCACTGCTGCTCGCCATGATGGCGTTAGACATCCAGCCAGAAGATGAAATTTTAACCACGCC
>SHZQ01000055.1 GCA_009695535.1 Methyloglobulus sp.
AGGCTGTTCGCTGTCGTTTTTCTGCAAATGAATGATGAAAACTCCAGTCTGACATTAAAAAGCTGGAGTTTTCCTTGTAACGTTAGTTCTACAAATTTGTAACCCTTAAGATTCCGCTTTCTGATCGCGGGCAAGCAGGTTTTGCACTGCACTGAGTGGGTTCAGGTTTTCGTATAGGACTTTATAGGTTTGCTCGGTGATCGGCATGTCTATGTTGTGTCGTTTGGCGAGCAATAAGGTGTCTTTAGCCGCTAAGATGCCTTCAATTTCTTGACCTATCTCGTTGGCGATAGACAGTCTAGTTCTACCTTGTCCTAATGCTAAACCAAAGCGGCGGTTTCTGGATTGATTGTCGGTGCAAGTCAGCACTAGATCGCCTAAACCAGCAAGCCCGATGAAAGTTTCTTGTTTGCCACCCAGTTTAATTCCCAAACGCATGATCTCGTTAAGGCCACGGGTAATCAATGCTGCACGAGTATTCGCTCCAAAGCCCAAGCCATCAGCGATGCCGGCTGCAATTGCCAATACATTTTTGACTGCGCCGCCGACTTCAACACCAATAATATCGGAGCTGGTATACGCCCGAAAACGGTCACTGTGCATGATGTCTGCTAATTGATCTGCAAACTCGGCTTGCTTTGAGGCAATGGTGATTGCGGTAGGGAGGTTTGCGGCGACCTCACGGGCAAAAGTGGGGCCGGAAAGGATGGCGGCTGGTGTGTTTTGCGTGAAGACATCGGCGACGACTTGATGCAGTAAGGAGCCATCATCAGGGTTAAAGCCTTTGGTTGCCCAGGCTATTTTTAAATCGTTTGCTGAGACATGCGGCTTGAGATTAATTAAGGTGCTTTTGAAGGCGTGGCTGGGTACGGATAATAAGGTAAGGCTGCTGAATTCGGCGGCTTGCTGTAAGTCGGAGGTTACGGCTATTTGTTCTGGAAAGCTTATATCTGGCAGATAACGCTGGTTTTTCCTTGCATTAGCGAGAGCCGCGATATGCTCTGGGTTATGCCCCCACAACATAACCTGACATCCATTTCTGGCAGCCAGTATAGCAAGCGCCGTACCCCATGAACCTGCGCCGAGTAGGGTTATTTTTTGGCTCAAGCTTATTGACCAAGCAGTTAGTTGATGGTGTTTAATCCAGCCGTTTGTTGCTGTGCTTGTTGCAGATGTTGACCATACAAAGCATCAAAATTCACTGGTGCGAGCAATAACTGTGGAAACCCCCCTTTTGCAACCAGATCAGAGACGACTTCCCGTGCATAAGGGAACAGAATGTTCGGGCAAAAGCTACCTAGCATGCCCCCCATTTCTTGCTCACTAAAATTCTCTAATGTGAAGATGCCTGCCTGGTTGACTTCGATCAAATACGCGGTGATGTCCACGCTTTTGACGGTAATCGTTACAGTTAAGGCGACTTCAAAGACGGTTTCGTCCAGCTTGTCTACGTGTGTGCCTAAGTTGAAATCGACTACAGGTTCCCATTTTCCGCGGAAAATTTTTGGCGCGTTAGGGGTTTCAAAAGACAAATCTTTGGTGTAAACCTTTTGGATGGAAAATTGCTTTTCTGGGATGCTGTTTTCTTCGGCCATGAGTGATGTCTGAATGGTAAGTTTGAGAGATTGAGTGTGTTTACAAAATCAAGTGCCGGGCTTATTTTTTGCGGTTGACTTTAATCGGTAATTTATAATCTTCCTGCCAGGATTGCATTCCGCCAGTAATGACAAACACATCCTTATGTCCCGCTTTGGTGATTATTTTCCCAGTTGTGGCTGAACGCGTGCCATCTTGGCAAACAATCAGGACTTGGTTGTTTTTGTAAGCATCAAAGCTGGATATTTGTTCTTTTATTTTACTCAGCGGCAGGTTTACCGCGCTGTCTATATGACCCTTATTGAACTCATCGGGTTCGCGCACGTCAATGACTACGGTATTGCCATTGTTCATCTTGGTTACGGCCAGCAATGGCGACACAAAGCCAAATTTTTTAAGTGCCGAGTCGAATAATTCTTGGATTAACAAATACGTTACAACCACCAGTGCCAGTGCCAAAATATAGTGGTTTAAAATGAATTCGATGAAGCGTTCTGAGGTAAATGTTTCTGATAAAGGCATGATAATAGTGAAGGGTGTTTGCTTTGTTGAGTTAATTAAGTTGAGATTTGTTTGGGGTATTTTTACACAACTTTGCTATCGCTTATTTAGTATAATGCCCTTTGTTTGCCCGCGTTCATCACGGCAAAGCCAATCGTAATCCCGATAAATGCCGCAAATGATACCTTATTTTGGCGTGTTTCGGGTAAAGTTTGTGGCATGGCTACAAAAGATTGCTAGTCCCATAAGCTATGGGTTGTGTGTAAAAGTTTCTGGAGATAAAAAGTAAGATGTCGAGTCGTCCCAAACCTGTTGTATTGCTGATCCTGGATGGATTTGGCTATTCCACTGAACAAGAAAACAATGCCATTGCAATGGCAAATACCCCCTGCTGGGACAGTTTGCAGAAAGATTATCCTATGACTTTGCTGGAATGCGCTGGGGAAGTTGTTGGTCTGCCAGACGGACAAATGGGCAATTCCGAAGTTGGTCACATTCATATCGGCACAGGCCGTTACGTACCGCAAGATTTCTCCAAGGTTAATGATGCGATCAAGGATGGCAGCTTTTTCACCAATCCGGTGTTATGCCAAGCCGTTGATGTAGCTAAGGAAAAATGCAAATCCCTGCATATCATGGGCTTATTGTCTGCAGGCGGTGTGCATAGCCATGAAGACCAGATTGTGGCGATGATCGAATTGGCTGCAAAACGTGGGCTTCGGAATATTTATATACACGCATTCCTGGATGGACGGGATGTGCCGCCCCAAAGTGCTGCGTCTTCCATTGAGTTATTGGAAGCAAAATTCAAGGCATTAGGTGTTGGCAGGATTGCTTCGATTGTCGGTCGGTTTTATGCGATGGACAGGGATAAGCGCTGGGATCGGGTTAAGCAAGGCTATGATTTGATCGTCAAAGGCGAAGGTAGTTACCGCGTGAATTCTGCACTTGAAGGTTTACAGGCATCGTATGACCGAGGTGAGAATGATGAGTTTGTACTGCCGACAGTGGTGTTAGATTCAGATGGCAAGACCGCAACACTTGATCCTGAAGATTCCGTAGTATTTATGAATTTCCGAGCCGACCGGGCGCGGGAAATATCCCAGGCCATCACTGATGCTGATTTCAAAGGCTTTGATCGCGGTCATGCGCCGCACAAAGGCTGCTATGCGACCTTAACCGAATATAACGAAGATTTCGATTATCCGGTCGCCTTCCAGTCCGTGGATATAAAAAACAGCCTGGGCGAATATTTGTCAAATCTGGGCATGACGCAATTACGTCTGGCAGAAACTGAAAAATACGCCCACGTCACCTTCTTCTTCAACGGCGGTGTCGATGCGAGTTTTCCTGGCGAAGACAGAATACTAATTCCTTCGCCCAATGTCAGGACGTATGATTTGCAACCGGAAATGAGCTTACCAGAACTGACTGACCGTTTTGTCGAAGCCATCACTGGCGGTAAATACGATGTCATTATCTGCAATTATGCCAATGGTGATATGGTCGGGCATACGGGCATTATTCCTGCCGCGATTAAGGCAGTAGAAACAATTGATGCTTCATTACAGCGCGTGGTTGCTGCGCTAAAAAGTGTTGGTGGAAAAATGCTGGTGACGGCGGATCACGGCAATATCGAGCAAATGGTCGACGACGACGGCTTGGTTCAAACGGCGCACAGCACCAACCCAGTGCCGCTAATTTATGTGTGCGGTGAAGGTAAGTTGGCTTCTGGTGGCAGTTTGAAAGATTTAGCTCCCACTCTGTTGGCTATTTTAGGAGTAGGAAAACCTACGGAAATGAACGGCAGATCACTTATTGAAACTACCTGATGTTGGCATGTGGAAATATATAGTTCTTTATTTTCTGCTAGGCTTGTCAGCGGGATTGGCTTGTGCAGAAGAGCTAAGTGATGAGCAAATACAAAGCGAGACAGGATCAGATGTTGCGGTCAATCCAGATGCGCAAGCGGTAGAGCAACAAAAAGACCAGTTGCTTGGGTTATTAGCCCAGGTTGATGAGCGATATGGCGATGTTGCGGCTTCATTAAAGTCGATTAAAGAGCAGATTGAGCTGACCAATACCGGTTTGGAAAAGCTTCATAAGCAAATATATTTATACCAAGGTCAAATCACACAAT
Source organism: Methyloglobulus sp. (assembly GCA_009695535.1). GTDB lineage: Bacteria > Pseudomonadota > Gammaproteobacteria > Methylococcales > Methylomonadaceae > Methyloglobulus. The sequence goes on from SHZQ01000055.1 coordinate 4,238, forward strand.
TGGATAAAGAAGTCGCTGGGCAGGTAAGGGCGGCTTATGCGATAGGGCAGCAATCAAAATTAAAATTGATGCTTAATCAACAAGATCCGGCATTATCCAGTCGAATGATGGTATATTATGAATATTTGAATAAGGCGCGTTTAGAAAAGCTCGCTAATATCCAGAAAACGATTAGATATTTGGATATTTTGGACAAAGAAAAACAAGCTGAAACCGAAATATTAGAACAAAATCTGGGGCAAAAAAAATCAGAGCAAGCCGCACTGGATGAAGTAAAAAAACAGAGAAGCGAGCTGGTTGCACAGCTAAATGATGATTTTTATTCCAAAGAAGACCAATTAAGCCTTCTAAAAGAAAGTGAAAATAAACTGATTAACCTTATCAGAACCTTGGAGAACGAGCCTGATGAAGCTAATCAAGAGTCTGAAACGGCAAGTTCTGAACCAGTTAACGTTGGAAATACAGCGAGTTTCCCTAAACTAACTGGCGATTTTTCCGCGTTAAAGGGTGAATTACCCTTGCCCGTAAAAGGTAAGTTGGCGAGCATGATCGGCAGCTCATCCTTGGAAGATAGATGGAAAGGCGTTTTAATCAATGCAAAGGAAGGCGCTGATATACGTGCGGTAACCAAAGGGAAAATTGCTTACGCGGGTGCTTTGAAGAGCTATGGACTGTTGATTATCGTTGAACATGACAAGGAATTCATGACGCTGTACGCATTTAACCAAAGCCTTTACAAACACAAGGGTGATTGGGTTGAAGCAGGTGATGTCATTGCGTCAGTAGGTCAAAGTGGTGGTCGACCGCAGCCCGGACTGTATTTTGAAATACGCCGGAACGGCAAGGCAATTGATCCGCTGCTTTGGTGTCGTAATTGAAGGCCAATGATGTGAAGTTGAATAAGCGGTGATTTTTTGTTTTGGTTTTGGCGGTTAACTAATTGACATCTAGACGTTCAGGATTGTCCCCAAAAATTAAAGATAATGTAGTAGTTGGAGTGTAAGGGCGCATGCTAAAAAAGAAGAGTCTATTTATTTTGTCCTTAGGGATTATGCTGGGTGTTTTCATGGGCATCTGCGGTAGTGTCGTTGCCGAAAAGGACAAAAGCGATGTTGCGCTAGAAAATGAAGCATTACCTTTTGAAGATCTGCGGACGTTTACCGAAATATTTGGTCGTATCAAGCGCGATTATGTCGAGCCAGTCTCTGACAAAAAATTACTCGAAGATGCCATTCGCGGCATGTTATCCGGTCTTGATCCGCACTCTGCTTACTTAATTTCTGAAGAATATCAGGAGTTAAAAGAAGGTACGACTGGACAGTTTGGCGGCTTAGGCATTGAAGTCACTATGGAAAACGGCTTCATCAAAGTCGTATCACCAATTGATGATACGCCTGCCCAAAAAGCCGGCATAAAAACAGGCGACCTCATCGTCAGGCTAGATGATGAGCCGGTAAAAGGCATGTCATTGGCTGATGCCGTCAAGAAAATGCGCGGCGAACCAGGCAGCAAAATCCAACTTACCGTGGTGCGCGAAGGTGCGGAAGCCCCGCTTAAGCTAACCTTAGTACGCGCCGTTATCAAGGTGCAAAGCGTAAAAAGTCGACTGTTAGAAAAGAATTATGGTTACTTACGGATAAGTAGTTTCCAATCAGGTACTGGAGAAAGCCTTAAAGAAGCCTTATCCAATATGAAGAAAGAAAACGGTGGTAATCTTAAAGGATTGGTACTTGATTTACGGAATAACCCAGGCGGCGTATTGAATGCGGCCGTTGATGTCAGTGATGCGTTCCTCAAATCAGGGCTTATTGTTTATACCGAAGGGCGCATTGAAAATTCTGAAATGCGCTTTAATGCCGCGCCAGATGATCTGATTGATGGTGCGCCGATGGTCGTGTTAATCAATGCTGGTTCAGCATCAGCTTCCGAAATCGTTGCCGGTGCGTTGCAAGACCAAAAACGTGCGGTGATTATGGGTGAAAAATCCTTTGGTAAAGGATCAGTACAAACCATATTGCCAACCAGCAATGGTGCCGCAGTCAAGTTGACAACAGCCAGATATTACACGCCATCCGGCAGGTCAATCCAGGCAGAAGGCATAGAACCGGATATTGCGCTGGCAAATGTCAAGCTTGAGTCCTTGGATAAAAGCGAGTTCGATCCGGTAAAAGAAGCCGACCTTTCTCATCACCTACAGAACGGTAAAGCCAAAGAACTGGCGAAAGAAGCCGAAGCAGAAAAAGCTAAGGAAGCAGGGGAATATAAAGATTATCCGCTTTATCAGGCACTTACCTTATTGAAGGGTATTGATATTGTGAACAAGTAAGACTGATCTTTTTGGGGTATTGGTAACAATAAACCCGACCTCGGCTAGCCTTTATGGGTTGGCGGGGGTCGGGTTTTTTTATCGGTTTAATTCCACATGCGGGATGAGGATGTTAAGCAGATCGGAGAATCAATTAACAGACGGCTGATAATTAACCGAAAAATCCTTCAATCCAGCAAGTGTTGACGCTAAGTCTGCGGTATTTTCTGGATAAAACGAATTCACGCCGACGCGAGATAAGTAAAACACTTGGTCGGGCAAAAAATGCCCAGTTGCTCTTATTTCGCCTGTGTAGTTATAGCGATTTCTCAGTAACCAAGCATGGGAAAACAAGCGTCCATCGGCGAGTTCTGGAAAATACAGTTCGACGAGTGCCAAATCAGGTAAAAATGCAACGATGCCGTCAACTGAATCGGACGGTACTATGCGAACACCTAGCTTCCCTGTGCGGTTGGACAGTGCTTTGCCTTCCTGCTGTAATCGGCTCAATGAAACGGTAACGTCGCCGTTGCCGAGGTCGGCATCATCAGGTTTGTATTCCCAAGCGTCGTTGCTTAGTTGGTTATTTTTAATGATCTGCATAAACTTTTTCTTTAAATGGGTCGATTCCAACGCGTTTTACCATGCGGAGGAAAGATTCTTCCTCCTGACGTAGTTTGACGTAGACTTCCAAAATAGTGGTGATGGCTTTGGTGACTTCGTTTTTGGCAACTGCTGGGCCTAAGCGTTCGCCGATGGCAGCTTCATTGTCGGACGAGCCACCCAAAGTCAGTTGATACCATTCCGTGCCTTTTTTATCGACACCTAAGATGCCGATATGCCCGACGCTTTGGTGGGCGCAACCGTTCATACAGCCGGATATGTTGATTTTTAGCTCGCCAATGTCGTGGATGTAATCCATATCGTCCAATGCTTCGTTAATTTCTTTGGCGACACCGATAGATCCAGCATTGGCAAGTGAGCAAAAATCCAGGCCAGGACAGCAGATCATATCAGTGACTGTGCCGATGTTAGGGGTGGCGAGTTTCAGTTGATCCAATTGTTGCCAGAGTTCAAATAAATCCGCCTGTTTAACATCGGCAAATACTAGATTTTGCCTGTGTGTAACCCGAATTTGACCGAAACTGTAACGATCCGCCAAATCGGCCACGACATCAAGTTGGCTATCCGTCATATCACCGGGTGCTACATCGGGGGCTTTCAGTGACAAAAATACAGCGCGATAGTTAGCTATCTTATGGTCGGCAGTATTGTGCTTGTACCAAGTAGAAAATGCAGAATTAGTGTTTAGATTTGTAGCAAAGCTTGTGTCTGGCTTGGCATCTTTATCATACGAAGGCGGGGTGAAATGGGCTTTTATTTCATTAATCCGCTCATCAGTTAGTATCATCGTGTCTTTGGTATGTTGCCATTCTTCCTCGACTTGACGGCTAAATTCCGCCATTCCGGTTTCTTTGACCAAAATTTTGATACGCGCCTTGTATTTGTTGTCCCTGCGTCCGTACAAGTTGTAGATTCGTAAGATAGCTTCCAGATATGAGAGCAGGTATTTCCTTTCCAGAAACGGCTTGATGACTTGTCCGATCACGGGCGTACGACCTAAGCCGCCACCAACCAGAATCCTAAAACCCAGTTCACCCGCAGCATTCTTGACGATGTGCACACCAATGTCGTGCAGTTGAGTGGCGGCGCGGTCATTTAGGGAGCCGCTGACGGCAATCTTGAATTTGCGCGGCAGGTAGTCGAATTCAGGGTGCAAGGTTGTCCATTGCCGGATAATTTCGCAATACGGACGTGGATCTTCGATTTCGTCCACACATACGCCAGCCAGATGATCTGAGGTAGTGTTACGCATACAGTTACCGCTAGTTTGGATGGCGTGCATCTGCACTGTGGCAAGGTCAGCTAAGATGTCAGGTACTTCCTCTAGCTTAGGCCAGTTAAACTGGATGTTTTGCCGAGTGGTGAAATGGCAATAACCCTTATCATATTTTCTGGCGATATGTGCCAACATCCTGAATTGCTTGGTATTTAGCAAGCCGTAAGGGCCTGCAATCCGCAGCATGGGAGCATGGATTTGGATGTAGAGTCCGTTGCGTAAGCGTAAAGGTCTAAATTGGTCTTCGCTTAATTCGCCATTCAAAAACCGTTCGGTTTGTCGCCGGAATTGCGCGACGCGCTCGTCTACAAGTTTTTGGTCGATTTCGTTGTACTGGTACATAGTGGGCTTTAGTATCGCCTTGGGTGGTCGTTCAATAAGACTTTCAATCATATACTGTGCGTCTTAAAATGACAAAATTTATTGGTTAGTGATACTATTATTGGCTTAAATTTTTCATTTTTTATAATTACAAACAAAGGTAGGGGATTGTGCTGCGATTTTTATTCGTCTTGTTATTCATGTTGTTGTTGCCGGAACTAGCAATGGCGGCAGATTTTGACACGCTGGGCTTAACGGGAACACAACGGGGCATTTATACGGTGTTGATTTTTATCATCGCCTACGGTTTTGTGATGACCGAAGAATTCACCCATTTAAGTAAATCCAAGCCTGTTATTCTGGCGGCTGGCATTATTTGGGCGCATGCGGCCATTTTGTCCAAAGAAGCAGGTGTTTCTGCGGAAGATATGCACAAGGCATTCGAGTATAACCTGAAAGAATACGCCGAGTTGATGTTGTTCTTGCTGGTGGCGATGACTTACATCAACTCCATGGCCGAACGGAATGTGTTTGAAGCACTGCGTTCTTGGCTGGTCAGAAAGCAATTCGGTTATCGGAAATTGTTTTTAATCACGGGTGTTACCACGTTCTTTCTTTCGTCTGTTGCCGACAACCTGACCGCTGCATTACTTATTGGCGCAGTAGTTTCTGCGGTGGGTAAAGGCAATGAAAAATTCATCAGCATGGGTTTTGTGAATCTTGTTATTGCCGCGAATGCGGGCGGGGCTTTCTGTCCGTTCGGCGACATTACGACATTGATGGTTTGGCAAGCAGAATATGCTGAATTCTTTGATTTCTTTAAGCTATTTATCCCGTCATTGGTGAATTACGCGATTCCTGCTGGGGTGATGTACTTTGCCCTACCCGACGAGCAACCAGAAGTGAAGAACGAAGTGCCAGTGCAGTTAAAACCAGGCGCGCTGGTCATTTGCTTCATGTTTTTGGCGACGATTGCGTCAGCGGTCAGTTTTAAGCAAGTCCTACATTTGCCACCATTTATGGGCATGATGGTGGGCTTGTCGGTATTGATGTTGTACGGCTATTACCTGAAAGTTAAGGTTAACGTCGAGGGTGACGTACCGTTTAATATTTTTGATAAAGTCCGTCACGCCGAATGGGACACCTTATTGTTTTTCTTTGGCGTGGTTTTCGCGGTCGGCGGCTTGGGTTATATTGGGTATTTGGAATTACTGTCTGGCGCGATGTACGGCACGTTAGGGCCAACCACCGCCAACATCCTAGTCGGCTTGATCTCTGCGGTTATCGATAATATTCCGGTGATGTTCGCGGTATTGAATATGAACCTGGATATGGATTTATACCAATGGTTGCTGGTGACCTTGACCGCTGGTGTGGGTGGATCGTTATTGTCTGTGGGATCCGCTGCTGGCGTTGCACTGATGGGGCAATCCGACCACAAGTATACATTTTTCAGTCACTTGAAATGGACTCCAGCAATCGCGGCGGGTTATGCAGGAAGTATTTTTGCACATTATCTTATTAATGGTTGATTGACTGCTTTGTATAACACAGTCGATAGGGCTGTTTTCAATACAGGCCGAGGTCAAGTTTGATTGGTCTCGACCTTAGTAAAATCCAGGGAAACATTGATTCATTCAATGTTTCCC
>SHZQ01000001.1 GCA_009695535.1 Methyloglobulus sp.
AGGCAAAGTTTTGATAAAGTCTAAACTTTCCGATAGAAAAATAAAAAAGCAAAAATAATAAAGAAATAAAAGAAAAATACATGAACAAAGCAATCATATTAACAGGCATTACCACCACTGGAGCTCCGCATTTGGGCAATTATGTCGGGGCAATAAGACCCGCCATCGCCGCCAGTAAAGACCAAAATGCACAGCCTTTTTACTTTTTGGCAGATTACCACGCCTTGATTAAATGCCAAGAACCAGAGCGGGTGCGGCGATCTAGCTTAGAAATTGCTGCAACTTGGCTGGCACTGGGTTTGGATACCAATAATGCTGTTTTTTATCGGCAGTCAGATGTTCCTGAAATTCTGGAATTAACTTGGATGCTGACTTGCGTAACCGCCAAAGGCTTGATGAACAGGGCTCATGCCTATAAAGCCGCCGTTGCTGACAACGAACAAGGTGGCGAGAGCGATCCCGACAAAGGTATTGCGATGGGCTTGTTCAGCTATCCCGTGTTGATGGCGGCGGATATATTAATGTTTAATGCCAATAAAGTCCCCGTCGGCAGGGATCAAGTGCAACATATTGAAATGGCAAGGGATATTGCAGGGCGATTCAACCATATTTATGGCGAACATTTCACGCTCCCAGAAGCTGTGCTAGATGAGAAAGGTGCGACTTTATCAGGGCTTGATGGTCGCAAAATGAGCAAAAGTTATAACAACACCATCCCCTTATTCGAGCCCGAAAAGAAGTTGAGGAAGTTGATTAACAAGATCAAAACCAATTCGTTAGAGCCAGGTGAACCGAAAGAAACGGACGGTTGTACCTTATTCAGCATTTATCAATCCTTTGCTACGGAAGAAGAAGTCGAGCAAATCCGCCAACGCTATGCAGAAGGTATAGGTTGGGGTGAAATGAAGCAGGTGCTGTTTGAGCATGTTAATGAGCAGATTACACCAGCACGGGAGCGTTATGATGCCTTAATGGAAAGACCCGACCATATTGAAGAACAATTGCTTGAGGGCGCGAAAAAAGCACGAGCAATCAGTAGTCCTTTTATCCAGGAATTACGTAAAGCCGTAGGAATTAGCAGGATTACATTGTGAGCATATATAACAAAACAAAATTTAGCGATTGGTTACGGAAATGCTTATTGTTTATTCGCCGTGACCCTTGGGCTTGGGTGGTTTATAGCCTGTTTGTGGCGGTAATTTTATGTGTCGGTAGGGTTTCTTATGCGTTGGGGATTTTTTCTGCCGTCGTTTCTTTGTTCGTGGGTGTCGGCGTAGCAAAATATATCGATATGAAACATTCGGATACCGGTTCAGTCGGTTTTTTTTGGGCCATTAAGAAAAGCCTGCCCTTGGCTATTATTATGGGCTTAATGATTATGCTGTGCTGGTTTATATTTGCAGCTCTAGCCAATATTCTAAATGGTCAAGCTGAGATGATTAGCTACTTTTTCTTCGATTGGCAGTACACATCCCAAAACCTAAGAGGCAGAGACGGCCGTGAACTGGCTATTTGGCTGTTTGGCTACGCCAATATCTCCTTGATCTTTACCTTATTGATGCTTGCTACCTTTGCCAGTTGGTACAGTTATCCTTTGATGTTGTTCAAAGATTATAGCTGGAGCCAAGCTAAGGAAATAGGCAGACAAGAGTCTGCAAAACAAAAGCAAGCGTACTACAAAACCCTGGCATTCCTCGTGTTTGAAGCCCTTTTGTGTACCGAAATAACACCCTGGTTGACACCGGTTTTATATGTGTTGACTTCGGCGTTTATGTTTGTGTCGTACAAGAATATTTTTGAAAGGACATAAAGGTTATAGCAAAAGCAATCCGTTAAACTGTTCTGATAAAGCGATTAGATTGTCTTTCGGCAACTGAATGGTGAGGTGAATTTGTTCAGCGAAATTTTGATTGATAATGTCGCCATCCAGTTTTTTTAAGTGATACTCGAACGTGGGTAATTGTTTGTAATCCAGCGTCAACCGCCGTTCCACCAATTCGATAAAGGGATGTAACTCAGCGCTTTCGATGACCCGTTTAGCGGTATTGCCATAGGCGCGAGTTAATCCGCCGGCGCCTAGCTTGATGCCGCCAAAGTAGCGGATCACAACCAGTAAGATATTAATCAAATTATTACCTTCCAAATGCTGGAAAATCGGTTTTCCGGCTGTCCCGCTCGGTTCGCCAGCATCGTTATATCGACTAATAAAGCCGTTAGCGGTTTTGATGCGATAAGCAAAAACAATATGACTGGCATTAGGATGGTCGAGATGGCATTGCTTGAGATAATTACCCGTTTCAACTTCATTCAGGCAAGGTGTTATCGCGCCGATAAAGCGCGATTTTTTTATCGAGTCTTCTATGGAATACTTTGATTTGATGCACTGCATAGAAAAATGCTAACCCGTGATGGGTATTGATAGCTAGGGAAAGACTCTATAAATTGTAGCTAAATGGTGATTTCCTCTTAGCATCCCCGCCTACATCACACTATGTTGGGGTGGCGAATGCACCTCAACAGTTGACAATTATCCTTGAAAGCCGGGGTTTTCGTATTTACCCAAGCTGGAGCGGCTGGGGCTTCTGTTTCAGCAGCTTCTGCGCTGCAGATACCTAATTTTGATAGAATGGAACTAAAGAAAATCATGGTTAATCCTCACTGTTTGGGTTATGGTATTTCACGTATTCATTCAGTAAATCAATTAGTTAACCAATTCTAATGGATGGGTAATCCATACTTTACCTGTCTATACAGGTTTAGTCACTATTTACCCTACAAATTAACTGAGTTGCAGTTTGCTAACCGGTTAAAACTAGATCGAATTGTTTGAAAAAGTCACCGATTTTAGCTCTTGGAATTGCTATTACAGATTCTTCTAAACTGGCTACGTTTAACCCACGTTCTTGCAAAGATTCGGTTTCAGTGTATAAATCGTTGATGCCGAAGAGCGGCAGGGCTTTATAGATTGCCGCAGTCGCCTTTAAATTTGCGAGCTCTGGTTGTTGCTGCTTTTTTAGCTGAAATACGGCGTTATCGAGCAATATGATACTGACTTCTTGGTCGAATGCTGCCACAGTCATGATGATGTCCAGCATCTCCTGTACGTATGCGCCGCTGTGTGGTGGTTTTCTGAGGGCAAATAAGATTTTTTTCACGGGTTTGATTTGTCCGATTTTGCTCAATAAGCTAGCCAAATACAAGCACGCGGTCTGCTTCTATTAGTGCCTCTATCCATTGCCCTAAGCCACCAATGCGAAATTCCGTCGCTAGATCATCGCCTTGCTTACCTTGCCGCTGTGCTTCATCACCGCATAATAAGCCACGTCTTTGAGCGGCTGAAATGCACACCACGAGGTCAATATTATGTTGCTTGGCTAATTCACTCCAGCACGGGGTTAGATTAAGCTCGTCGTCAGGTGGCGTTGTGTGTTTGAAGGCGTGGTAAATGCCTTCATGGTAAAAAAACACCCTGAAAACTTCATGTCCTTGTGCCACAGCTGCTTTGATGAATCGATAAGCGCTGTGTCCGGTATTGGACTGGTAAGGGCTGGCGTTAACTTGGATGGCAAAGCGCATTATCTAGTTACTGACTGATTTTTTTACTGAACACACAAGCAGCTATCAATGTAATCAAGTGTTACAACAGCGGAATGTTATAGCTTGCGATAATAGCCTTTATTTCTTTAGCTTTTTTTACAATCAACTGATCCAACACGGCTTTTCTTGGTTTATCTGATTTTCTAACACCCATCGACATCGGGAAATCAAACTGCATTCCTGGTGTTGATTTCATGGGAATCACGGTGTAGCTGTTTTTGGGGTTTTGCGAAATAATATATCCCGCCATTGGTCCCCAAATAATCACCATATCGATTTTTTTAGCTTTCAAATCTTTGGCAATTTGCATGGCGACGTTGTTTTCATCATCACCAGACATGCTTTGATAAGGTATGCCGTAGTCCAGCAGGCCGCTTTTTTGCAACCAAGTCGTACCGGGGCCTTGGTCAAACATGGCAATCTTGAGTTTTTCCTGCCTTTCTAAAGGCACATTGGTAAGTTGGGCGGCATCTTTAGTAATGTCATCCCAACCACGACCTTTGGCGATAAGCAACACGTAGGTGGACTGATAGTAAGGAATAGTGGTTTCTGTCAGGTCGTAGCCAGCAGGTAAGCCCATCACGACATCGCATTTGAATTCGGTGCTGTCAACCGCATCTTCCTTTACCGGAGCCATCAAGGTGTTGCGGATAAAACCAATGCGCTGTGGAAACCAAGTATATTCAACCGTTTGCTTTAGTTCTTTTGCCAGTAGCTCGGCAATTTTGTTTTCAAAACCATCTTTCTTCTTACTGGAATAGGGCGGATTAAGCGGGTCAGCGCAGACTTTGAATTTTTCTTCCGCAGATACTATAGCTGTTGCGGTTAGCAGAATTAGTCCGGCGGACAGGTGGCAAAGTAAGGGTAGGGGACGCATCAAACACTCCGTTATGGTCTACTCGGTAAACATAAGACAGTTTACTTCATAAGACTTTATGGCAGAAATATAAAATGTGGCAAGTTTTTGTGCGTTTGTTAAGGCACAATGTTCGGTCAGGTAAGCTAAAACCCGACAGAAAGTGAGAAAATGAATGTGGCATGAACAACTTCAGGGTCATACTTCTAGTTTGCTGGGTTTTTTGCTTGCTTTAATGAGGTCGCCTCAAACGCGTGCATATAGCGTAAATCGGCTGCGATAAATTTGTATCACGCTGTAATTCCGGTATTCCAGTACAGATAATCGTATTCCAGTACTTTTTCGACCTGGCTGTAACCGACACCGGATGAGATTTCCAGATAATCAGTCAGGGGATACCTAGCGGTGATTTCATAATCGCCGGTCACCTTGTTTTGACCGTAAAAGCTATCGGAAATAGACGCTCTCAAGGTAAGTAAGTCGCGGTAATTTAGGAACGCGTGGAACTCGTTGTAATCGGCGAGTCGCCCGAAAATTTTGCCGTCATAAAGATAGCGTGACCATTGCATATCAATACGCCAGTCATCGGCTAATTTGTGGGTGTAGCCCAAATACGGTGCAAATTAGACACTGGAGGAATCGTTAAACTTGCGGTCACCGAAGTCTACATTGGAAGCAGATGCCCCTAAATAGATGCCGGATGAATGCTTATAATCGAGATTTCCCTGAATGGCATAACCATTTTGGTTTTGGTGTAACCACGCCCTACGTAATTGGTTGCGCCTGTTAAAGTGCCGTGAAGATCGGCGAAACTTACGCGGGGGACTAATAATATCGGAAGCCAAGCACACAAGCGAACAATAAAAAATATCCTTTTCGACAATTCCATAACGCTTTCGTGACGCGCATATTAAAAAGGCAATGGTCAATTAATTGTGATGGTTTGTCAAACTTAGTTAAATTATTCCCTATACAGTAGCCAATTTTAGAAAAACCGTTGCAAATAAACCCCAGTAAAGGAAGCCGGATTTTGCGAAACCTGCTTGGGCGTGCCTTCTGCAACCAACAGTCCGCCACCATCACCACCTTCAGGCCCCATATCGATCACCCAATCGGCGGTTTTGATGACATCCAGATTATGCTCGATGACGACCACGGTATTGCCATGATCCCTTAGCTTATGTAGCACCGTAAGTAATTGTTTAATATCGTGGAAATGCAAGCCTGTGGTGGGTTCGTCGAGAATGTATAAGGTTGTTCCGGTATCGCGTTTGGATAGTTCTTTGGCGAGTTTAACCCGTTGCGCTTCGCCGCCGGACAGCGTGGTGGCGTTTTGCCCCAAGGTGATATAGCTTAAGCCGACTTCCATCAAGGTTTGCAGTTTTCGGGACAGGGAAGGTACTGCGCTGAAAAATTCAGCGGCATCTTCAACCGTCAACTCCAGGATTTGGGTAATGGTTTTGCCCTTATAGCGGATTTCCAGGGTTTCGCGGTTGTAACGTTTGCCTTTACAGCTGTCGCATTGCACGTAAATGTCGGGCAAAAAGTGCATTTCCACCTTAATCACGCCATCGCCTTTACAGGCTTCACAGCGTCCGCCTTTGACGTTAAAGCTAAATCGTCCTGGCGTGTAGCCACGCGAACGTGATTCATGCGTGGCGGCATACAGTTCACGGATGGGCGTGAACAAGCCCGTGTAAGTGGCAGGGTTAGAGCGTGGCGTACGACCAATCGGACTTTGGTCAATATCGACGACCTTATCGAAATGCTCCAGCCCGTCAATTCCATCGCAAGGTGCAGGAATAACACCAGCACGGTTTATCAATCGTGCGGCGTGACTGTAGAGGGTGTCATTGACCAAGGTGGATTTTCCCGATCCCGACACGCCCGTCACGCAAGTCAACAAGCCGACGGGAATTGAAATAGTGACATTTTTCAGGTTGTTACCGTGGGCATTGCGTAGCGTGATTTGTTTTTTCGTATCAATAGGCGTAGTAGTTTCTGGTACGACTATGCTGATTTTCCCCGATAAATATTGTGCGGTTAAGGATTCGTTATTATTAAGAATGTCATCAAACGTCCCTTGCGCGACGATACAACCGCCATGTACACCCGCACCTGGGCCTATATCGACAATATGATCGGCGGAACGGATGGCATCTTCATCATGTTCGACGACGATGACCGTATTGCCCAAGTCACGTAATCTGAATAAGGTGTTCAGTAGACGCTGGTTATCGCGCTGGTGCAGGCCTATGGACGGCTCATCCAGCACATACATCACGCCCACTAAGCCCGCGCCGATTTGGCTGGCAAGACGGATGCGTTGTGCTTCGCCGCCGGATAAGGTGTCGGCGCTGCGGTCTAGGGTTAGGTAATCCAAGCCCACATTCACCAAAAATTCTAGCCTTTCTCTGATTTCCTTGATGATCTTTGCGGATATTTCGCCGCGTTTTCCAGGCAGATTCAGCTCGTTGAAGAAGGCCAGTGATTGCCGGATAGGGTAGCGAGTCACCCTATGTATCGGTTTGTCGTCGATAAACACATTCCTGGCCGAAATGTTCAACCTCGCCCCATTGCACACTGTGCAGGGCTTTTGGGATAAATATTTTGCTAGCTCTTCACGTATCATTGGTGAATCGGTTTCGTGATAGCGCCGTTCCATATTGGCGATAATTCCCTCGAAAGCGTAGCGTCTTTTAGTTGCAGTACCGCTAGTATTCAGATAGGTAAATTCGATGATTTCCTTGTCACTGCCGTAAAGGATGATCGCCTGGATGTCCTTAGTCAGCTTGGAAAATGCCATTTCAGGATCAAAATCGTAGTGTTTTGCTAGTGAGTTGATAATCTGATAATAGTACGCATTGCGTTTGTCCCAGCCACGAATTGCACCACCCGCAAGACTTATATCGGGATTGTGGATAATCAGCTCAGGGTCAAAATGTTGCCTTACTCCCAAGCCATCACAACTACTACATGCCCCTTTGGGATTATTGAAGGAGAAAATCCGAGGTTCCAGCTCAGTAAGGCTGTAGCCGCACAGCTTACAGGCGTAGCGTTCGGAAAATATATGCTCACTGTTATCGTCTAAGCAAACCGCAATCGCTATGCCGTCAGCTATTCGCAAGGCAGTTTCAAAGGATTCCGCTAAGCGTAAGGCAATATCGTTACGTATTTTGAAGCGATCAACAATCACTTCAATCGTATGTTTCTTTTTTAAGTCCAGCGTCGGCGCATCATCCAGATCATAAACCACGCCATCTATACGCGCCCTGATAAAGCCTTGTGATTTCAAATCATCCAGTAATTGCAGATGTTCGCCTTTGCGGTCATTGACTATCGGCGCAAGTAGCATCCAACGCTGATCCTGCGGCTGCGCCAAGACCGAATCGACCATTTGGCTGATGGTTTGGGCTTCTAATGATGATTGATGCTCTGGGCAGCGCGGCGTACCGGCACGGGCATACAACAAGCGCAGATAGTCATAAATTTCGGTGATGGTGCCGACGGTGGAGCGTGGATTGTGGGAAGTGGATTTTTGCTCGATGGAAATAGCAGGCGATAAGCCTTCGATATGATCGACATCGGGCTTTTCCAAGCGCGACAAAAATTGCCGCGCATAAGCAGAAAGCGATTCGACATAACGCCGTTGCCCTTCGGCATAAATGGTATCGAAAGCCAGCGACGATTTTCCTGAACCGGACAAGCCCGTGATAACAATGAGCTTATCCCTGGGTAGGTCGAGGTCGATATTTTTCAGGTTATGCGTTCTGGCACCACGGATGCTAATCGTATCCATTCGTTGATATGGGTTATTTAAACAGCCGAGTAATATACGATTAATCGTGATTCAAGACAAATAGCAAGGTTTGAATACGGATGCGAGCCGTCTTTTTACGGTAAATACGGAGATGTCAGTAGCGTTAACCCAATAAAGCGAGATCGTTTGGTTGCCTGCTGTTTGGCAACCAAACTGACATCACTAAATTCAGGCTTCAATGGTAATAACATCGCCTCGCTTAACCCAGCCAGGTGTTAGCACCCGCGCATACACACCCACGCTGGGTAATTCTTTATCTGCAAATGGCACCATAGGCTTATTTTTGGCGATGCCGTTTTTGAAGATGCCATTGTCTTGCGGTAAGTCGCCTTGCGCCAGTGTAGGCATGACGCAGCGCGGACAGGGGTCAGTGACTTGCAGACGTAAGCTGTCGCCGAGTTTGATGACTTTACCTACCCAGTCATTTTCCACGAAACCTTCTTGTCCTGAGGTATCGACCATAATATTAGGGCGAAAGCGTCGGACTTCAAACCGACCTTCTGGATAGTGATGTTGCATGGCAGCTATGGAACTGGTCGTTAACAAATGCAATGCCGCATAATCGAAGAAACTGCCTTGCGGAGCATCACCTGCGACGGCTTCATTGGAAACTTCATTGGCCTCGCCTTCGTATTCCGGCCAAAATTGTTCCAGTTTGGCATCTTTTGGGGATTGGGTTTGCAGCACGACTTTATGCCCTAATGCTTGGGTTAATTTTTCGTTGATGTCGCGTTGGTCGCTGTGTAAAACAGTGCCATCGGGAAGTGTAATCCAAAGTGCTTGCAAACTATCTTGCGACGGTGGCGTAGCGAAAGTAGCACGGTATGTGAAGAAATCAGGCCATTTTTTGGGGTTTTTTGCACTAACAACCTTGCCCGTTTCAACATCAATTAGCGCATATGCGCGGTCGCCTAAAAGCCCGTCGGTGCTGACTTCTGAGCCATTCAATTCTTCGCCCATCATGGATTTAACCGGATAACGCCAAAGCGTTGCGACAGTTGCGGATGTGTTGTTGGTCATGTACCTTCCTTATTCTTATGTTATTGACGGACTTAGCATAAAACTATTATCGAATCGATGCAATAATGCAAGCATCGAAATCAGCTTAATTTGGCAGACCCGATTTTATCAACTAATCCCTGTCGATAGTGATAAAATTCAACCAAAAATAAGAGGAGGGCGCGTACATTGTCAGAAAATAATAACAAACATAAGATAGTGATAGTAGGCGGCGGTGCGGCTGGCTTAGAGCTTGCCACCAGTTTGGGGCAAAAGCTAGGCAAAAAAGGCTTGGCGGAAGTTATGCTACTTGACGGCACTTCCACGCATATATGGAAGCCGCTACTACATGAAGTTGCCGCAGGAACACTGGACGAGTCTGAGCAGGTCGAATATCTCGCGCAAGCGTATCGCAATAAATTCCGCTTTCGCTTAGGTAAAATGGAAGGGCTAAATCGCAAGAAGAAAGAAATTTACGTCAGCCCGACCTTAAGTGAAGGCGGTGAAGAGCTGATTCCAAAGCGCACATTCAGCTACGACACCTTGGTGATGGCAATTGGTAGTGTCAGTAATTCATTTAGTATCAAAGGGGTAGAGGAGCATTGTCTGTTTTTGGATACCACCTCGCAAGCGTTCAAATTCCAAAAGCAACTGGTTGAATCCTACATTAAGAACCATGCTGGAGCAGATGCTACAAAAAATAAGCAGCTTTCAATTGCTATTGTGGGCGGCGGTGCAACAGGCGTTGAATTGTCCGCAGAGCTGCATGAAGTGACTGATTTACTTGCTGTTTATGGCTTGAATGAATCCAGTAATGTCAAGCTGACAATTATTGAAGCTGCACCGCAATTGTTGCCAGCCTTACCAAGCAAGCTCGCTATAGCAACACAAAACCAGTTAGCAAAGCTTGAGATTGACCTGAAACTGGGTTGTCGTGTAATCGAAGTGACCAAAAAAGGCATTAAAACCCTGGATGGCGAAACTATACCAGCAGACCTTAAAGTATGGGCGGCAGGCATCAAAGCGCCGGACTGGGTGAAACGTCTGGATGGGCTGGAAACCAATCAAATCAACCAATTAGTTGTTGATGAAACCCTAAAGACCAACGACGATAATATCTTTGCTATCGGCGATTGCGCCGCTTGTCCCTGGCCTGGACATAAGGGCAATGTACCACCCAGAGCGCAAGCTGCCCACCAGCAAGCGACAACCTTGTGCCAGTCCATCGTCAACCGTTTGTCGGGCGCTGCACTGGTAAAATATAAGTATCACGATTACGGTTCGCTGGTGGCATTGGGCAAATATTCCACAGTCGGTAATTTGATGGGCAACCTGATGGGAACAGTTACTATCGGCGGATTTATTGCCCGAATTGTCTATCTGTCACTCTATAAAATGCACCAAGTAGCGATACACGGCTATTACCGCACCGCATTGTTAACGCTGTCGAATTTGTTCCGGCGTAGCGCCCATGCAAAAATTAAGATGCACTAATTTATAGGTTCGCATTGCCACATTCCTTAACCTTTCACCCACATAAATACCATGCTTGAAATAGAATACGAGTTCAGAGAAGACGATTTAAACCATTTTAACGAAATGCGTTTTAAGCAAACCGAGGAATACCGCAACCAGATCAAAAAAAACCGCTGGATAGTGCCTGGCATCATGATGCTGATAGGCACGTTCTACTATTACTACTACGGCGATTTAAAAGCAGCCTTATATATCATGCTAGTAGCCGTACTTTGGGCGCTGTTTTCCCCCAGAATCATCTTGCTGAATGTGGGTCGGCAGGTACTTAAATCCTACACCCACAAAGAAAAAAAGAGCATGTTCGGTACGTATACGCTGACTATCGACCCTGCAAACCCTAATTTTCTGTATGAAAAATCGCCCAGTGGCAAAAACAAAATGGCATGGTCTGAGTTAGTCAGGGTGGATCACGCAAAAGGGCATGTATACATCTACCTCGACTTAAGCACCGCCTTGGTTATCCCTGAAGAAACCTTGAAAAAAGGCGATTTGAAAGCTTTTGCCAAGCAGGTTGAGAAGATGATTGAGATGCACGGGTAGAGTCAAAAGCAAAGAATACTTCATTCCCCTTATAGCGCTATAATAATTTTATTATAGTATGTTTATCCTATTTGATTACACTGATGCAAATGGCAAAAACGACATTAAAGAGTGGGCATTAGGACTAGAAAAGCGTGAACGTGCAAAGCTCAATGCGAAACTCGATATGCTTGCGAAACCAGGTTCTGATTTATTTCCACAAGTGCTTACTGGGACTCCCGCGCCAGGCATTCTAAAACTTAGGGTTAAAGGCAAAGTTCAGCTCAGACCAATGTTGTGTAAAGGGTCTATTGATGAAAAAGAATTTACGTTACTAATCGGTGCAAAAGAGCGGGGCTCTCAATTTGTCCCTGAAAAAGCAGATGAAAAAGCTAACATCAGAAAGCAAATAATCATTGAAAATCCTAGCAGGAGGTGTAGCCATGAAAGAATTAGTTAAAACATTGGTCACAGAATTCGACGATAAGGGCTATGCGCATGCTTATATGGAAGAATTTTCCAATATGGCTATTGCAGCTCAAATAAAAGTGTTGCGGGAACAGCGCGTTTGGACACAAAAACAACTTGCTGAGGCTGCAGGCATGGAGCAAGAGCGTGTTTGTGCGCTGGAAGATGTAGATTAGATGCTTGAACTGTCAAGACCTTACGTAAACTCGCTAAGGCTTTTGATTTGACAGTAAAAGTTTCTTTTGAAAAATTCAGCAGCGGTATTTTAGATGTTTCAAAAATCGGCTCTGAAACATTAAAAAGGACGCCACGCCAAGAGGATATGAAAGAGTTTTCAAGCAATGGATATGGACATGTAGAAACATTGTGGGGCAATGCGGTAACAACCACAAACCCCACATTTCTGCCTATAAATAAGCCTATCAATGATATAGAGTGTCGTTAACCTAATAAAAAAGCGGCATGAATAGGGAGGCTTTAAAAAAGGCTATAGATAATCTTTCTATGCAGATGATCTATCTGCATTCAACGAACGCATATTTTCATAACGGTTTTGATCCCTTAATTCCTAGCCAACCCCTTGAAGGGCAATTCAATATTGCCACCAACTCTTATTATTTCAAAGAAATTCAAAATGTTAGCGGGGATAAGCATAGAATTTTAGTTTATCGAACTGAAGCCCACATGCGTTATTTAAAAGGCCCAATTCCTGATGAATTAAAAAGTGACCAGGGAAATGAAGAGGAATTAAACAAGCTATTAGCATCTGAAATAGTGGCGGAATTCATTTCAGAGTATGTTATTAAATGTGACGAGGAATTACCACAAGATGCAATTTTAGAGTTCGGTAGGATCAATGTGTCTCATCAGGTATGGCCTTACTGGAGAGAATATTGCCAGTCCACTTGTGCACGCATGCCCCTACCAGTGTCTATGCTTCCAATGTATGCTATAAACGAAAAAACAGAAAACCTCTAACTCACAACTTCGATTCAGCGAGCAGCCCCTGGATGGAGCGTAGCGGAATCTGGTATTTTGTGCCTCCGATATAGCCCGTATTTCGCTCCACTTCATACGGACTACTTTGCTGATTTAAAAACCCTATCCAGCTTGTATTGGTTTTTCGCCTTGAATCTTTTACCTTAAACTTAAATGCTAAATTTTAAAAACATCGCCCTGCGCCGTGGTGCGCGGGTGTTATTTGCTAATGCTTCATTTACCATCCATAAAGGGCAGAAAGTTGGTTTTACCGGGGCGAATGGCGCGGGTAAATCCAGTTTGTTTGCGTTGATTAAAAACGAATTGCATCTCGACGAAGGCGATTTTTCCCTGCCCCCAGGACTTGAAATTGCCCATGTCGCTCAGGAAACACCCGCCGTATCGAGTTCCGCCATTGATTACATCATGGATGGCGACCGAGAATTAAGACGTTTGCAACAACAATTAGCGGTTGCAGAAACCAGCCATGACGGCTTAAAACAGGCAGAACTCCATGTCGCACTCGAAAACATCGGTGGTTATACCGCGCAAGCGAAAGCGGCGCGATTGATGAATGGCTTGGGTTTCAAATCCGAGCAGGAAATCAATCCCGTGAGTTCATTTTCCGGCGGTTGGCGGATGCGGCTTAATCTCGCACAGGCGTTGATGTGCCGTTCCGATATACTGTTGTTAGATGAGCCAACTAACCATCTTGATTTGGATGCCGTGATCTGGCTGCAAGACTGGCTGTGTAAGTACGACGGCACGCTATTGTTAATCTCGCATGACCGCGATTTTCTGGATACCATCGCTACTCATATCGTCCACATCGAGCAAAATAAAATAGACATCTACACCGGCAATTATTCCGCATTTGAAAAAATGCGCGCAGAAAAATTGGCGCAGCAACAATCCGCCTACCTAAAGCAGCAACGGGAAATTGCCCACATCCAAAGCTTTGTTGACCGCTTTAAAGCCCAGGCAACCAAAGCAAGGCAAGCGCAAAGCCGTATCAAAGCACTGGAACGCATGGAAGTCATCGCGATGGCGCATGTCGATTCGCCGTTTGATTTTAGCTTTCCTAAGCCTGGACGAATGCAAAATCCGTTGTTGCAACTGGATAAAGTTGACATAGGCTATGGGCAAACAAAAGTCATCCAGGGCGCAAGTTTATCCATATCTCCAGGTGATCGGATCGGCTTATTAGGCCCCAATGGCGCGGGTAAATCCAGCCTGATTAAAGTGCTGGCTGGTGATATGCAGCCAATATCGGGAACTCGGCTTGAAGCTGAGGCATTGAATATCGGCTATTTTGCCCAGCATCAACTGGAACAATTGCGCTTAGATGAAAGCCCGTTACGGCATTTGCAACGACTCGATCAAAAAGCCACCGAAAAAGACCTACGTAACTTCTTAGGCGGGTTTGATTTTCGAGGAGATAAGGTAACAGAAGCCGTTAAGCCGTTTTCCGGTGGTGAAAAAGCCCGTTTGGTGCTGGCGATGCTGGTTTATAAAAATCCAAATTTGTTGTTACTTGATGAGCCAACCAATCACTTAGATTTGGAAATGCGCCATGCCTTAAGTGTGGCATTGCAGGATTATCAAGGCGCGATCATTCTAGTTTCACATGATCGGCACTTGCTGCGGACAGTCACCGACCAGTTTTTACTGGTTGGCGAGGGCAAGGTGCAATCGTTTGATGGTGATCTTGACGATTACCGTCTTTGGCTGGCAGAACGCAAAAAAGCGGAATATAATTCTGCTGATGACATTACGAATCCAGTAGTTTCCCGCAAAGACCAACGAAAACAAGACGCAGAATTCAGGCAAAAACAGAAACCTCTACTGGATGCCCTGAAAAAAGCCGAGCAAGCAGTTGAAAAGTACCATAACGAACAGCGGCGTTTGGAAGCTGAATTGGCTGATCCAGAAATTTATACAGATTCTGAAAAAGATAAGCTAAAAAAATTACTGGCGCGTAAGGTGGAAGTGGATAAAGCACTGGATGTCGCCGAAACAGACTGGATGGAAGCAGAAGAGCGTTTGGAAGAAGCCAAAGTTGAAATGTAAAGAAACTCTAAGCCTTTTGACAAGACCACTATGAGCAGGTCGCGTTGATTTTGTTCGCGGCAATCCATAGCTATTCAGGAGAGTCTTGTCATGCTATAAACGCAAGAAACTAAAAGACTCTCCTAATATTAGACTATAACATATTGAAATAGTTAGTCTTTTGTGCTATAGATTCGGTTCTATGAAGTTTTAACTACCATTCGCCTTGAGCCTGTCAAAAGGTTTATGTGCTTCGACAAGCTCAGCACGAACGGTTCAAACATTAAAAGACCGAATCAATAACTAGGATATTTTAATGAATAACTGCTTTAGCTTTCAGAACAGCATAAATATCATCAATTGACTGCTTATTGGTATCAAAACTCATCTCTGTCAGCGCGCTATTTTCCAAACAAAGGCAGAGCAAGCCAGCGTTTTTGATGGCTGCAATTAAAGCTGCGTCAGGTGTTTCCAATACAGTCGCAGCGTGGCCGTTATCAAACAATTTTCTTTCTAGTTGATAAGCTAACGCTTTAGAATTTGTGCCAGTTAAGGCAATTGCAGATGCGGTTTGACTGAAACGAGCGGCGCGGTCGGCTGCGCTGACAGGTTTTAAGTTCTCATCGTCGGTGATGCCGGTAATCATGCCTGCGCCGACCGTGCCATTAGTCAGGCGGTCGATAATGATGAAAGATCCTGTCCATTTGCTGTTTTTGTAGGGGTCAAAAACCACGGGGGCAGTGACGGAAACGGTGCAGGAGCCGATTTCATTGAGCTTAAGTTCATTAGCATCATGATGTTCCAGTGTGTTGACATCAATTCGGTGATGAATCAGGGAGATGGAGCCGTACACGCTACGCGTTGCTAGCTTGATAGCGTACTGACGGCCTGGGGTGAGCGGTTTTTCGGTCATCCAGACGATACTGGCTTTGAATTTATCAGAAACAATCGGCTCTTTCTGGTATTTGCCTACCAGCATGTCACCACGGCTGACATCAATTTCATCTTCGAGCGTAAAAGTGACCGCCATAGGTGGAAACGCTTCTGGAAGATCGCCGTCGTAGGTGACTATTGACTTTATTTTGCTACTTTTACCTGAGGGCAGTGCGGTAACGACATCGCCTTTATGGAACACGCCTGATGCTACCGTGCCGCAGAAGCCACGGAAATCAAGGTTAGGGCGGTTGACGTATTGCACAGGGAATCGCGCATCAGCAAAGTTATGGTCGTTGGCGATTTTTACGCTGTTCAATGCCTCCATTAAAGGTAAGCCGGTAAACCAAGGCATGTTTTCGCTAGGATTGACGACGTTATCGCCATCCAATGCGGACATCGGGATAAAGTTAATATCGTGCAAATCCAGCGTGCTGGTGAAGCTGAGATAATCCTGTTTTATTTTGTTGAATACTGATTCGCTGTAATCCATCAAATCCATTTTGTTGACGGCGACGATAACATGCTGGATACCAAGTAGGGACACAATAAAGCTATGACGTTTGGTCTGCGTTTGCACACCGTAACGGGCATCAATCAAGATGATGGCGAGGTCGCAAGTGGATGCGCCAGTTGCCATATTGCGCGTGTATTGTTCGTGGCCTGGGGTGTCAGCGATGATGAACTTGCGGGTGGAGGTTGAAAAATAACGGTAGGCGACATCAATGGTTATGCCTTGCTCCCGTTCTGCTTGCAAGCCGTCAACCAGCAGAGCCAAGTCGATTTTACCTGCGCCGGTCGTGCCGGACTTGACGCTGTCAGCTTGTACCGCCGCTAACTGGTCTTCATAAATCATCTTGGAATCGTGCAGTAAACGGCCTATTAACGTGCTTTTGCCGTCATCAACATTGCCGCAAGTCAAAAAGCGCAGCATTTCCTTGCATTCGTGTTGGGCTAAATAAGCGTCAATGTCGGTGGCGATTAACTCTGACTGATGTGACATTAGAAGTATCCCTCACGTTTTTTCTGCTCCATCGAACCCGCTTGGTCGTGGTCAATTAATCTACCCTGCCTTTCTGACGTGGTGGTCAACAACATTTCCTGGATAATTTCAGGTAAGGTGGTTGCTGTAGATTCCACTGCGCCAGTCAATGGATAACAGCCCAAGGTGCGAAAACGCACCATTTTCATTTCGACTTTATCATCAGGACCAATGGGCATACGCTCATCATCAACCATAATCAACATACCGTCTTTTTCAACTACTGGACGTTCTTTGGCGAAATATAAGGGTACGATGGGAATATTTTCCAGATGAATGTATTGCCAGACGTCCAGCTCAGTCCAATTGGAAATAGGAAATACCCTGATACTTTCGCCTTTATCAACTGTACCGTTGTAGATATTCCACAATTCAGGTCGCTGGTTTTTGGGGTCCCAGGTATGGTTTTTGTCACGGAACGAATACACGCGCTCTTTGGCGCGGGATTTTTCCTCGTCGCGCCTTGCTCCGCCGAAAGCCGCATCAAACTGGTATTTGTTGAGGGCTTGCCTGAGGGCCTGTGTTTTCATGACATCAGTGTGTTTTTTACTGCCATGCGTAAATGGCCCCATGCCTTGATCGACACCGTTCTGATTGATATAAACCAGTAAATCCAAGTCTAAGGTTTTAGCCATGTTGTTACGGAATTCAATCATTTCCTTGAATTTCCAAGTGGTATCAATGTGCATCATTGGAAATGGCGGCACACCGGGGTGGAATGCTTTCATGGTCAGGTGCAACATGACGGCAGAATCTTTGCCTATCGAATACAGCATCACAGGCTTTTCAAATTCGGCGGCGACTTCGCGGATGATGTGGATGCTTTCGGCTTCTAGCTGTTTGAGGTGGGTGAGTGTGTAATCGGTCATTGAATGTTTGTCGTGGAATCTAGGGAGTGATTAGCCAGAAATACTTAGAAAATGTTTAGGTTGCCCATTTTAGTTGGAAAGGGTGTTTATTACCAGAATTGAAACTTTCCGATTAAGTAAGCTACTTATTTTCAACCATATTAAGTGCTAAAGCCTCGGCTACTTTGATGCCATCTGCCGCAGCCGATAAAATCCCCCCTGCATAACCCGCGCCTTCTCCCGCCGGATAAAGTCCTTTTGTGTTGATGCTTTGGTAATGTTCATTACGTTTGATGCGGATAGGTGATGAGGTGCGGGTTTCCACGCCCGTCAACACGGCATCAGGCATGGCAAAGCCTGGTATTTTTTTGTCGAATGCAGGGATAGCTTCACGAATGGCATCGATAGCATAATCAGGTAGAGCTGAATCCAGATTGCATAGATGCACATCAGGCAAATACGAAGGCAGCACTTTACCAAATGATGTTGAGGGAGTATTCGCCAGAAAATCACCGACTAATTGCCCTGGAGCCGAGTAAGTTTTGCCTCCCAAAACGTAAGCATGGGCTTCTAGGCGGCGTTGGTAGTCGATACCTGCTAGTGGATGTTCAGGATAATCCTCCGGCGTTATGCCCACAACAATGCCGCTATTGGCATTGCGTTCATTGCGGGAATACTGGCTCATGCCGTTAGTGACCACATGTTCTGCCTCGGATGTTGCAGCCACCACCGTGCCGCCTGGACACATACAAAAACTGTACACAGAACGACCATTCTTGCAGTGATGCACCAGTTTATATTCGGCTGCGCCTAATATTGGATTACCTGTATTATTGCCGTAACGGCATGTATTTATTAATGATTGTGGGTGTTCAATGCGAAAACCTACCGAAAATGGCTTGGCTTCAATGTACACGCCCGATTCATAAAGCATTTTGAAGGTATCTCGTGCGCTATGGCCGACCGCAAGCACGACATGAGCGCTAACAATTGTTTCCCCATTAGTAAGCGTAACGCCACGGACTTGATTGTTTTCAATCTCGATATTATCTACACGGCTTTGAAAGCGAATTTCTCCGCCCAGAGATTCAATCGTCGCCCGCATTTGTTCGACCACTGTAACCAGCTTATAAGTACCGATATGGGGTTTGCTGACATACAGGATTTCAGCAGGCGCACCCGCTTTGACGAATTCGGTCAATACCTTACGTCCATAATGGTTGGGGTCTTTGATTTGCGTGTAAAGTTTGCCGTCGGAAAACGTACCTGCACCGCCTTCACCAAATTGCACATTGGATTCGGGGTTGAATTGCCGTTTTCGCCACAGACCGAAGGTATCTCTAGTACGTTCCCGTACTTCTGTGCCGCGCTCCAGGATGATCGGGCGAAACCCCATTTGTGCCAGGATTAACCCCGCAAATAAACCGCATGGCCCAGTACCGATGACGATAGGGCGTAGCTTAAGATTTTTGGGGGCTTGGGTTACAAAGCGATAAGACGTATTGGGTGTTAAGGATATTTTTAGGTCGTCTTTTAAACACAATAATATGCTGTCCTCATTAGTTGCTTCTATATCAATGGTATAGATAAGGTGGATGTCATTCTTTTTACGGGCATCATGAGAGCGGCGGAATATTTTATAGCTGATGAGATCTGCTTCGGTTATACCCAGACGTGCCAGAATTGCGGATTTGATCGCATCATCTGGATGGTTTAGAGGGAGTTTGAGCTCGGTGATTCGCAACATTTAGATAATTAGTGGCTTAATATTGACCATTTATGATGGTTAAATGCACAAAAAAGGACAGCTTATGTAAAGTTAATCCTGTTTAAAACGATGTATCAAGCGGCGTTCTTTTTTGTTGGGTTTGTGGTCGATTCCGGTAAAGTTGAACAGTGTTTTATTATCTCGTTCTAACTGGATTTTTTGTTGTCGCAGGGCGAGGCTTTCTGGGGTTTCTTGATAGAGCAGAGCGGCGTCCTTGGCAGAACGCCGTTGTCCTGTGGTGGCGGCAGTGGTTATATGCCAGCTATAACCACTTTTGTTGATAGTGACTTCGACACCGACTTTGATTTCTTTACCCGGTTTCGCTCGCTGCCCATTAACATGGACTTTACCCCCATTTATGGCATCTGTTGCCAGTTTTCGGGTTTTATAAAATCGGGCAGCCCATAGCCATTTATCGAGACGGACTGCATCAACTTCTGCTGACATCCAATCAAGCCGTTTTTTTCAATCCTCTGGGTAGGGAGAATACGACTTTTTCCTCAATGCCTTTGAGTTCGACGGTAGTTTGTCCGCCCCATTCTTTCAATTGATCAATCACTTCTTGCACCAATACTTCGGGTGCAGATGCACCCGCTGTCACGCCGACCACTTTGCTGCTGGCAAACCAGTCTTTTTGCATATCTTTGGCGGTGTCGATCAGGTAAGCGGGTTTGCCGAGTTGTTCGGCTATTTCCCGCAAACGGTTGGAATTAGAGCTATTGGGTGAGCCGACAACCAGGATGGTATCTGCCGTTTTGGAGAGATCATAAACTGCATCTTGGCGGTTTTGAGTGGCATAGCAAATGTCATCCTTTTTTTGATCTTGGATAGAGGTAAAGCGCTTTCTCAGTGCGTCAACCATCGCTTTGGTGTCAGTCATTGATAACGTGGTTTGGGTGACATAAGCCAGATTATCGGGGTTATTGACCTGCAAACTGGCGACATCAGCCGGTGTTTCAACGAGATAAATACCACCACTTGTTGAGCATTTGTCGTATTGCCCCATCGTACCTTCGACTTCTGGATGCCCTGCATGACCGATCAAGATTACTTCTCGGTTAGATTTGGCATGTTTAGCGACTTGTATATGTACTTTGGTAACGAGAGGGCAGGTGGCATCAAAAACAGTCAGTTTGCGTTCCACAGCTTCTTTTTGCACTTGCTTGGATACGCCGTGAGCGCTGAATATTAGGTAAGAACCCACCGGCACATCGGAAATATCTTCAATAAAAATAGCCCCTTTTTCTTTCAAGCCGTCAACTACGGTACGGTTATGCACCACTTCATGCCGGACATAAATGGGTGCGCCAAAGGTTTCCAGCGCCTGATCGACAATATCAATGGCGCGGTCAACACCGGCACAGAATCCACGAGGGTTAGCGAGTATGATTTGCATGGCTATATTTCTTAGGTTGAGTTAGTTGTGGCTATTTTAACTCAACATCGTGTTAGATACGATGATTCCGTTAGGAATGTCGCCATTCGTGTGCCGTACGCGGTGAAGATTTTGGGCAGGTATTGCCCAGCGTCTGTAAGAGTTAGGTGATTTGTCAAAATAACTAGCAAGCGATTACCAGTTAGATAGCTGTTTAATTTTTTCAAGTATATGTTTTAAATAAGTATATAGGTCTCTGGTTAATTCTCCATTTATTTTTACCCAAGCATGACCTGTCGCTGAAATTTGAACAGTTTCTTTACCAATAGAAAATACTGTCAGTTTCAATGCGGTACTTTTTTCTACTTTTGGACAAGCTCCTTTCCCAAAACTTCTGCTACCCAACCAGAGTATCTTTTCGCTTTTTGGGGTGGCGCACAGTAGATCCTCAATTGACTGTTGCTTATCAACAGTTGCAATCGTACCAACAGCTTGAGCGGTGATTACGCCGCTGTTCTCGTTGTTGATATAAAAAGGTTCGAACGGTTTTTCGGGATTCCATTCTGTCAGAGAAAATCGGAAAACTATGTTGGTATTGTTCTCTGGAATTATCGTAACTGGAATTCCTGCCAGCTTATAATGCCAATTTCCGATCACTAAGCTATTTTTATCGTCTGAGTCATTGTTTTCTGTGGTTTTTACTTGGGCGATTTCAATTGCAATAGCCAAGCCGGCAGCCATTAATTTGAAGTCTGGCTGGGTTTTATTGGGGATTAAGTCAGGAGATAAGTAAAGCGCATTTGGCATAACCGTTGGTTTTCTAAGAGTAATCTTGATAAATGTTTTGCTGTCTTTGTTTTGTATCGTATTAAAGTTGATAGGTTGGGTACTGGTTGGTGTATCTGGAAGAAAGTGCTTCAGCAGGTTGGCCGTATTATCATCCAGCCTAGCCTTATCGAAATGGACTTGTATGGATTGGTTGGGGTTGCCAATATACTCAAAAAGTGTTTCGTTATCCCTGCCACTAATAATGCTGCCAAGCCATAATTTTTGGTTGATTGCTGTTTTAAGGGGGGCATGTTGGGCAATTCTCCAGCCTCTGGGATACAGGTACAAGCATTAGGAGATAGTAAGTCCAAGCTAGCAGTAAGGGCAGTACGAATTTTTTTAGCCACGGGTTATTTTTAGCTGATTAATTATTTCAGTTGCTGACCATTTGGGTTGATTCTTTTTGCTAGGGGGTATGGCAATCCTATAAAAAATACAGCGATTATTCCTTGACCTCTACCTGTCCAGGTGAGAAAGCCACCACCCAGTCTTTGTCGTTGTTGGTATACCAGGCGCGAACCTGTAATTGATGAATCCCTATCGAAGGTCGTTTTTGTGCTGTTTTGTCATCCCAAGTGAAGGCGGGGTCATCTTTGCCTATCCATTGCCCTGAAGTTTCATCAATCGAACGAAATGGGTCGTACACGTTTTTGTAAGCAATGCCCCGATCGAAATTGTGCCATTACGGTTTTCTATGTTACGGAATTCTTCCTGCACTTTGTTAAATGATTTGTGGGAAAAATAGAAATGGTGCGCCAATTCACCTAGTTTTACGTTGATGCTGTCGGGGCCGAAATTAATTTGGTCAATTCCTATTGAGCCGACTGCTTTAGTGCCGCAGACAAACCCAAAAATTTTGGTAGGTATTAGTGTTGTAATGCCGCCGCTGTTACTGGTCGCATGTATTTCGATTATTGCCCGGACAGGTTTGTCGCCAAGTGTCTCGGGGAGTTTAAAAATCTTTAGTTGACGGCTAGTGGTCGTGATGTCTAGCTGATAATTACAAGACTTTCTATTATTAATTTGCACCCTAACCATTGCGAAACCTGGGCGACTTAGCTGGTAATCAATTGCTACAGGCCATCCGCCTTGTATATAGCCCGCTATTTTCAGGTCACTGAAGTTGAAATGTTCTGGGACGATAGGGTCGTTGGCATCCCATTGTGCGTCTTTAGGGTTATTTGCATCTTCGGAGAAGGCTTCGTGAACAGGTAACCGATGAGAGCTGCTCCAACGGCTGCGCCAATGCCGATGCCAACTTGTTCCGGTGTGCTTAGACCGCCACCTGGACAATTACCGTCACAAACTCGCGGTCTATTGCTTGCACACCCGGCCAGCATGGAGATGATTAGCCCTAAGGCGATAAGCTTTGAAACCCTAGGGTAATTACTACTTAAGTTATTCACTTGCTACTCCTCAAATGTTGGATTAAGCAACTGCTACCACACTAGAGTAAAGCTATCAGAATAGGATTAGAAAAGCTGTTTAATAGTACTCTTGACAAATAAGATTTATCAAGAATTTAATAAGATGACGGATTGAATGTGATGGAGTTTTCGCAACGAGTAGTTGACCTATTTAGTCAGCCCTGAAAATTTATACGCTCATGCTCTCAAGGTAAACGTAACCGGACCATTATTAACCAGCGAAACCTGCATATCAGCACCAAACTCCCCAAATTCAACATGAGGGTAGGCTGCATGGGCTAGTATTTGCAAATGGCTAAATAACTGTAAGCCCTGTTCAGGGGTGGCAGCAGAAGCAAAGCTAGGACGATTGCCTTTTTCTGTGTTGGCAGCCAAGGTAAATTGCGGAACTAACAGTAAATCGCCTTGAATATCCCTCAAACTCAAATTCATGCGGTCATTCTCATCGGAAAAAATGCGGTAATTGAGAATTCGTTCCAGCAAGCGTTCCGCAGTTTTGTTGGTATCATCCTTTTCAACAGCAACTAAGGCCAGTATTCCAGTATTAATTTCACCTATAATGCGGTGATTGACGGTAACTTTAGCGCAAGTAACGCGTTGGATGATTGAGATCATGGTTTTAGTTGATTATGGATTGCAAAAAAAATACGGCTAAAATCAAGATTATAAAAAATCGCAAACAATTCAAATAGCTCCTATTCTAAAGCAATGTTACTGATGCAAAGTGACCAAGCAACATTTGGAACGGCTATCAAAATAAAGCCAATAGATTTACAAATACCCACTAAAATCAAACAGTAATAATCATAATTCTAGTCATCTTCCTGAGAGAAATGGGCTTCTAGCTTCTTTGGATATAGTAAAAAACAATGAATTTAAGTCACTATAAACGACGTTTGATGAAGTTATTGTTAATGTTGTTGCTGGGTTGCTCCGCTTCAGCTCCAGTAGCCGCATAAAGAACAACATTTATCAATCTAATCTCTATCCCGGTCATTAAAGAAGACATCTCATAAATTATTCCAAAGCTAAGAGGTTTACGCTAAATCTGAAAGCACCGGATTTTTCATCAAAAAATAAGACTTTTTATCCGAAATATTGAGAACTAAGCTGCTTCACCTTTACCTGATTTATGCTCGCAGCAATCAGTATATTTAACTCCAGGATAATATCTGCTATATTCCCCCATGCTACGGGTTAAACGGTGCTCGTGATCTAATCGTCAGGTAACATGGAAGCACCTCAGTGTGTACCTGGCTCAACAATTATAATGAGGTGAGTTTCGGAGAATTCGCGTGGATAAACTAACAGCACTTTCTTTAAGCATTGGCGGTATCGCTGGTGTGGCAACATTTTTAGCCGTAGGTCCTGCCGCTGGCATCTTCTTTATTTGGGCGGCAACTATCGCTTGGGCGGCTTATTTCTTGCTGGGCGCTAACCAGGAAGCGGTTGTCAATAACATTACCTGCGGTATTTTTGGTGTGTTCATGGCGTGGGCAACAGCGATTATGTTGACTGAAATTTCACCAACAACCATGTTAGGCTTCCCGTTTATGGCGGCATTTACCGTGTGTGCTGTTGTCGTGGTGATGTGTTTGGCTGCTAATATTCCCCAGCTTGCGACGATTCCTTGCAGTGTTTTGGGTTATTCTTCAACCTTCGCCTATTTGTTACAAACTCCTGATAAATTAAATAAAGATGTGTTGCTGGGCTTTTCTATGAGCAATCCTTTATTGGTGATTTCCATTTCTATTGTTGTGGGTACTTTTTGCGGTGTTTGGTCAGCACAACTTAGCGGTAAATTGACGACCAAGTAATGCTTTAGCGCTAACAGCTTACAAAGACGGTTTTCGGTAACACGAAGCCGTCTTTTTTGTTTACCTTACCCATCAATGCACAAGGTTACGTAAGTTAGCGTTGCTGCATCCAACGAAAATACGTCTTACCATCATCACACACCCAGCTTGAGCGTTGTACGCCGTATTCCGTTTTACGTAACACGCAATGATTTTGCTCTTTGAACTCATTCCAATTGCTGTCATCTGGATTAACGCTGAAATACAAGTTGCTTAATATAATAATAGCCAAGGCGAACCCGCCGTAAAGTACAAAATCCAACGGCTTTTTGGGCATATAACGCCGGATTAATGGTGTTATCTGGTCTGTGTTCATCACATCCTCCTACAGAAATCTGGCTTAACTATACGCTTAATAACAGCTCAAACAAGGGTTATCGCTGGCTATATGATCTATTGTTAGATGGTTTTTCTGGCGCACACACCCCGTGTTTTGCAGTGCCACTACCGTAGACATTGACAAGCTAAGACGGTACTGTTAATTTCTATATTTAGCACTCGCAAAGGAAGAGTGCTAGTTATTTTGGCGTAGTAGATGGCACACACTCATATTTTAAACGAACGATCCCTGCAATTATTGAAAACACTGGTGGAACGCTACATCAGCGATGGTCAGCCCGTGGGTTCGCGGGTGTTATCCAAAGGTTCAGAATTAAATCTGAGTCCTGCAACCATCCGCAATGTCATGGCTGACTTAGAAGACATGGGGCTGGTGCATTCTCCGCACACATCGGCTGGACGGATTCCTACCGTCAGCGGTTATCGCATTTTTGTAGACACCTTATTAACTTTCAAGCCGTTGGAATCAAAAGACTTATTTCGCTTGCACGAAGGTTTGTCTGCCAAGGAAGATAACAGTGACATAATTGGGGCGGCCTCTAGGTTGCTCGCCGAATTAACCCAAATGGCAGGTATCGTCACCTTACCCAGGCGGGAGACCGTCTATCTACGCCATATCGAGTTTTTGCCTTTATCCAATACTCGTGTGCTGGTCATTTTTGTTACGAACGAGCAAGAAGTCCATAATAAAATCATCCAGACCGATAAGAAATTTTCTGCTTCTGAGTTGCAACAGGCCGCAAATTTTATCAACTCAATCTATGCGGGCCGCAGCTTGCAAGCGGTGCGCGAAGCGGTGTTAAAAGAACTAAAGGAAGACCAACAACGCATGAACAAAGGCATGATGGATGCCATAAAAATTGCCCAGTTAGCTTTGGAAACAACTGATAAAAAAGAAGATTATGTCCTCGCTGGCGAGACTAACCTAATGGGTTTTTCAGAGTTGGCTGGCAGGGATAACCTGAAAAAACTGTTTGAAGCATTCAGCCAAAAGCAATCCGTGCTGCATTTGCTAGATCACTGTATGAAAGCCGAAGGTGTGCAGATATTTATCGGTGAAGAGTCTGGTTATCAAGCATTTGATCAGTGCAGCTTGGTGACATCTTCTTATTCCATTAGCGACGAAGTGGTTGGTGTATTAGGTGTCATCGGCCCTACCCGCATGGCGTACGAAAAAATCATCCCATTTGTCGATATTACCGCAAAATTGTTGGGTGCAGCCTTGAATCCAAAAACTGCGACCCCATCATCATAGGACTATTATTTTTCATTTAAGGCATCAAAAAAATGAGTACCGACCAGGAGCAAGCAGAAACACCACTTGAAACTAAAGAAAACGAGGAAATCTTAGCTGAAGTCTTATCCGATGAAGGTTTGGCAGAAGAAGAACTCTTACTGAATGAGCCGCCATCGCAAGAAACACTCATCGCAGAATTGCAGCAAGAACTGGCTGAGGCCGAGCAAAAAGCCCAGGAAAATTGGGATAAAGCCGTCAGGACGATGGCGGAAATGGAAAATCTGAGAAAACGCACCCAAAAAGACCTGGAAGATACCCACAAATACGCGCTCAATAGCTTTGCCAAAGAATTATTGTCAGTATTAGATAGCCTTGAGTTAGGTTTACAGGCGGCAATCGGCGAAAGTAAAGAGGTCAAAAAATTCCGTGAAGGCAGTGAATTGACTATCAAGCAATTTGAAACCGTTTTTGCAAAATTCAACGTCATGACGGTAAATCCAGTGGGTGAATCTTTCAATGCCGAGCAGCACCAGGCAGTTTTAATGCAAGAAGTGGAAGGTGCAACACCGAATACAGTAGTAAATGTATTCCAAAAAGGCTACACACTAAATGGACGCTTATTACGTCCTGCAATGGTAGTCGTGGCAAAAGCACCAGAAAAATCGGCAAATAAAACGTTAGAAGATAACGAACAGGCTTGAATAAGCTAAAACAGCCCTCATATCGGTTTTAACATTTACTTTACTTAACAAATTCAAGTCTGGAGCATTCAATGGCTAAAATTATTGGCATAGATTTAGGTACCACCAACTCGTGTGTTGCGGTGTTGGAAAATGGCGTGGCGAAAGTCATCGAAAACAGCGAAGGTGCGCGTACCACGCCTTCCATCGTCGCTTTTAGTAGTGATGATGAAGTGTTGGTTGGGCAATCAGCCAAACGACAATCCGTCACTAACCCCAAGAACACTTTATTTGCAATCAAACGATTGATCGGTCGCCGCTTTAAAGATGATGCCGTGCAAAAAGACATCAAAATGGTGCCTTACAACATCGTAGAAGCAGGCAACGGCGATGCCTGGGTCGAAGTTAACGGCAAAAAAATGGCAGCACCGGAAATTTCAGCCAGAATTCTGATGAAATTAAAGAAGGATGCCGAAGCGTATTTGGGTGAAGAAGTTACCGAGGCGGTCATTACCGTCCCTGCTTACTTTAACGACTCCCAACGCCAAGCAACCAAAGATGCAGGTCGTATTGCTGGCTTAGAAGTCAAACGGATTATCAACGAGCCTACTGCTTCTGCTTTGGCGTTCGGTATGGATAAGCCCAAAGGCGACACCAAAATTGCAGTTTATGACTTAGGTGGTGGTACGTTCGACGTTTCCATCATCGAAATTGCCGAGATTGATGGCGAACATCAGTTTGAAGTGTTATCAACCAATGGCGATACCTTTTTGGGCGGAGAAGATTTTGACTCGCGTGTCATCGAATATCTTGCCAACGAATTCAAAAAAGATACTGGCGTTGACTTGCACAACGATCCATTAGCTTTGCAGCGCTTAAAAGAAGCAGCGGAAAAAGCCAAAATTGAGTTGTCGTCCAGCCAGCAAACCGATGTCAATTTGCCTTATATTACCGCTGATGCCTCAGGCCCTAAGCATCTTAATGTTAAATTGACCCGTGCCAAACTGGAATCGTTGGTCGAGGAGCTAATCCTCCGCACTAAAGGCCCTTGCGAGATGGCTATTAAGGATTCGGGCTTGTCCATATCGGATATTCATGACGTGATTTTGGTCGGCGGTCAAACCCGTATGCCGAAAGTGCAGGAAATGGTCAAAAACATTTTCGGCAAAGAGCCACGTAAGGATGTCAATCCAGACGAAGCGGTTGCCTTGGGCGCAGCCATTCAGGCAGGTGTATTGGCGGGTGACGTGAAAGATGTGTTGTTACTGGATGTTATCCCCTTGTCGCTCGGTATTGAGACGATGGGCGGCGTGATGACCAAACTCATCGAGAAAAACACCACGATTCCAACCAATGCATCGCAAGTGTTTTCTACCGCAGAAAACAACCAAACGGCAGTGACTATCCACGTTTTGCAGGGTGAGCGCGAAATTTCCTCAGCCAATAAATCGTTGGGACGTTTTGATTTGGCTGACATACCACCAGCGCCACGCGGGATTCCGCAAGTCGAAGTCTCTTTTGATATTGACGCGAATGGTATATTGAACGTATCGGCAAAAGACAAGGCGACGGGCAAGAAGCAATCTATCATAATCAAGGCATCCAGCGGATTGTCAGATGATGAAGTTCAGCGCATGATTAAGGATGCGGAAATACATGCTGATGAAGACCGCAAGTTAAAAGATCTGATTTCTGCGCGCAATCAAGCAGATGGCATGATACATGCCACCGAAAAATCTTTGAAAGATTTGAGTGACCAAATTGCGGCGGATGAAAAATCAGCAATTGAATCAGCAATTGAAGCCTTAAAAGAAGCAGTCAAAGGTGATGATAAAGACGCGATTGAAGCGAAGACCAATAGCTTGGCTGAGGTTTCCGGCAAACTGGCAGAGCGGGTGTATGCCCAAAAATCGGCTGGTGAAGGCGATGATTCTGGCAGTTCATCTTCAAAAAAAGCGGATGATGGCGTAGTCGATGCCGAGTTTGAGGAAGTCAAAGAAGACGATAAAAAATAAGCTGAAAGTTATCGCTCCCACGCAAAGCAGAGCGTGGGAGCGATAAATAAATTAGGAAGGTATTTAGGAGTGAGCGACACGGCGAAACTAATCAATTTGTGTTTAACAATGTAACAAACATAGTTGTAAATCAAAGTGCAGTTGGTTCTATTTCAACCAATGAGATGAAAAAAGAAAGATGGGTGTTGAGAAAGGTGGCCTATGCTTATTAGCTGCATATGTTTTTGAAAGTATTCAACGGCTACAATATGCAAATTGATAAAATGGCCTAAATCGGCAGCACTTACCCAATCAGTGTCGCACTTGTTTTAGGAAACCGTCAAGGAAACCAGGAACCGTCCACGTTGGCGGTTATTTACGTTATGGCAAAAGAAGATTATTACAAACTACTGGGTGTTGAGCGCAACGCCAGCGATGCGGAGATCAAAAAAAGCTACCGCAGCATGGCGATGAAGTTCCATCCCGATAGAAATAAAGACAATCCGGAAGCAGCGGAAGTCAAATTCAAGCAAATAAAAGAAGCCTACGAAGTGCTATCTGATGCTCAAAAACGCTCGGCTTATGACCAATTCGGTCATGCCGGTGTCGATGGCTCGATGGGTGGCGGCGGACGCGGGGGCTTTACCGGCGAAAGTTTTAGCGACGTGTTTGGGGATGTCTTTGGCGATATTTTCGGCGGTGGCGGAAGGCAACGTAGCGGCCCGCAACGGGGTTCTGACGTCCGTTATAACCTGGAGCTGAGCCTTGAAGAAGCCGTCGGCGGAACGGAATCCAAACTTCGCGTACCCGTCCTGGTAGCCTGTAAGGAATGCGATAGCACGGGCGCTAAAAAAGGCTCAAGACCCGTTATCTGCTCAACCTGTCATGGGCATGGTCAAGTGCGGATGCAGCAAGGCTTTTTTTCCGTTCAGCAAACCTGCCCAACTTGTCGTGGTTCTGGAAAACAGATTAAAGATCCCTGTGGCGTATGTCGTGGTGAAGGTCGTGCGCAAGAAACCAAAACACTGTCGGCAAAAATCCCCGCAGGTGTCGATACCGGAGACCGTATCCGTCTGGCTGGTGAAGGTGAAGCAGGTGAGCGTGGTGCTCCGGCTGGCGACTTATATGTACAGATTCACGTCAAAGACCATGCAATTTTCACGCGTGATGGCGCAAACTTGTATTGTGAAGTCCCGATCAGTTTTGGCGCTGCCTGTTTGGGCGATGAAATCTCCGTACCGACTTTGCAAGGCAAAGTGATGTTAAAAGTGCCATCAGAAACCCAAACAGGCAAGTTGTTTCGCTTACGCGGCAAAGGTGTTAAGCCTGTGCGGGGCGGTGCAGTTGGCGATTTGATCTGCAAAGTCAACATAGAAGTACCCGTGCATTTGACCAAGGAACAAAAAGCCTTGATTGAACAACTTAATACCTCATTGACTGGAGGCGGCAAACAACACAGCCCACAGGAACATTCCTGGACAGACGGCGTAAAAAGTTTTTTCGATAAATTAACAGGATAAGCCATGATGCGAGTTGCCATAGTCGGTGCGTCTGGGCGCATGGGCTTGACCTTAATACAAGCCGTTACCCAATCGCCAGCCCTCACTTTAACCGTTGCGATTGACCGCGCAGACAGTCCCGTGATGGGCAAAGATGCCGGAGACATAGCCGGAGTGGGTACTGCCGGAGTTAAAGTCACTGATAACCTTGCAGCGGTCAGCGACCAATTTGATGTGTTGATTGACTTCACCCGACCGGATGTTTCCATGAGCTACCTGGAACACTGCCGACAAGCCGGAAAGAAAATGGTGATCGGCACGACTGGGTTTAACGATGCCCAAAAAACCAAAATAGCCGAAGCAGCGAAAGCAACAGCGATCATGATCGCTCCCAATATGAGCGTCGGCGTTAACTTGTCGCTCAAATTGCTGGAAATGGCTGCCAAAGTCATGGGTGATTACACCGACATCGAAATCATTGAAGCTCACCACCGCCACAAAGTCGATGCGCCATCTGGAACGGCGTTACGCATGGGTGAAGTTATCGCTAAAACTTTAAACCGAGATTTAAAAGATTGTGCCGTCTACGGCAGGGAAGGCATAACAGGCGAACGTGACCGCAAAACCATCGGTTTTTCCACCATCCGTGCTGGCGATATTGTCGGCGAGCATACCGTGATGTTTGCCGACGAAGGTGAGCGTGTGGAAATAACCCACAAAGCATCGAGCCGTATGACCTTTGCCAATGGTGCGGTTCGAGCGGCGGCTTGGTTGGGGGATAAGTCAACTGGGCTGTATGATATGCAGGATGTGTTGGGCTTGTCGTAGGCTTTTCCTCCTTTCAATAACCGAGTAGATTACATTTAATAAACCATAAAACGACAATTTGCGTATCGGTCAGATTTGGTAATGTTGCTTCAAACTCCGATGATTTTGGTGCGTAAATCGCACTCTACTGGGCTGTATCGAAGCTGTTAAGTCGCGGAATACTTGTTTCACTTCATCAACACAGCTACGGTACAGCTTTGTGTAGGTAAATTGGCTGGTATAATGCTGGGCTTTGCTATTCATTACGGCTAATACACCGAACACATGCACACCTTAATATCCAATCAAGACAATCGAGTTCTCCCAGTTGATGCTGAAATATCCAGCGCAGCATTACGTAAAGACACCGCGCATTATTATGACCAATGTTACTGGGATTATCTGCTCACATGGTGCAATAGGGATAATTTGGCGTTTCATTACGGTTATTGGGACAAAGAAACGCCGTATCAACACCACGAAGCACTGCTAAACAAAAACCAAGTGCTTTATCAGGCTGCTGGCATTAAGCCAGATGATAGGGTGCTAGATGCAGGTTGTGGTGTGGGTGGTAGCTCTATCTGGATGGCGAAAAACTACGGTAATCGGGCTACTGGTCTTACTGTGAGCAACCAACAGGCTATCTATGGCGGGCAACATGCCAAACGCCAAGGTGTTGGAGAATTGGTGGATTTTGAAGTTGCGGATTTTTGCCAAATGCCATTTGAAGACGAATCATTTGATGTTGTTTGGGCCTTGGAAAGCTCCTGCTACGCGGTTAACAAAGGCGATTTCTTGAAAGAAGCTTACCGAGTTTTACGTAAAGGCGGTCGTATCGTGGTGTGTGATGGCTTTTTTACGCGACGCGAATTCAATAAAGCAGAATGGAAAGAAATAATCACTTGTCTGAACGGTTGGGCAGTTCCCAATTTGTGTATTAAGGATGAATTCAGCGGCATGTTGGAACAAAATGGCTTTCATGACGTTTCGATGCGTGATCTCACCCCGCAAACCATGGATTCTATCAATTACATGCTCAAGGTAGCAAAACGCTTGCATCCGATTCAAAAGCTCAGTGAGTGGTTAGGTCTTCGTACCGAAGGGCAAACAGCAAACTATTGGGTGGGTGTCGCACAACACTATTTATTCACCCAGAATTTGACGGCGTACTGTATTTTTACGGCACAAAAGTAAGGCCCGTATGACGCAATGCGAAAAGCTTATTTACTGGACGACGATAAAAACCCTTGCAGAAGTGGTCGTATTTAGCTTTGGAAACTCTGAATAAGTCCTTCGACAAGCTCAGGACGAACGGTAAGATGCTGATTCCGTTCGTGGTGAGCTTGTCGAACCATGAATGGAATCAACTTATTCAGATTTTCCCTAGATATGCTGTACATCAGCACATAATAACCTTACTTTTTATGTTTTTGTTTTACCCATTGAGGTTGCACTTTACTGAGCTATAGATTTTAAGTAGGTCAGAATGCTGACGCATGATTGAATTTCGTTGCAGGTACTCTAACTGACTTTGCTGATCCTGTAACAGCAGTTGCCTGCGATATTGATCTTGTGATTGAAGTTGTTGCTGGGTTAGTACGTGCTGATTCTGAACCTGCTGCCAAAAATTGTCTTGAAACCCACCTGGCGGATAAGTTAATCGAGGTGCGGCAAATGCGGAAAAGCTTATAAAAACCAACAGTAGTCTTAATATAATCAATCCAGATAGTTGTTGCTAAAGAATATCACTTTTGGAAATGCTACAGCGATAGACCTCAAGAAAGTTTAGTATAAAAGCGGTATCATTTAGTGCCGTATAGAATCAGAAAGTTTCATTTGATGTTATGGAAATTCTGAGCTTATCGCGGGATTATGCAGAGATTTCTTAAGTTACCGTTCATGCTACCTATGCGAGTTAAAAAACAAACACTATTCAACATTTTGTGTTTATTGTTACTGCTGACAATAACACCCAAGCTCTACGCTCATGGCGTTGATGCCAACACACAGAATTTTCTATCAGTTAATCAAGGTGTTGCGATTGGTCCATTCCTTTACATCGGTGCGAAGCATATGCTGACCGGGTACGATCACCTGTTGTTTATGGTTGGCGTTATCTTCTTTTTGTTTAGGGTACGCGATGTACTTATTTATGTCAGCCTGTTTACCTTGGGACACAGTTTGACCTTATTGTTTGGCGTGCTACAAGGAGTTCATGTCAATTCTTATCTTGTTGATGCCATTATTGGCTTGTCTATTGTCTACAAAGCGTTTGATAATCTGGGTGGTTTCAGGAAAATTCTGGGTTTTCAGCCGAATAATAAGATTGCGGTTGCTATTTTTGGATTATTTCACGGTTTTGGTTTGGCAACCAAGCTACAGGATTTTGCCTTACCTAAAGCCAGCTTATGGAAAAACCTGCTGGCTTTTAATGTCGGCGTGGAAGTCGGGCAGTTTGTCGCCCTGTTTTTCATTTTGATTGCTCTGGGATATTGGCGCAGACAGCTCAGTTTTTACAGTTTTGCTACCATCACCAATACCTTGTTGATGACGG
Source organism: Methyloglobulus sp. (assembly GCA_009695535.1). Lineage (GTDB taxonomy): Bacteria > Pseudomonadota > Gammaproteobacteria > Methylococcales > Methylomonadaceae > Methyloglobulus. Next base: position 34,010 of record SHZQ01000001.1, read on the forward strand.
GTGGATTGATTTTATTTGGTTACCAGCTAACCGGTTATATTGTGTACAGTTAACGCCATGAATCCAGAAAATATCCCCGTACAATCAACAAAATCGCTGATTAACGCCAGCTTATTGGCGGTATTGTTAGCGTTGCTTATTCTGTTTACAGCCGTACTTCCCGCTGAATATGGCATCGATCCAACTGGATTAGGCAAGAAGTTTGGGCTTAACGTGCTTGCAGAGCAATCATCTCAGACAGCCAGAAACTGTCCAGAAGTAACGCTAGCAAAGGCTGGAGATAAGGCGATAGAAAGTAACGCCAACCAAGCATCAGCTACTGACTCCCTACAAACTGATGTAGCAGTAGAGCGCAATGATACTGTGTCGATTGTCATTCCACCCCAAAAAGGGCTTGAGTATAAGTTTTACATGGAGCGGGATTACGCGCTGGATTATTCATGGAAAACCGATGGTAAGCCGGTTTATTTCGATTTTCACGGCGAACCTAAAGGTGCCAAGAATGGCTATTTCAAAAGCTATGTTACTGCCACAGATAGCAAGTCCAGTGGCTCGTTAATGACCCCGTTTGAAGGCATACACGGTTGGTTCTGGGAAAACACCAGCGATAAATCCATTACCATTCAGTTAAATACCAAGGGTGTTTATAAGATTATGGGCGTGATGTAGTGTTATCTTGATAAGCGATTCCTTAAATTGTTAATGACCAAAATACCAAAATCCCGTAAAATCGCATCGATTTAAGTTTTTTATAACGGGATGCAGTCGTCAGGTTTCATCCCGTTTTGCACATTTAAGGTGACGTGTTTGGCTAAGTCCGCAGTTTTGGTTTTGGAGGATGGAACGGTATTTAATGGCGTTGGCATCGGTGCTGACGGCTATTCCGTCGGCGAAGTCGTGTTTAATACGGCGATGACGGGTTATCAGGAAATTCTCAGTGATTCTTCCTACGCCCAGCAAATTGTAACGTTAACGTATCCACATATCGGCAATGTTGGCACGACCAGCGAAGATGACGAGTCGGCAAAAGTGTTCGCCAGCGGCTTGGTCATCAGGGACTTGCCTTTGCTGGCGAGTAACTGGCGCAATGAAAAGACCCTGCAACAGTATTTGCTAGATAATCAAGTAGTTGCTATTGCCGACATTGATACCCGCAAACTGACTCGTTTGTTGCGCGATAAAGGCGCACAACGCGGATGTATTGCGGCAGGTGAAACGGTTGATGTTGAAAAAGCCAAGCTTATGATTGAGGGTTTTCCTGGCTTGAAGGGAATGGATTTGGCAAAAGTGGTCACTACCGATAAGCCCTACGAATGGACAGAGAATATCTGGGATTTGCACTTAGGCCATACTCAAGGTGAAAATTTATCAAAGCATGTGGTTGCTTACGATTTCGGTATCAAACGTAATATATTAAGGTTATTGGTCAATCGAGGTTGCCGAGTGACGGTTGTACCTGCAACGACCACTGCAGATGCAGTATTGGCAATGAATCCCGATGGCGTGTTTTTGTCCAATGGGCCTGGTGATCCTGAGCCTTGCACGTATGCGGTAGAGGCTATCAAGTCGATATTGAAAACAAATATTCCGGTGTTTGGTATTTGCTTAGGCCATCAATTGCTGGCATTGGCAAGTGGTGCAAAAACCGAGAAGATGAAGTTCGGTCATCATGGCGCGAATCATCCAGTGCAACATAAGGCAACAGGACGCGTGTTGATTAGTAGTCAAAACCACGGTTTTGCCGTCAATGCAGCCAGTCTTCCCGATAATGTAGAAGCCACGCATCATTCGCTATTCGATGGTAGCTTACAAGGCATTCGCCGTACTGACTGTAAAGCATTCAGTTTTCAAGGTCATCCCGAAGCCAGTCCGGGGCCACACGATGTGGGGGGTTTGTTCGATAAGTTCATCGACATGATCAATCAAGTCAGCAAACACTAATCAGTTTAGCAGTAGATAAAATGCCAAAAAGAACCGACATAAAATCGATATTGTTATTGGGCGCAGGGCCGATTGTGATTGGTCAAGCCTGCGAGTTTGACTATTCCGGCACTCAGGCTTGCAAAGCGTTACGGGAAGAAGGCTATCGCGTCATCCTGGTGAATTCCAACCCTGCCACGATCATGACCGATCCAGATATGGCGGACAGGATTTACATCGAGCCTATCGACTGGCAAACCGTAGAAAAAATTATCGAGAAAGAGCGTCCCGATGCCATATTGCCTACGATGGGCGGACAAACGGCGTTGAATTGTGCGCTAGACCTTGATGCTCACGGGGTGTTGGCGAAATATAACGTGGAAATGATCGGCGCGACCAAAGAGGCAATCAACAAGGCTGAAGACCGTGATCTGTTCAATCAAGCCATGCGGAAAATCGGTTTTGAAGTCGCCAAGTCCAAGACCGCCCATACCATTGAAGAAGCACTTGCCGCACAGCTAGAAGTCGGTTACCCGACCGTTATACGCCCCTCGTTTACGATGGGCGGCAGTGGCGGCGGTATTGCTTATAACAAGGAAGAGTTTCTTGAAATCTGCGAGCGCGGCTTGTATCTGTCGCCGACTAACGAATTGTTGATTGAAGAATCCGTGTTGGGATGGAAAGAATTCGAAATGGAAGTGGTGCGTGATTCCAAAGATAATTGCATCATCGTTTGTTCGATTGAAAATTTTGACCCGATGGGTGTACACACTGGAGATTCGATTACAGTCGCCCCCGCGCAAACCTTGACTGATAAGGAATACCAAATCCTCCGTAATGTCTCTGTTGCCGTGTTGCGCGAGATTGGTGTGGATACTGGTGGTTCTAACGTCCAAGTGGCTATCAATCCAGTCGATGGACGCATGATAGTTATCGAAATGAATCCGAGAGTATCGCGCTCGTCCGCATTGGCATCAAAAGCGACAGGCTTTCCTATTGCTAAAGTGGCAGCAAAGCTGGCGGTTGGTTATACGCTAGATGAGTTGAAAAATGAGATTACTGGCGGCGTAACACCGGCCTCGTTTGAGCCATCAATTGATTACGTGGTGACCAAAATACCGCGCTTTACCTTCGAGAAATTCCCGCAAGCCGATGACCGCTTGACGACGCAAATGAAGTCGGTTGGCGAGGTGATGGCGATTGGCCGTACTTTTCAGGAGTCTTTGCAAAAAGCCTTGCGCGGATTGGAGATCGGTATTAGCGGTCTGGATGAGATTGTTGACTTACAAGCTGAGGATGCCCACGACAAAATCCAACGCGAACTACGTCATCCTGGGCCAGATCGATTACGCTATGTGGCAGATGGTTTTCGTGGCGGCATGACTTTGGATGAAGTCCATAATGCCAGCAAAATCGATCCCTGGTTTCTGGCGCAAGTGCAGGATTTGGTTATTACCGAGCAATCACTGGCGACCAAAACCTTATCGACCCTGAAAAAAGGTGAGCTGTACAATCTTAAGCGCAAAGGCTTTTCCGATATACGTTTGGCAAAATTGCTGGATACGTCTGAATCTGAAGTCCGCAATGTGCGGCATAAGCAAAATATCCGGCCAGTTTATAAGCGGATTGATTCCTGTGCGGCAGAATTTTCTTCCGACACGGCTTACCTGTATTCCACTTACGAAGAAGAATGCGAAGCGCGGGTTACTGATAAGGAAAAAATTATTATTCTCGGTGGTGGGCCAAACCGCATAGGGCAAGGCATAGAATTTGATTATTGCTGCGTCCATGCCGCATTAGCATTGCGCGAAGATGGCTATGAAACCATCATGATTAATTGCAATCCAGAAACCGTATCGACTGATTTTGATACCTCAGACCGCTTGTATTTTGAATCTTTAACCTTGGAAGATGTGCTGGAAATCGTGCATCTGGAAAAACCAAAAGGCGTGATCGTGCAATACGGCGGTCAAACGCCTTTAAAACTGGCTAGGGCATTAGAAGCGGCGGGTGTACCGATTATCGGCACGTCACCAGATTCAATCGACTTAGCGGAAGACCGTGAACGCTTTCAGAAATTGCTGGAAAGATTGGGCTTGAAACAACCACCCAATGCCACGGCGCGTTCGGTTGAGCAAGCGATAAATGCGGCGAAAGAGCTGGGTTATCCTCTGGTTGTGCGCCCATCTTATGTTTTAGGCGGTCGGGCGATGGAAATTGTCGTCAATGAAGAAGGCTTACAACGCTACATGAAAGAAGCGGTGAGCGTGTCGAACGATTCGCCCGTGTTGCTGGATCGCTTTCTTGATGATGCCGTCGAGATGGATGTCGATGCGATTTATGACGGTGAACGGGTGCTGATTGGCGGTGTGATGGAACATATCGAGCAAGCAGGTGTGCATTCGGGCGATTCTGCTTGTTCATTGCCGCCCTACGAACTAGCGCAGGATCTTCAAGATCAAGTGCGTGAGCAAGTCGGCAGAATGGCGGAGGCATTGGGTGTACGAGGATTGATGAATGTCCAGTTTGCCATTCAAGGACAGGATATATATGTGCTGGAAGTGAATCCTAGAGCTTCACGTACCACGCCGTTTGTGTCGAAAGCGACGGGTTATCCGCTTGCGAAAATAGCCGCTCGGTGCATGGTCGGCAAGACCTTGATGCAACAAGGTATCACTAAAGAGCGCATCCCTGATTACTATTCCGTCAAAGAAGCTGTATTCCCGTTTGTTAAATTTCCTGGCGTTGATCCGTTATTAGGCCCAGAAATGAAATCAACTGGCGAAGTCATGGGCATAGGGAAAACCTTTGGTGAGGCGTTTGCGAAATCACAACGGGCGGCGGGTATTAATTTGAATGCCAGCGGTAAGGTATTGATAAGCATAAGAGATAAAGATAAAGCCAAAGCCCCAGAGATTGCCAAAATGCTGGTCGGCAAGAATTACCAAATCGTTGCAACAGGCGGCACGGCGAAATTTCTCCAGCAGGCGGGATTTCCCTGTGAAGTCGTTTATAAAGTCAATGAAGGTCGTCCTAATACCGTTGACATGATTAAAAACGACCAAATACAGCTCATCATCAATACCACCGAAGGCAAAAAAGCCATATCGGATTCATTCACCATGCGGCGAGAAGCATTACAACATCGCGTAACCTATTACACTACGATGGCAGGTGCGAAAGCGGCCTGTTATGCCTTGGGTGAGCTGGATGCCGGCGATGTCAATTGTTTGCAGGATTTGCATAACAGTTTGACTTAAATAAAGAAATTCCACAATTGGAGTAGTATTTGTAATGAATAAAGCACCCTTGACAGTAAAAGGCGCGGAAAAGCTACGGGCAGAATTAGAAGAATTAAAATCCGTTGTTCGTCCACGCATTATTGCGTCTATCGCTACCGCGCGCGCGCATGGCGATTTAAAAGAAAATGCCGAATACCACGCCGCCAAAGAGCAACAAAGTTTTGCCGAAGGGCGTATTGGTGAAATTGAAGGCAAACTGTCTAACGCGCAAATTATTGACATTACCAAAGTTGATGCCAATGGCAAAGTTGTGTTCGGTGCGACGGTCGAAATAGAAGGTGTTGAGTCTGAAAAACGGGTTATCTATAAAATTGTTGGTGAAGATGAAGCCAGTATTAAAGAAGGTCGTATTTCGATTGGATCACCCATTGCCAGGGCATTAATCGGGAAACAAGTTGAAGATGTTGTTACCGTGAAAGCGCCAGGTGGCAATGTGGATTATGAGATTATTTCGATAGAGTATGTTTAAAACAGACTCAAGGCGCAGGGCGAAAAAAGCTACTTCTTTGGGTTTAGTCGGTATATGACGGTTACTTGACCGATACTTTGGATCAACTCAGCACCTGTTGAAACACATATTTTTTCGCTAATTTGCTTGCGGTCATCCCGTTCAGCACGGATTTTTACTTTAATCAGTTCGTGAGTATTGAGTGCGATTTCCGTTTCTGCCAACACAGCATCGGTCAATCCAGCCTGGCCTACAATAATCACGGGTTTTAAGCCGTGCGCTTGTGCCTTTAGTTTTTTCTTGCTTGCCGCATCCATGATGTTAACCTTAAATAAACCGCCGATTTTACACTAAAAGACAAATGAGCCGAAGTAAAAGCAGCAGTCGCTGGATGCAGGAACATTTCGATGACGAATATGTCAAAATGGCTCAGGTGCAGGGCTATCGGTCACGGGCAGTTTTTAAGCTCAAGGAAATCCAGGAAAAAGACAAATTCATTAAACCTGGCATGAATGTCATTGATTTAGGCGCGGCTCCTGGCGGATGGTCGCAGTTTGCTCGTCCTCTGCTGGGCAAAAAGAGCAAACTTATCGCTTTGGACATATTGCCTATGGAAGCTATTGAAGGCGTGGTTTTCATTCAGGGTGATTTCCGTGAAGCGGCTGTTTTAGATGAATTAACGACAGTTCTTGCTGCTGCTCCCGTTGATATCGTGCTGTCTGATATGGCTCCCAATATGAGCGGCAGTAAAGGCATAGACCAGCCAAATGCCATGTATCTTGCTGAATTAGCACTGGATACGGCAAAAACCGTGCTAGTGAAAGGCGGCGACTTTTTGGTTAAAGTGTTTCAAGGTGAGGGTTTTGAAGTTTTTCATCGCGATGTGCAACAGCATTTTGAAAAAGTCGTCATCAGAAAACCTAAAGCGTCACGACCAAGAAGCAACGAAGTTTATCTTTTGGGAAAAGGCTTTAAATAAAGCTTCATCGTCCCCATAACATCAAAAAAACCTTATGGGGAATATGAAAGTAAGTAATGCAGGACAGTCAGGATGCTCGCGCCCTGATATAATTAAAGCTGTTTTTAACCGAGCCGTTCAGGTCTGGGGCGTATAGTGAATGACATGATGAAAAATATTACCCTTTGGGTTGTTATAGCCGTTGTTTTGATGTCCGTTTTTAACAATTTCGGCGTTCAAGGCGATAAGGGCGATTTAACCGGACTCACCTACTCCCAATTTATAACAGCGGTAAAGGCTGGGCAAGTACAGGAAGTGACGATAGATGAACATATCGTCAAAGGAAAATTATTGGCTGGGCAAACATTTAGGACTTATGCGCCAACAGATGCCCATTTGGTTGATGATTTATTGGCTAACGGTGTCGATATTAAAGCCGTTCCGCCCGAACAGCCATCTTTGCTGATGCAGTTGCTGGTATCTTTCGGCCCCATGCTATTGTTGATAGCGGTCTGGGTGTTCTTTATGCGGCAAATGCAAGGCGGCGGCGCTGGTGGTCGTGGCGCGATGAGCTTTGGCAAAAGCAAAGCAAGAATGTTGGAAGAGGATCAGATTAAAGTCACTTTTGCCGATGTCGCTGGCTGTGATGAAGCCAAAGAAGAAGTCGTCGAAATGGTCGATTTCCTTAGAGAGCCCTCTAAATATCAAAAATTGGGTGGAAAAATTCCTCGCGGCGCATTGATGATAGGACCTCCAGGTACCGGTAAAACCTTGCTTGCCAGAGCCATTGCAGGCGAAGCAAAAGTGCCATTCTTCACCATTTCAGGCTCAGATTTTGTGGAAATGTTCGTCGGTGTCGGTGCTTCCCGCGTCAGAGATATGTTCGAGCAAGCCAAAAAACACGCACCGTGTATCATCTTCATTGATGAAATCGACGCAGTAGGTCGTCAACGCGGCGCTGGCTTAGGCGGCGGCAATGACGAGCGCGAACAAACCTTAAACCAGTTGCTGGTCGAAATGGACGGCTTTGAAGGCAATGAAGGCATTATTGTTATCGCGGCGACTAACCGTCCTGATGTTCTTGATAAGGCTTTACTGCGTCCTGGTCGTTTTGACCGTCAGGTGACGGTCGGTTTGCCCGATGTCAAAGGCAGAGAGCAGATTCTCAATGTCCACATGAAGAAAGTGCCGACCGCGCCAGATGTTGAGGTTAAGTATATTGCCCAAGGTACACCTGGATTTTCTGGTGCTGATCTGGCAAATTTGATTAACGAAGCCGCTTTATTTGCCGCACGATTCAACAAGCGCGTGGTCAGTATGTCCGACCTTGAAAAAGCCAAAGATAAGCTAATCATGGGAACTGAAAGACATTCTATGGTCATGGACGAAAAAGAAAAAAAGATGACTGCCTACCATGAGGCGGGTCATGCCATAGTCGGTAAGCTGGTACCTGAGCATGATCCTGTATATAAGGTCAGCATAATGCCCAGAGGACGTGCTTTGGGTGTGACTATGTTTTTGCCTGAGCGCGATCAGTACAGTGCCAGCAAGCAAAAATTGGATAGCATGATTTCAAGCCTTTACGGAGGACGTATCGCCGAAGAATTGATATTCGGTTGGGAGCAAGTCAGCACTGGTGCGTCCAACGATATAGAGCGTGCGACCGAATTAGCCAGAAATATGGTGACCAAATGGGGTTTATCGCAACGTTTAGGTCCGTTAGCTTATAGTGAAGAAGAAGGCGAAGTGTTTCTGGGTCGTTCGGTAACGCAACATAAAACGGTTGCGGAAGAAACTTCTCATACCATTGATGAGGAAATCCGCTGCATAATCGATAAAAACTATGAGAGGTCGGTAAAAATCCTAAAAGAAAACACCGATATTCTTCATACAATGGCTGCTGCTTTGATGAAATATGAGACTATCGACAAGTTTCAAATAGAAGACTTGATGCAGCGGAAACCAGTAAAAGCGCCTGCAGGATGGGAGGATTTGCCGCCTCGTGGTGGGGTAGAAGTTGAAGTCGCCCCTGAAAAAAAGGACGACGTTAAACCTGAAAAACCCATCGGTGGGGCTGCCGAACAAAGCTAAACAGTAAACATTTCGAGATAATTAAGAAGGAGAGGCTAAGGGTCTCTCCTTTTT
>SHZQ01000056.1 GCA_009695535.1 Methyloglobulus sp.
AATTAGGTTCAGGAAACAACGCCAGCTCCTCGAAAAAGTGTAATGCGTATTTTCCCTCAGCATTATGCGATTGCACCATAAAAGCCAAGCTTTGGTGCAGTAAGTTAGCATTGCTGATCGGCATCAACAAACTAAATGATTTGAATTCTGGGGGAGTCGCTTTAAGGTAGGCCGAATTCAATGAACTAAACTGATCTGGATTGAAATCAGCGAGCTTGGCAACCGGTCGTCAATCCTTACTTGCTAAATGCTTAATATCAGTTTCATGGTCGATATGCACTTTAATAAAATACGTTTCATTGACGATAGGTCTTAATTTCAAACCATAAGCACTCGGATTTGCAAATATACGTGCCAGTGCTAATAATCTTGGTACGTAATCTTGGGTTTCCGCAGGTAAATCCAACGACCAATAGTCGCCCCCAAACCTGCCGCGACATTGCGGCTGATCGCTGCATCCACTGCCCCTGATCCAGCATTGTATGCGGCTAATGCCAATAGCCAATCACCCCGATAATGATCCCGCAAGCCGGATAAAAACCGTATGGCAGCATGAGTTTCGGCCGCCACATCCAGTCTGGCATCGTAATCTTCCGTTTGCTGTAGACCGAATTCTCTACCGGTACTTGGAATAAACTGCCAAATTCCTGCCGCCTGAGCCGATGACAGGGCAGTAGGTTGACAAGCACTCTCAATGATGGGCAGCAACGCCAAATCCATTGGCAGATTGTACTTACTCAAGGAATCGACTACGTGAAACAAAAATGGTCTGGCACGCTCAGCAACGCGCTGTAAATAATTCCGACCATAGCCGTTAACCTGTCTGCCAATTCTGGCATAAGCTGCATTTTGCCGGATTCGGCATTCCTCAGCCAACTGCATATAATGTGCCGACAAAAACCGTTTCCTGACTAACGGTATCACCGTGCTTTTATTAAAATCGACACATCCTTTGATGACTAATTGAGATTATGCCGTGTTAGCACCGTCTTTACCTATTCGTGCTTCCTGCGCTTGAGCGGTTACAAGTGATTCTTTATTATCAATATTTTTAAACAGCTCAGGATGTAACCCCAAACGTGTACAGATGCGTTGCGCCGCCGCCGATTTAAAAAGCCCGCTTTGGTTAGCAGAATCTGTTTGGGCAATATTGTTATCAGTATTCTTAAGTTTTCGTCTCAACAACGAGTTTTTGGGTTCTTTAGATGCTAGCTTCAAGCGACCTAACGCCGTGTAATGGCTATCGGGATCAGTGCTACCTACTGGCTCAGTCTTGCTATGTTTACGAGGCATCAACATCTGCCGCATTCTCGATTTATCAGGTGATATAGGCCACCCTCACTCGCTTTTTTAGGAACAATAACCGAGGTCAAACGCCCTGTTTTCTGATTAGCTGCGCCATTGCTGAGTTTTTCTGTGGTCGTTTGATTGATCTGGTTAAGCGCAGCACTTTGTGGTAATTGCGCTAATTGCTCTGAACCATAAGGCGAAGGACCAGGAATGGGAATTTTTAAACCGTAACGGATTCTATCCCAAACGTCGCCGGAAGCTGCTTTGGACACACCTTTTTTTCCTTTGCTTCAACCATGAGACTTATGCCCTTGACGTGTACCGCTTTTGCTGGATTTTGTTCCCGATGAAGCCGCAATCGAATCCTGGTAGTTAACCGAAATAGCAAATCCAATGAGTGCAATCAGGGAAATCTGTAATAAACGCATGATTTCCTTTGGTTATTCAGTCTCGAAGTCCAAATCAATTTCTGTAAAACACATTGTGCTGTAGACAATAAACATCGTTAACCGTTCGGGAACTGGCGCAATTAAAAACCTACCCAAACCGCTGTTTGTCTCGCTGTATCCAAAAATCCATCGCCAGTTGCTGCGCTTGCTCTTGGTTATCCACTTTACCCAGCAATTTCAATGCGATAGATGTGGTTCCGATGATCGTTGCTTCCGCAAATTCATCTTGAATCTTATCTTGCCAAAGCAAGGCGAGTTGCTCAGGCTCTAAGCTCTCAGCTCTAACATGCCGATGCGTAAAAAGTGCCGGCCAAGTTTCATCACACAATACACCGTTGTGGATGCTTTGCACCAAACATTCCATATCGGGATTACGTTCAGTCTCACCACCTTCGCCTTTTAGTGCAGCAGCATGAGGTTGCTGCAACAATACTGCAGCTTGTTGGTGTACAGCCCGATACGAAGGATGGAATATGCCCTGAATACTGTGCTGGGCATTAAACGGGTTTAACAATTTTACCAAGGTATGCACAGGTGAACGCAAACCTAACACGGGACGCAGCTCTATGATTTCATGTAACTTAAGGCAGATTTTTTCCAGTGATAAATAACTGAAATGCTGCTCGATAAGCTGTGTCTTGGCTTGCTCGACCGATGTCGCCATCTGCAAACCAAGATAAGTCAAACAATGTTGCGTGTATACGCGACTGGCTGACGGCCCTGGTGAGCCGTGCATAAATACTTTAATGCCATTCTCGGCCAATAACAAAGCCGACAGCAAAAACCAGGGCAAATGCCGTCTTTTGCCTGCATACGTAGCCCAATCCAGATCGACCAGCGCACTGTCATCAGCAAGTTTACAAGACTCTCTTGCTGCTAACACGAAACCTGCCAATTCTTCCGGTGTTTCTTCCTTAACCCGCATCAGCATTAAAAATGCACCCAATTGCACGGGCAACACTTCGTCAGCAAGAATCATCTTCATGGCGTGATAGGCTTCATCCTGCGTAAGTGACCTTGAACCTTTTTTGCCTTTGCCCAGTATGCGTATCGTTTCTGCAAAAGGATGTTCAGGATGGGATGTTTGCAGATGGTGCGAGAAGGTCATAAGGTAATTCTTACATAATGGTCGATTAACAGCGTGGCAAACAATACCGTTATGTAGATAATCGAGAACCAAAACGTTCTCATGGCGGTTTTGGTATCTTTATTCCGCATCATCAACAACGCAAAATAGATGAATCCTGCGCCTAATAGGATTGCCGAAGCCAAGTAAATCAGCCCACTCATGCCTGTCAAATACGGCAATAAGGTGACAACAAGCAACAAAACAGCGTAAAGCAATATCTGCAAACGGGTAAATTCTGCACCGTGGGTAACGGGCAGCATGGGAATATTAACCAACGCATATTTTTCTTGCCTTGCAATCGCCAGCGGCCAAAAATGTGGCGGTGTCCAAATAAATATGATTAACACGAGCAGCAACGCATAGGGATGGACTTGACCCGTAATTGCACACCAACCCAGCAACGGCGGCGTTGCACCAAACGCGCCACCTATAACAATATTCTGGGGCGTGGCGCGTTTAAGCCAAAGCGTATAAATAATGGCATAACCGAATAACGATACAAAAGTGAGGATAGCGGTTAGCATATTGACCTTCAATATCAGCACCAGCATCGAAGTTACACCAAAAACAGAAGCAAAAGCAATGACATCCGATGATTTCAGATAATGCTGGGGTAAAGGCCGATGCGGATTGAGGATACCGTCTATTTTTTGGTCAATCAGATGGTTGATTGCAGCAGCCGATGCCGCCGCCAAGCCAATCCCGATGACACCGTAAACGACCTTATCCAACGGCGGCATCCCAGGTACAGCCAGCAGCATACCGACCACTGCGGTAAACAGCATTTCCGCTACAACATTAGGCTTACATAGCTCTAGGTAGCTTTTCCAAGACGCGGGCGCAACAGTGGCTAGTCCAAGCATTCGTTTATTCAATCCAAAATTCTCTAATATCCTATAGAATACAGTGAACCATTGATTATTCAAACAGTCCGAAGCGCTAACATTATTAACAACGAGGGAGTTATGAAGGCAATATTACTGATGGCAATGTTGTGTTTGCCGATATTGTCCGCGAATGCGGAACCTAAAGCCACTGAACACGTCTTGGCTAATGGTTTGAAGGTACTGGTCAAAGAAGACCATCGCTCGCCCGTGGTGGTTTCTCAGGTCTGGTACAAAGTGGGTTCCAGCTATGAGCCAGGCGGCATTACTGGCATTTCACACATGCTGGAACACATGATGTTCAAAGGCACCGACAAACATCCCGCCGGTGAATTTTCCCGAATTATTGCCGAGAACGGCGGTGATGAAAACGCTTTCACAGGCCAGGATTACACAGCATATTTCCAGACGATGGCAGCCGACAAGTTAGCAGTCAGCCTGGAACTAGAAGCCGACCGGATGCGTAACCTGCATTTATTGCCAGAAGAATTGAAAAAAGAACTCCAGGTCGTTACCGAAGAACGCCGGATGCGGACTGAGGACAATCCCCAGGGCAAAATGCAGGAACATTTCAATGCGATGGCGTACAGCAACAGCCCTTACAAGCATCCCGTAATCGGTTGGCCTGCCGATATTGCCAATTACACCGTGGCAGACGCGCAAGACTGGTATCAACGCTGGTATGCGCCGAATAACGCAACTTTAGTTGTCGTTGGTGATGTCAAGGCAGAGGATGTTTTTGCATTGGCAGAAAAAAACTTTAGCGCACTCAAAGCCAGTGACATCAAGCCCCTTAAACCGCAAAACGAAATAGAACAGCTGGGCTTACGCAGGATGACGGTGAAAGTTCCCGCAAAACTGCCTTCCATCGTTATGGGTTACAAGGTTCCGGTATTGAAAACTGCCGAAAAGGAATGGGAAGCCTACGCGCTGGAAGTGTTGGCTGGCGTACTTGATGGTGGCAGTAGCGCTCGTCTTAGTTCAGGTTTGGTACGCGGCAAGCAGATTGCAGTAGCCGCTGGTGCAGGTTATGGACTGACCTCACGATTGCCGGATTTGTTTGAACTGGAAGCTACACCCGCAGAAGATAAAACCTTGCTGCAAATGGAAACTGCCTTAAAAGCCGAAGTCACCAAACTGCAAAAAACCCTAGTGAGTGATGAAGAACTGCAACGCATCAAAGCGCAAGTTTTGGCCAGTGCAGTTTATGAGCGCGATTCCAATTTTTACCAAGCCATGCAACTTGGTATGCTAGAAACCGTGGGCTTAGGCTGGCAAAAAGCCGATGAATATGTCGCTAAAGTCAATCAGGTAACTGCCGCACAAGTACAAGAAGTCGCTATCAAATATCTGATAGAAGATCATCTTAATATCGCTTATCTGGAGCCACAAGCCATCAACAAGGCGACCGCTGCCAAAAAAGGAGGGCATAATGAATTTTAAATTAATCGGTTTTACCTTGCTTATTTTCAGCCAGCTTTGCTTTGCCACCGCCAAAATTGAGCATTGGCAAGCCTCGCAAGGCAGCCGCGTTTACTTCGTCCAAGCGGATGCGTTACCGATGGCAGATATTCAAGTTGTTTTCGATGCTGGAAGCGCACGGGATGGACAACAATTTGGCCTTGCCGCTCTAACTTCAGGCTTGCTGGATACTGGCGCGGGACAGTGGAACGCTGACCAAATTGCCCTACGCTTTGAAAGCGTTGGTGCTAGCTTTGGTGCGAGTGTTTCCAGCGATACGGCTTCCCTTTCCCTGCGCACACTTACAGAACCAGTTTTATTCGACAAAGCTTTAGAGACGATGCACGTCATCTTGACCAAGCCCTTGTTTAAAAGAGCTGATTTTTCACGGGAAAAAAACCGTACCTTGGCAGCAATTAACCAACGAGAAGAGTCTCCTGCCGAAATAGCCAGCTTGGCTTTCTCCGATAAATTGTACGGCACTCATCCCTATGCTCACCCTGATTCTGGCGTGATGGCAACGGTCAAAAATCTTAAAGCATCCGATCTCGCCCAGTTCTACAAAAAATATTATGTGACCAGCAATGCTATCGTCGTTATCGTCGGCAATTTATCCAAACAACAAGCGGAACAAGCGGCTGAAAAGCTCCTAACTGGCTTGCCTACTGGACAAAAACCAGAACCGCTACCCGATGTAGCAATGCCAGCACAAGCCAGCGAACAGCACATTGAATTTCCTTCAACACAAACCCATGTGCTGGTCGGTCTTCCTGGCAGCTACCGTAAAGACCCCGATCACTACAATCTATACGCGGGCAATCACATTCTGGGCGGCAGCGGTTTGGTATCAAAGCTGTTCAGCGAGGTGCGCGAAAAACGCGGTTTAGCTTACAGTGCCTCCAGTTCCTTTGCGCCCATGTTAAAACCGGGTCCGTTCACAATCAGCCTGCAAACCCGCAACGACCAAACGAAACAAGCGGTTGAAGTCCTTAACGCCACCTTGAAGGACTTTATCAACAAAGGTCCAACACAGGCAGAACTGGATTCAGCCAAGAAAAACATAGCTGGCGGCTTTCCTATGCGTTTTGATACCAACAAAAAACTCGCCACTTATGTTGCCATGATTGGCTTTTACGATTTGCCTCTGGATTACCTGGACACATTCAGGCAAAAAGTAGAAGAAACCACCATCGCCACCATCACCGATGCGTTCAAACGCCGCGTGAATACCGAGCTATTGCAAACCGTTACCGTAGGCAACTCAGCCACCGCCGTTGCGAAATAAGCTCAGGATAATCGGCGGCGAATGGCGCAGCCGCCAGATCGACTTTTATGATGTACCCGGACTCAGGCCAACCCCTGCCAGAGTCCGGGAAACTTTGTTCAACTGGCTGCAATACGACATTCCCGGTAGCCGCTGCCTGGATTTATACGCAGGTAGCGGCGCATTGGGGTTTGAAGCCGCTTCGCGTGGTGCCTTAGCGGTCGTCCAAGTCGAGAACAACCCAGAAGCCTGTCGCGCCTTAAAAGAAAACGCCGCCAAACTGGCAGTCACGCAAATCAAAATCGTCCAAAGCGACGTATTTCGCTACCTGTCAGGCGATGCCGAACCCTTCGACATCGTCTTCCTCGACCCGCCTTTCGGCATGAATTTAACTGTGCAAACCTGCCAATGGCTGGAAGATAAAGGCTGGCTAAGCCAACACGCCAAAATTTATGTGGAAGCTGAAAACAAACTGAAATTTCTGGATGAGTTGCCAGGAAACTGGCAGTTGTTAAAAAGTAAAACAGCGGGGGATGTTAGTTACAAATTATTCAAAAAAGAAACAGGAAATTAATCAGGGGTATTCTTATTTAACACCAAGTCTGCCCAAGCTTCTGAAGCAAGCAATTCAAATAGTTCAGAATTATCTCAGGTAACCCAATTAAAGATACGTGGGCATTATTACCTCCTGGTGGAGCATGAACAGTACGGATTTTAGATTTGTATTTCATACAAGCCACTTTTATTGTACTTATATTGCCTTTAGCAAACCCACTTTTTAGTTTAACAATAAGACGACTAGCTCTCATTGCACGTACCGCTTGAAGCAACAGTTCGTCACCATTTGTTGGATCGAAATATTCAAGCCATGCCGAAGTTGCTGCCTAACCCCAGACAGGCAGAAACTTTTGCTCTGTCCAGGGTTAGTTCAGCCTTAGTTTTTAACAAACTTCAACACATCGCTTTCAACAGTCACCTTGATGACATCGCCCGCTTGGAAATTACCTGCAAGGATTTCCTGCGCCAAGGGGTTTTCCAGTTGCTGCTGGATGGCTCGTTTCATGGGTCTTGCGCCGTAGACGGGGTCAAAACCTGCTTCACCCAGCAAATCCAAAGCTTCATCTGAAATTTCAAAACCTATTTCGCGGTCTTGTAAGCGTTTGCGCAAATGTTCGATCTGGATCTTGGAAATCGTCCGAATCTGCTCACGACCCAAGGGATGGAACACGACCGCTTCATCTATCCGGTTGATGAACTCGGGACGGAAATGCGCGCCAACGATTTCCATCACCGCTGATTTCATTGCTGCATAATTTTCTTCCCCAGCCATTTCCTGGATGATGTCAGAACCTAGGTTTGAGGTCATTGCGATGACGGTATTCCTGAAATCCACCGTGCGGCCTTGGCCGTCAGTCAGTCGCCCATCGTCCAACACCTGCAACAAAATGTTGAAGACATCGGGGTGCGCTTTTTCAATCTCATCCATAAGAATGATGGAATAAGGTTTACCCCTGACCAGCTCGGTCAGATAACCGCCTTCTTCATAGCCGACATAGCCTGGCGGTGCGCCGATCAAGCGGGCGACGGAATGCTTTTCCATGAATTCCGACATGTCGATACGCACCATTGCATCAGGCGTATCAAACAAGAATTCCGCCAAGGTTTTGCACAACTCGGTTTTACCGACACCGGTAGGCCCCAAAAACAGGAATGAGCCATTAGGACGGTTTGGGTCTGACAAACCAGCCCGTGAGCGGCGGATAGCATTACTGACGGCTTTCAACGCCTCTTCCTGTCCGACGACCCTTTTACTGAGTGCTGCTTCCATATGCAAGAGTTTTTCCCGTTCACCTTCCAGCATTTTGCTGACTGGAATACCTGTCCATTTTGATACGACCTCGGCAATTTCTTCCTCGGTGACTTTATTGCGAAGCAAGGTCATCTTTTTCTGTTCAGTAGGAACGTCAGTTTGTAACTGTTTTTCCAGAGCAGGAATAATCCCGTACTGTAATTCTGACATACGCGCCAAATCATTCGCACGACTGGCTGCTTCCAATTCAGTTCTAGCATGTTCCAGCTTTTCCTTGATGAATGCCGAACCTTGCAGGGACGCTTTTTCAGCCTTCCAGATTTCTTCCAGGTCAGAATATTCTTTTTCCAACTCGGCAATATCTTCCTCCAGCATGACCAGACGCTTCTTAGATGCCGCATCGGATTCTTTTCTCAGCGCGACCTGCTCGATTTTCAATTGGATCAAGCGACGGTAAAGCTTATCCATTTCCTCCGGTTTAGAATCCATCTCCATGCGGATACGACTAGCCGCTTCGTCGATCAAATCTATTGCCTTATCCGGCAATTGGCGGTCGGCAATGTAACGGTAAGATAGGGTGGCGGCCGCGACAATGGCAGGATCGGTAATATCCACGCCATGATGCACCTCGTATTTTTCCTTTAAGCCGCGCAGGATGGCTATCGTATCTTCCACAGAAGGTTGATCGACCAATACCTTCTGGAAACGGCGCTCCAAAGCAGCGTCTTTTTCCACATACTTACGGTATTCATCCAACGTGGTCGCACCCACGCAATGCAATTCCCCGCGCGCCAGGGCGGGTTTTAGCATATTGCCGGCATCCATTGCGCCTTCCGCCTTACCAGCACCAACCATCGTATGCAGCTCATCAATAAACAAGATAACTTGGCCTTCCTGCTTGGCAAGGTCATTCAATACCGCTTTTAGGCGCTCTTCAAACTCGCCACGGAACTTCGCACCCGCAATCAATGCCGCCATATCCAGAGCCAGCACTCTCTTATGTTTCATGCCTTCTGGTACTTCGCCGTTAACGATGCGTTGCGCGAGACCTTCAACAATAGCGGTTTTGCCCACGCCAGGTTCGCCGATTAACACCGGGTTATTTTTGGTGCGGCGTTGCAAGACCTGAATAGTACGGCGAATCTCATCATCCCGCCCGATCACTGGATCAAGCTTGCCGGCTTCTGCACGTTCGGTAAGATCAATGGTGTATTTTTTTAACGCCTGCCGTTGGTCTTCGGCATTAGGGTTATCTACCGCCTGACCGCCCCGCATCGCATCTATCACTTGCTCCACGCTTTGCTTGGTGATCCCGTGTTTTTTGAACAAATCCTGCAAAACACCTTTTTCTTCAAGTGCTGCCAACAGAAAAAGCTCACTGGAAATGAACTGGTCGTTACGTTTTTGTGCCAGTTTATCGGTTAAATTCAGCAATCTACCCAAGTTATTGGAGATCTGCACATCACCGCCAGAACCAGCCACCGTAGCGATACGCGCTAGTTCCCTGGTCAATTCGCTGCGGAAAACAGGGGTGTTGATGCCGATTTGCGATAGCAAAGGCTTAATGCTACCGCCTTCTTGATCCAGCAAAGCCAGCATCAGGTGGACGGGTTCAATAAACTGATGGTCTTTACCGAGCGCAAGGCTTTGTGCATCAGCTAATGCTGACTGAAATTTGCTGGTCAATTTGTCCATTCGCATGGTTTACCTCTGAGTAATAGTTAGTTATTACTAAGGTGGGGCAATATGTTCTATTTTCAAGCCAAAAATCACAACATACATATGATCTTGCCCTAATTTCACA
>SHZQ01000057.1 GCA_009695535.1 Methyloglobulus sp.
AGTCGATTCCGCCCAAAAAATCCAGGTAGACAGCTTCCCTGACTTGATCTTGCTGGATTGGATGTTGCCTGGTATTAGCGGCGTGGAATGGGCTAGGCGTTTGAAAAAAGACCCCATTTTTCGTGAAATACCCATCATCCTACTAACCGCTAGGGGCGAGGAGGAGGACAAGATTAGAGGGCTTGAGATTGGCGCGGATGATTACTTGACCAAACCCTTTTCGCCGAAAGAATTGGTCGCAAGAATACGTGCTATATTACGCAGAACCGGCAAATTACACGGCGTATCACAAATCACCTTTGGCGAACTCACGCTTGACACCGAGAAACACCGCTTAAGTATTGGTGAAAAACAGTTAGATGTCAGCCCTACCGAATTTCGCTTAATGCAGTTTTTTATGACCCATCCCGACAAGGTATTTAGCCGTACCCAATTACTCGATCAGGTATGGGGGCGTAGCGTGTATATTGAAGAACGTACCGTCGATGTCCATATCCGCCGCTTACGTAAAATTCTCGGCGATTACGGCAAAGAAGACATGGTGCAAACGGTTCGTGGTTTCGGTTATCGGTTTTCATTGCTAGACTAACCTAAATGGCAGCTTGGAAAAAAGAACTTGTCTGGGCGCTCTTGCTGTTAATGAGCGCAGCTCTAATTGGTAGCATAATCGGATTATTTAAACCGCTATTATTCTTTCTAATAATCGGAATGTTGGTTTGGCAAGTCATCCAGATTAGCCGCTTTGAACGCTGGATTAGCAAGGGTGGACGAGGAGAATACCCCAAAGCAAACGGTATTTGGGAAGATATTTATTACCACGTTTACCAAATAAAAAAGAGCGAAAAAAAACGCAAAAAGAAGCTAGGCAAAATCATCGACCAATTCAGGAAATCAACCGATGCACTGCCTGATGCAGCCGTTGTATTAGGCGAGGAAGATGAAATAGAATGGGCTAACGCCGCCGCAAAAAATGTGCTGGGTCTTCAGCAGTCAGATCGGGGACAGCGGATTCCTAATCTTATCCGTTTCCCCATTTTTGTCCGTTACCTTAAGTCCGGTAACTTCAACGAAACCATCACCATGCCCTCTCCCACCAACAGCCACATCACCCTGTCGGTGCGAGTCGTCAGCTATGGCGCTGGATTGCGTCTGCTGTTAGCACAAGATATAACCCAGCTTCGGAAAATGGAGCAGATGCGTAAAGATTTTGTCGCTAACGTTTCCCATGAGTTAAGGACACCTTTGACGGTGTTGGAGGGCTATTTGGAAACATTGCAGGAATTGGACGAGCCATTACCGCCATTACTGACGCATTCGTTCCAGCAAATGCACGAGCAGACTGAGCGGATGCAATATCTGGTTGATGACTTGCTGCTATTATCTAACTTGGAAACACAACCCAAGAAAACCCATTGTGTTAATTTACCCGCGCTATTAAACAAGATATGCAAAGAAAGCGAAAACCTACTTCACAGTGCCGGACGTATCGAATTAACACTGGAAACCAGCGCCCAAGTCGTCGGAGATGAACAGGAGCTTCGTAGCGCGTTTACCAACTTGTTTGGCAACGCGCTGAAATATTCGCCACAAGAATCCAAGGTTCAAGTGCGTTGGCATCAAACTAAAGAAAGCCTAGTGCTGGACGTTGTAGACGAAGGCGAAGGCATAGCCGAATCGGAAATACCAAGGATTACCGAACGGTTTTACCGCATTGATGTGCGCCGCGCCAACAAGGTGGCTGGCACCGGATTAGGGCTTGCCATCGTCAAACACGTGCTGTTGCGGCATGATGCACGGCTTGTCATTACCAGCGAACCCTACAAAGGTAGTAGGTTTAGCTGTCATTTCCCATTGGAACGGCTGTGCTGATAATGAGTATTAAAGCAATAAGCCCAACCGCCCGATTAGCCCATTTCTATTTTTCTGCCAAAAGCGTTTTCACAGGATTAAACGTCCGTCTGTGAATATCTAGGCAACCAAACTGTTCAATTTCGGCGATATGCTGTTTAGTGCCATAGCCTTTGTGAATGTGGAAAGCATAGTCAGGATATTGTTTGTGGTACTCGACCATCATGCCATCACGGGTGACTTTGGCTAGGATGGATGCCGCACTGATGGCTTTTATTTTGCTGTCACCTTTGACGATAGCTTGGGCTGGCATAGTTAGATTGGGCAGTCTATTACCATCAACCAGAACTAGCTCGGGCAACAAAGATAAGCCATTTACCGCCCGTTGCATTGCCAATAGCGCGGCTTGTAGGATATTCAAATCATCGATTTCAGCAACGCTGGCTTGCGCTATTGAATAGCTTAAAGCGTACCGCTTGATAAGTACAGAAAGGCGGTTGCGTTGAGCTTCTGAGAGTTTTTTAGAGTCCGCCAAACCTTCGATTGGGTTGTTAGGGTCGAGAATTACCGCAGCCGCAACAACGGAACCAGCAAGTGGACCACGACCTGCTTCATCGACTCCAGCGATAATGCCTGACCATTGCGCATCAATCAAAAAATCATTAGTCATTACCGGACAGCAAAGGCTAAAGTTTTGATCGCTTTAGCGCAATATGCCTCGACTGACACTGCGTAGAAAATTAACCATCGCCGACAATTCTTTGCTGTCTCCTGCTAAATCTTCCATTTGGTCGATGGCATCTTCAAGGCGCAGGTTCATTTTGTAGATCATTTTGTAAGCCTTCCGAATTAAACGAATATCCTCCGCCGCAATGCCATTGCGCTCCATGCCGACCGAATTGATGCCATGCGGTTTGGTGGGCTTGCCGCCAACCATGACAAAAGGTGGGATGTCTTGGGTGATAGCACTGCCCATCGCCGCGAAACTGTATTGTCCTATCTTGGTGAATTGATGTACCAAGGTAAAACCGCCCAATATCGCGTGGCTATGGAGTTGTACATGTCCCGCTAAGGATGCGCCGTTCGCCATGATGACGTGATTGCCAATCATGCAATCATGCGCGACATGGGTGTAAGCCATGAATAGATTATCACTGCCTATCTTGGTGACACCTTGATCCTGCTTGGTACCTCGATGCAGAGAGGAAAATTCACGTATCGTGTTGCGGTCACCGATTTCAAGCCGAGTTATCTCAGCAGCGTATTTTTTATCTTGCGGGTCTTCACCGATGGAGCAGAGCTGATAAATGCGATTTTCTTTGCCAATTGAGGTCGGTCCTTTTATGACAACATGAGAACCGATTACCGTACCAGCACCGATCTTGACTTCGGCACCGATAACGCTGTAAGGACCTATCGCTACATTGCTGTCTAATTCAGCACCGCTGTCAATGATAGCTGTTGGATGTATCAAGCTCAAGGCACTACGGCCGCACAACGGATTTCTGCACTGGCGACAAAATCACCGTCCACCTCAGCGCGGCATTCGAATGCCCAAATATTGCGTTTGCTTCTGACAAACAATGCCTCCAGCATTAACTGATCCCCAGGCACGACAGGCCGTTTAAATTTTGCCTTATCGATACCAACCAGGTAATAGATCATCCCGCCCAATTCATCCGAGGATTCTGAAGCCAATAAGCCTGTTGCTTGCGCCAATGCTTCCAGGATCAGTACCCCAGGAAATATAGGTTTCTGGGGGAAATGACCTTGAAAATAGGGTTCATTATAAGTCACATTTTTCAGCCCCAATAGCCTGACACCAGGCTCGCATTCAAGCACCCTGTCGATCAGTAAAAATGGGTATCGATGTGGCAAAAAAGCTTGGATCTCTAGAATATCCAGGGTAATAGACATAGTTTTAGGGTTTCACAATGAGACGGGATTACAAGCTAATGCGCTATTATGAATTATTCAGGCATTGTTGAAAGTTTTTGTTGCAGCTGACTGGTTATGTCCATTTGTGGGCTGGAATAGATCACACCATCAGTCAAAATCAAGTCAAATTCTTGATCTTTAGCAATGGCACGGATTGACTCAACGATGCGTTTTTGTAACTTGCCTAATTCATCATTACGGCGAGCATTGAAGTCTTCACTGAATTCTTGCTGCGAGCGTTTAGCATCTCGCATCTTGTTCTGAATCTCAGTTTCCATTCTGTTGCGTTGTGCTTCACCCATGACAGAAGCATCTTTCTTAAACTTTTCTTGCATCGTCTGGATTTCTTTTTGTTGGCTAACCAACTGATTATCACGTGGTTTAAATTCTTGTTCCAGACGTTTTTTGGCTTTTTCAGCTTGCGGTGCTTTTTCAAGGACGGCAGGAATATTCACAATGCCAATTTTTAAGTCGGCAAAGCTGACATTGGCAACCAGTAGTAATCCTATAAATAATGCTATTTTCGTTTTCATCGTGGTATCGATTTCCGTACAGTTAAAAAATTCGTTCTACAGCGTAGCTATGACAAGACAAGCAATAGTTGGTGGTATTCAAAATACCGTTAAAGCGGTTATTTTTGCATAGTCTCATTGTGCGTGGGTTAAATTATAGGGGATAAAATGACTAAACCAAAAACTAATCCACAACCCAATATCTGCATAGGCTGCCAGATTATCCGCTTAAGCGATTGAATTCTAGGATTCGTAACAAAATTGTAGCTTGTTAAATGATGCAATATTAAAAATTTTGACCGAAGTTGAATTGAAAAAATTCTGTTTGATCTGGTTGGTCTTCGTCGCTTTTATCTGCGTTTAAGGGTGCTGCAGCACTAACAGACAAGGCACCAAAAGGTGATAACCATTCTCCCGATACGCCTGCCGCATATTTCATCCTGTTAAAGCCGAAACCATTTTGAATTCGTCCTGCATCAAAAAATGCCCCTAAGCGAACCGATTTTACATCCTGTAAAAAAGGCACAGGGAAAAATAATTCCGCACTGCTAACCATCTTAGTGGAACCGCCAAAGGGTCGATTAAGCGTGCTTGTATTGTTTGTAGTTAAATGGTCTCTGGGACCTAGCGTATTGTTTTTAAAACCACGCACTGATCCATTACCACCACCATAGTAATTTTCAAAGAAGGGTAATTTGTCAGTATCCCCATAACCGTCGCCGTAAGCAATATCAGCTTGCAACCTGAAGGTAAAGTCTGAAGACAGTGGGAAATACTCCTGGTGCTTATAGCTGATTTTATAGTAATACAGATCACTGACTCCTGGCAAGGTAGCTAAGGCAGATAGCCGTTGTTGTCCGCCTTTATTGGGGAAAATTGCCCTATTTAACGTATCGTGCGTCCAACCTAGTGAGGGTGCTAAGGTCAGATAGTTATCACCATTTTCCGTCACGAAACTCTGAATTTCGTCAGCGGAATTGCCTGTCGTTTTGAGCTTGGTATGTTTTAAATCATTACCAAACCGCAACTGGTCGAACTCGTTCAATGGAATACCAAAATCCATGCCCACATTAGCGGTAGTTGTTGAATAATTGGCAATATTGATTGCACCGGCATTTCGGTCTGCATAACCCAGGTTATACCCCAAACTAACACCGTCTGTCGTGAAATAAGGGTTATAAAATCCGAATTGATAGCTGGTCAAATAATCACTGTTATTAAAGGCAAGGTTAACCCGTTTGCCTGAGCCAAACACGTTATCTTGAGATAAGTTTGCATTGATTACGATGCCTTGTACCTGCGAGAAACCTACGCCCGCCGATAAGTTACCGGAAGACTTCTCGACGACTTTGTAATTAACATCCAACTGGTCAGCCGTGCCAGGAACTGGAGGGGTTTCTACAGTTACCGTTTCAAAGTAACCTAGCCGTTCTAACCGAGTTTTTGAGCGCTCAATCTTGGAGCTGGATGCCCAACTGGATTCCATCTGGCGCATTTCGCGGCGCAGTACTTCATCACGGGTTTTGGTGTTGCCGCTGTAATTGATCCGTCGAACATAAGCTCTTTTACCGGGATCAACAAAAAACGCCATATCCACGGTTTTATTGGCTTCGTGAATTTCCGGCACCATATTGACGTTAGCAAACGCATAGCCGTCATCGCCCAAACGATCCTGAATGGCTTTGGAGGTTTCTGTGGCATTTTTTCTGGAAAAGGTTTCGCCTGGTCCTGTCGTCATCAGCTTGATAAGCTCATCGGGTTTTACCACCAGATTTCCGGTCAATTTAACCTTTTCTAGGGTGTAAATAGCGCCTTCTTTGACATTAATAGTCACATAAATGTCTTTTTTGTCCGGTGTAATCGCAACCTGGGTGGATTCAATAGTAAAGTTGATATAACCCCTGTCCAGATAATAAGACCGTAGGGTTTCAAGGTCAGCTTGCAGTTTTTGCTTAGAATATTGGTCGTTTTTAGTATAAAAAGACAGTAAATTTGATGTGCTTAATTCCAGCTTTTTCAACAACGTGGCATCATCAAAGGTTTTGTTGCCGACAATATTGATTTCCTTGATTTTGGTCACTCGACCTTCGGAAATATTGATACGAATACCGACTCGATTACGGGTCAAATTGGCGACTTCAGTCTTGATTTTTAAGCTGTATTTGCCGTGACTGAGATACTGACGCTTTAATTCCAGCTCGACTTTGTCCAGCACTTGTTTGTCAAATATCTTACCTTCAGACAAACCAATTTTATCTAACGCTTTCGTCAAGTCCTCTTTATTGATGTCTTTATTGCCTTCAAAGATGATTTTTGCGATGGATGGACGCTCTACCACGTTAACAATCAACGCTGAGCCTTCCCGTTCCAAGGTGACATCTTTAAAGAATCCGGTTTTGAATAACGCCTTAATAGCAGAACCAACATTGCCCAGAGAAAACCGCTCGCCAACATTAATGGGAAGATAGTTAAATACTGTTCCTTCAGAAATGCGCTGTAATCCCTTGACTTGAATGTCGCTAACGATGAATTCTTCTTCGCTTTTGACCGACTGGGAAACAAGTAGCAGGCAGATCAGCAAAAAACGGGTAAGTATGTGTAATTTCATTTAAACCTAAAGAAGCGTCATTGCGCCTACTACAAAAACCAGGTGATTATAATACAGTATAATGTTCAATCAGCTTAAGCCCTGCTTATGGAAAAAGCTAACACTTCGTCGATTGTTGCGCTGTTCGATAATAACATCAACAACCTATCTAATCCTATGGCTATGCCGGAACAGTCTGGCAAACCAGCTTCTAATGCTGCCAATAAGCGTTCATCTTTGACTACATCTGGTCTTTGCAAGACTTTTCTGACTGCAACTTCTTTATCAAAACGCCGTTTCTGTTCTTTTGCATCACTGAGTTCATAATAGCCATTTCCCAGCTCAACCCCGTTAATAAATAGCTCAACACGGCCAGTAATTGCGGGATTATCTTGATTGTTCCTTGCCAATGAAGACATACAAGCAGGATAGCCATGCACCATACACAACGCATTTTGCCCCAAATGCGGCTGTATTTGATGGCTGAAAATAAAATCCAACCAAAGTACATGGTCGTGTTTACAGATTGCTATTGCATCAATAAGACCGCTGCTGCGGGCATAATCAGCGTAATCCTGATAAGAAAACACCAACGCATTTAAGCCCGTGGTTTGCTGAAACAGGTTTTGGTAACTCACTCTTTGCGTTGTTTGCAGAGAGCTTCTAGCAAACAATAAGGCAATCAATTCATCCGCTTCGTCCATCAATTGCGACAAGTTAAAGCCAACGCGATACCACTCCAGCAAAGTAAATTCAGGATTATGAAAGCGCCCTGTTTCACCATTCCTAAACGCCTTGCAGATCTGGTAAATAGACCCACTACCTGTAGCCAGCAGACGTTTCATAGCAAATTCGGGTGAAGTCTGCAAAAACAGCGTTTGTTGTTTTGGTGGCAGTTGATAGTTTGTGGTAAAAAAATCCAGGTTTGGGTCGGTGCCGATTGCACTGCACAATAACGGCGTTTCCACCTCTAAAACAGCCCTTTCCGCAAAAAATTGACGTATTTTCTGTAGCGTTTGCGCTCGTAATTGCAGTAATTCTATGGAGCAGGACGGCTGCCAATCCATCCCTGACCCTTCCAATATCAAACCTTACTGATATCGTTTTTATTTAACCCGCGAGATATATTCACCGGTACGCGTATCGACCTTAATAACCTCACCAATCTGCACAAACAAAGGCACCCGCACCACCGCGCCAGTATCCAGCTTGGCTGGTTTACCACCGCCACCAGAGGTATCGCCGCGCACGCCGGGGTCAGTTTCGACAATTGTCAATTCAACAAAATTGGCGGGAGTAACCGCCAGCGGCGCATCATTCCAGAGCGTAACCGTGCAGGAATCCTGATCTTTAAGCCACTTTGCCGCGTCGCCGACAATTTTCTCATCCGCTTGGTACTGCTCAAAGGTATCGGGCTTCATGAAATGGCGATATTCGCCATCGCCGTACAGATATTGCATATCGACATCCATAACATCAGCGCCTTCTAGCGATTCGCCCGACTTAAAAGTGCGTTCGATTACACGTCCGGTTTTGAGATTCCTGATTTTGACTCGGCTAAACGCCTGCCCTTTGCCCGGTTTGACAAACTCATTTTCAATAATTGCACACGGATCATTGTCCAACATAACCTTTAATCCGGCTTTAAACTCACTCGTACTATAAACAGCCATTCTATCCTCGAATCGAATCAATAATCTAAATGGCGGCATTATATAATAGACGCTGACCTCAATAGAAACCTAAATACATACAGATGCCAGTTAGCCAATCAGAAGCGCAGCATTTCGCCAAAAACTGGCAACAACAACTTTCCGAAGCCTTCACTACCATTGAAGATTTATGCGGATATCTGAAGCTATCTCCTGGTGATTTACCCATTTCACCGACCGCCCGCAAACATTTCGCTCTGCGTGTTCCATTGAGCTTTGCCGCCAGCATGGAAAAAGGCAATCCAAACGACCCTTTGCTACGGCAAGTATTGCCTATTGAAGACGAACTGATTGAGTACCCAGGATTTAGCAATGATCCAGTTGGGGACATTCAATCCGTCGTGCAGCCTGGCATATTACATAAATACCACGGACGCGTTTTGTTAATAAATACAGGCAGTTGTGCCATTAATTGCCGCTATTGTTTTCGTCGAAATTTCCCTTACAACGACTTGCAACTCAGCAAACAACAGGAAAGCGGCGCAATCGACTACATAAAATCCGACCTAACAATTAACGAGGTCATCTTAAGTGGCGGTGATCCCCTGCTGTTAAGCGATGCACGGTTAGGAAACCTTATTGAGCAATTGGAAGCGATAGAGCATATCAAGCGGATCAGGATTCATAGCCGTTTACCTATCGTTTTGCCAGCACGAGTGACAGATGGATTCACCAATATCTTGGCAAATTGTAGCAAGCAATTAATCCTGGTTGTCCATGCTAACCACGCAAACGAAATCAATGAACGAGTTATAACAGTATGTAAGCTATTAAAAAATAACGGCATAATTTTATTAAATCAATCCGTTTTGCTAAAAGGTGTTAATGACAACGCGGCAATCTTATGTGAACTAAGCGAGCACCTTTTTACTAATGGCATCATCCCCTACTATCTGCATTTATTAGATAAAGCCAACGGAACTGGGCATTTTGAGGTTTCCGAGTGTGCGGCCAAACTATTGATCGAACAAGTGCAAAACACCCTGCCCGGCTATCTAGTGCCCAAATTAGTTAAAGAACAGGCTGGATATAAATCTAAACAATACGTCCTATAAACCCGCACTCATCGCGCAACATTTCATCTATTTATCTGATAATGCTAATTTTTTCTATTCTATGACTGCCTCGACAAGACCAGTTAACACCCTATTTACCGAAATGGGTACATTCCCTAATCCAGTTTTGTATATAATATTACGGATAATCAACGCACTCAGGATCACCTAGCTTTGGCTCCTACACAAAACCAGTCAGTTTTTAAACCCCTAGCAACTGCATATCGCCCAACATTACTATGAGCTATGCACGCCCCACCCCAACAGGAACAAACATGAGTAACAGTCTAGTGTCAGATATTACCGGCCAGGAAGATGTCGATCCGGCAGAAACTAAAGAATGGATTGAAGCACTGCAATCGGTTCTGGAGATAGAAGGCAGCGAACGCGCTCATTTCCTGATTGAAAGATTGGTTGCAGTAACACGCCGTTTTGGT
>SHZQ01000002.1 GCA_009695535.1 Methyloglobulus sp.
CATGACCACCGATACTTTTCCTAAAGGTGTGTCGAAAGTGATAACGCTGGATGGGCAACCCATCACCATAAACGGAATATCGAAAGGTGCAGGGATGATCCAACCGGATATGGCGACGATGCTGGCGTTTATCGCCGCCGATGTCAAAATTGCCCAGCCATTATTGCAAAGTTGTTTAGCGGTGGCTGTTGAACAATCTTTCAACCTTATAACAGTTGATGGTGACACCTCTACCAACGATGCTTGTGTGTTGATGACTAGCGGTTGCACATCGGTGCCGGAAATTACTGAGGGAAGTCAGAATCATCAAACCTTCGCCGATGCTGTCATGGCGGTTTGTAAGCAACTGGCGGAATTAATCATCAGAGATGGTGAAGGTGCGACCAAGTTGATTCGTATCATTGTCGAACAAGCCCAAAGCGATGAAGAAGCCGTACGCGTAGGCAAAACCATCGCCCATTCGCCCTTGGTGAAGACCGCTTTTTTTGCCAGCGATCCCAATTGGGGACGGATACTGGCGGCAGTAGGTCGTGCGGGTGTAGAGAATATGGTGCTGGAAGACGTGCAACTTTTTCTGGATGATATCTGCATCGTGTGTAATGGCGGCGTTGCCAGCGATTACACCGAAGCTGCCGGGCAAAGGGTTATGAAGCAAGAAGAAATCACGATTACCGTCAAATTGGGGCGTGGGCAAGCGGTTCAGGAAGTGCTTACCTGCGATTTTTCTTACGATTATGTGAAGATTAATGCGGAGTATAGGACTTAGATTTAAACGGGTGCGAGAACCAATTAAAA
The DNA here is from genome assembly GCA_009695535.1 of Methyloglobulus sp. Lineage (GTDB taxonomy): Bacteria > Pseudomonadota > Gammaproteobacteria > Methylococcales > Methylomonadaceae > Methyloglobulus. The sequence continues at coordinate 796 of SHZQ01000002.1, forward strand.
TAAGCCTCGCATAAGCGACACATCATAAGTCCTCTAATTTTACGCAAACTTGATATCGAAAATTAAACGGTTAAGTGAAAATATCCAACGCTCCAAATAAAGAAACTAGCCAGAAATCCTTGCAAGTCGCCGTAGGCGTTATCAAAAATCCATCGGGACAAATCTTAATTTCTTTAAGGAACGATAAGCTACATCAAGGCGGCTTATGGGAATTCCCCGGCGGCAAAATTGAAGCGACAGAAACCGTTGAACAAGCCTTAATACGGGAACTCAAGGAAGAATTGGATATAACCGCGCAAGCAGCTACGCCGTTAATCACCATCAACCATCAATACCCCGATTTAGCCGTGCAACTTCGTGTATTGTCGGTTGAGCGTTATGACGGCGAGGTAAAAAGCTGCGAAGGGCAGCCGTTTTTGTGGTTGAATCCTGATGATTTGGTTAATTATGCTTTTCCGGCCGCCAACCGTCCGATTTTTGCCGCCGCCCGATTACCGCACTATTATGCGATTCTGGATGATGCCGATCCCGCACTTTTGCTTAATAACTTAATGAAAATGCTGGATGAAGGCATTAAGCTGATTCAGGCGCGGCTAAAAACCTTATCGGTTGCAGCGGTAGAAAGGTTTCTCAAACAAGCCTATCCCTTATGTAAAGCCCATAATGCTTGGTTATTATTGAATTCTTCAGTCGAAAATGCCGAAGGTTTTGACGTTGACGGGCTGCATTTAACCAGTGCTGATTTGCTGGCTTGCGATAAGATACCTGAAAATAAACAATGGGTTGCGGCATCCTGCCATAATCTTGATGAGTTGCGCCATGCTGAAAAGATAGGTGCCGATTTTGTGGTGTTAGCCCCGGTGTTGCCTACGCCGACACATCCCGAAGCTGAGGTTTTAGGGTGGGCGCAATTTGCTGGGCTGGTTGCTCAAACCAACTTGCCCGTTTATGCTTTAGGTGGATTGGTTAAATCCGATGTGCTTACAGCGCGGGAAATGGGAGGGCAGGGGATAGCCGGAATTCGGACATTTTTATGAATACAAACCACGTTAAACATATAGCCGCACTCTTTTGCTTAGTTTTACTTCCTCAAATAGTTATGGGGGATAGGCTCACTGACCAGCGCCAGGCATTCTTACAAGCGCAAAAATATCTGGCCGAGGGAAACGAAGCAGGGTTTAATTCGATAAGTACCAATCAAGCTGATTATGTCCTTTATCCGTATCTACAATACCTAAGGCTAAAAGAAAAATTAGCCAAAACTGATCAAATAACCGCATTCTTATCGACTTACAAACACACTCGCTACGCCGGAATGATGCGTTCTAAGTTGTTGAAGTATCTGGCAGAAAATGAACTTTGGAACGAGTTCATTAAACATTATGAAGTGAATGAGGGCAGTGTTGATGACTGCCAATTTCTGTGGGCGCAATATCAAACAGGCAAGCAGCAACAGGCAATGACCGAAGCAAAACGCTTGTGGCTTTCCGGTCAAGCGTCAGAAAAATACTGCCAACCGCTATTTTCTGCACTGCAAAATTCGCCACTTATTACCCCCGATTTGAGTTGGCAGCGGTTTGAGGCGGCAATAGAGGGCAGTCATACTGAAACGGCAAAAGCCACATCACTGTTGCTAAAAGAAGCTGCGCGAAAAAATGCCGAAACTTGGCTGCAACTGCATAAAAAGCCGGAATTACTTGAAGACAGCCGATTTTGGCAAGAAAAGAATGCAGCCAATAGTCGCCTTTTTGCTCATGTTATCAAGCGTTTGGCAAGTGCCAATTTGGAGAAAGCGTTAACGGTTTGGGATAGCAAAAAACCTGATTTTATGCTTGATGCACAAATCACCCAAGGTGTTGAAGGTAAGTTCGGTATGCTTTTGCTCGGTAAAAAAGACCAGCGCGCTTATGAGCATCTTAATAAGGTATCGCAAGCTGACGAAGAAACCAGAGCGGCAAAAGTAAGGGCAGCATTACTGGAGCAAAATTGGCAACATGTTAGTAGTGCGCTATTAGCATTGACGGTAGTCGAACGGCAAGAACCCAAGTGGCAGTATTGGCAGGCGCGGGCATTGCAGGAAACTGGCAAGAAAGTAGAAGCGCAAAAACTGTACGCTACGTTAGCTAAAGACCGCAGCTATTACGGTTTTCTGGCAGCGGATACTGTTAATGTGCCGTACCAAATCCTTGATCAGCCCGTAAAGGTGCAGGAAGATCAACTTAAGCAATTGGCAGAACACCCTGATTTTAAAGCCAGTTACGAGTTTAAATTTCTTGGTTTGGATTTAGAGGCCCGTCGGCAATGGCGGTTTGCGATAAAGAATTTATCCAAGGAAAATCTCCAAACGGCAGCAAAACTAGCACAGCAATGGCAGTGGGATCAAATTGCTATCACGACCTTAGTAAAAGCCGATTATTGGGACGATATGGCGTTGCGTTTTCCGGTTTTATATCTTGCTGAAGTTCAAAATAGTGCCGATAAACATAGCCTTGAACCTGCCTTATTGTTCGGTTTGATGCGGCAGGAAAGTATGCTGAATAAGAATGCAGTATCGTCTGCGGGAGCAAAAGGGCTATTGCAACTGATGCCAGACACGGCAAAGACTATCGCCAGGACTTTAAGAGAGCCGTGGCAATCTGATGTCAATCTATTTAATCCGGCATTCAACATTCACTATGGCGGCTATTACTTTAAAGATTTGCTTACCCGATTCGGTGGTCACATTGCTGTAGCAGGAGCGGCTTATAATGCAGGACCAAATCGGGCAAAAAAATGGTTGCCAATTACTTCTAACGTTCCGGCTGATATATGGATAGAAACCATCCCGTTCAAGGAAACCCGCAAATACGTATCGACCGTGCTTTCTTACGCGATTATCTACCAGAATCGCCTAAGGAAAGGCAATCTCAAGTTGAAAAACTTACTGTGGGATGTCACACCGTAATGCAGTGGGCTAAAAATTGAGCTGATTTTTTCCAGTGTCTGTACGATAATACCCTGCTTTTATAAAAATTATAGCCAACAAGGTGCGGAATATCGTTATGTCGAAACAGCAAAGTTTAACCTATGAAGAGTTGCTAAAGTCCGGCAGGGGAGAGCTATACGGACCTGCCAACGCGCAATTGCCGTTGCCACCCATGTTAATGATGGACAGAATTACCCTGATTACTGATGAAGGCGGCAAATACGGCAAAGGTCAGATGATAGCTGAGTTGGATATACATCCTGATTTGTGGTTTTTTGCCTGTCATTTTCAAGGCGATCCGGTCATGCCTGGTTGTTTGGGGCTGGATGCCATGTGGCAATTGGTAGGGTTTTTCCTGTGCTGGATGGGCGGGCCGGGTAAGGGTCGCGCACTAGGTGTAGGTGAAGTAAAATTTACGGGTCAAGTTTTACCGACGGCTAAAAAAGTGACTTATCGCCTTGATATGAAACGCTTAATCATGCGTAAACTCTATATGGGTATTGCCGATGCCACGATGGAAGTTGATGGCAAAGTCATCTATGAAGCCACTGATTTGCGCGTCGGGTTGTTTACGTCCTTGTCGGAATTTTAGAGGTTGTTATGAAACGGGTTGTAGTAACGGGTTTAGGCATTGTTTCCAGCATAGGCAATAATAAGGTCGAAGTACTTGACTCCTTGAGGCAAGGGCGTTCCGGCATTGTATTTTCCGATGTCTATCAGGAAATGGGTTTCCGCAGCCATGTGCATGGCGCGATTAACATCGACCAGGACGAATTCATTGACCGCAAGATCAAACGCTTCATGGGCGACGGTGCGGCGTTCAACTACATTGCCATGCAGCAAGCGATCTCTGATGCAGGTTTGGCTGATAATGACGTAAGCAATGGCCGTACGGGTTTGGTGATGGGATCGGGCGGGCCATCGACTTCTAATCAAGTGGAAGCGGCGGATATCCTGCGCGAAAAAGGCATCAAGAAAGTTGGGCCGTATATGGTCACCCGCAGCATGTCCAGCACCAACACCGCGTGTTTGGCGACACCGTTTAAAATCAAAGGTGTCAACTATTCAATTACTTCCGCTTGTTCCACCAGCGCACATTGTATCGGTCACGCCTCCGAGTTGATCCAATTGGGCAAGCAAGATATCGTATTTGCGGGCGGTGGTGAGGAACTGCATTGGACGCTTTCCTTATTATTTGATGCGATGGGCGCGTTGTCATCCAAATATAACGATGCACCCAATACTGCGTCACGTCCTTATGATGTTAACCGCGATGGCTTTGTCATTTCCGGCGGCGGCGGCGTGTTGGTGATGGAAGAACTGGAGCACGCCAAAGCCCGTGGCGCAAAAATTTACGCCGAACTCACCGGCTACGGTGCAACCTCCGACGGCTACGACATGGTGCAGCCATCTGGGGAAGGTGCGGTTAGGTGTATGCAGCAAGCAATGGCAACCGTGCATGACAAAATCGACTACATCAACGCCCACGGCACCAGTACACCCGTCGGCGACACCAAGGAACTGGAAGCATTGCGTGCCGTCTTTGGAGCAGAAAACGTGCCCTGGGTCAGCTCCACCAAATCCTTAACCGGACACGCCCTAGGTGCGGCAGGAGTTAACGAGGCAATCTATTCCTTGTTAATGATGGAAAACAACTTCCTCAGCGTCTCCGCCAACATCACCGACCTTGATCCAGGCGCAGAAGGCATCCCGATTGTGCGGGAACGGCAGAATGACGTGACGTTAAATACGATTATGTCCAATAGCTTTGGCTTTGGTGGGACGAATGCGACGTTGATTTTTCAGAGGTATAACGGCTAAGGCGATCAAAAAAGCATTTTCTTTTTCATGGCTATACACAAGCTGCAGGTTGTGCAGGATTAATTTCAGCCAGCACTTTGAAATTGCTGTACGTTGGCTTAACAAGCCTGTGCTTTGTATATAACCATGTTCTTCTTTAGCCGAAAATAGTGGTTAAATGAAATTTACCTGTGTTGGTCGATTTTTTACAAAAAAAACCTGAAACCAGCGTAGAAATTGATAATGAAATATTGTCTTGGTTCAAAGCCAAAAATAGCCGTGACTACCAACGCATGATTAATAAGGTATTGTCTGATTGTATGAAACAGCACACTCATCAATAGCTGGGTTGGTTTGGGTGAGGAACAAACCCCCAGCGCTTGAATTAACTTGTTGCTGATGCTCACAAGTTCACTCCAACCTGCGAACTAAATTAGAAAACAAATGAACCCTCACTAAATACTTGCAGTTTTAGTTCGGCTAGCAGCGATATGGTTGTTTTTGTATGCCATTTCAACCATGATGGGTTCTTACGTGCAGGTCAATAATCATAGCACCACTGATTCGCTGTTGCCTATATTAATCGGACTAGGCATTGTTGCTTTAATATGCAGTTTACTTTGGTTTTTCCCGTTTCTTATTGCTAAAACTATGCTGCCTATGTCTAATTTAAAAGTTACTGCACGGTAGGTTGGGGTGAGGAACGAACCCCAACGCTTCAAATTTCAAATATTTGTTGGGGCTCACAAATCCACCCCAACCTACAATCAATCATGACCGACCAAGCCCAAAAATCCCGCACCCAATTCAATAAGCTGCAAAAACGCTTGCGACATTACGTCGGCGATGCGATTGCCGACTACAACATGATCGAAGAGGGCGATAAGGTTATGGTGTGTTTGTCGGGCGGCAAAGATTCGTACACCTTGCTCGACATCTTGTTGAATTTACAGAAGACTGCGCCAGTCAATTTTGAATTGATCGCCGTCAACCTCGACCAAAAGCAGCCCGGATTTCCTGAGCACGTCTTGCCTGAATACCTGTCGTCCATCGGTGTGCCTTATCACATCATCGAGAAAGACACTTATAGCGTAGTCAAGCGGGTGATTCCCGAAGGAGCGACCACTTGCGGGTTGTGTTCACGGTTACGGCGCGGCACCTTGTACGGTTATGCCGAAGCCAACGGCATAACCAAAATCGCCCTGGGACATCACCGCGATGACATCCTGGAAACCTTCTTCCTCAATATATTTTATGGCGGCAAACTCAAAGCCATGCCGCCAAAATTGCTGAGTGATGACAAGAAAAACATCGTCATCCGTCCTTTAGCCTATTGCCGCGAAAAGGACATCGAACGTTTTTCCGCATTCAGGAACTACCCCATCATCCCGTGCAATCTCTGTGGATCGCAAGAAAACCTGCAACGGAAAGCCATGAAGGTCATGCTTAAAACTTGGGACAGGCAATTCCCCGGTCGCTTGGAAACTATCTTCACCAGCCTTCAAAACGTTGCGCCATCACAATTGGCAGATACTCAACTGTTTGATTTTGTAAACTTGTTTCGGGTAGCTAAACCTAATGTTAAGGACATCACCGAAAACGCAGGTTTGGAAGTGTTGATGCAGTGATGCTCAACTTTTGGCAAGTTGGTTCTCGAGCGCCACAAGTTAGTGGAAAACCAAAGCTAATTCTTGTTGGTGGCGTAGCCTAGGCTCCCTATTGACCTGCTGCCAGTAATCCAACAAATTCAAATACAACTCTTTGCTGGCTGAAGTTAACGGCAACTCGGGATGCGTCGCCAGATATTGCAATAGCAGGACAATTCGGTTAGCAAGGCAAGGGCTTGCCGTCCTTGCGTAAATTGTGTTATCGCCAAACAAGCGGCAGCATGTAAATGGCTGACATCCGTAGTCGTTATAGAATCAAGTTGGTTGGACATAACATATTCCGTATTTTAAAAGGGGAAGAAATAACGCGACTGAGTGTGGATCAGTCGCGTTAAGCAAGCAGTGGCTAGGAGAGGTCAATACACCACTAATAGTAATGATAATCATTATTATTACTTTGGAGTTAAGTATATATATTTGTATCTCAACCTTATCGTCGATAGCAATCTTTTCAATTCAAGATTGAAAGCCATTGCAAGTTAATCGCAAATATCACAAGTAAAGTCGTTATTACAGTAAGGTATCAACTAAGTTTCGATTGATTTTTAACCTCATTAGGTTACACTATGCGGCTTCGGAGAGGTGGCAGAGCGGTCGAATGCGGCGGTCTTGAAAACCGTTGAGGGTTTATCCCCTCCCAGGGTTCGAATCCCTGCTTCTCCGCCAAATATCTCTCCATAATCTTAGAGCTAATGATGATTTAGTTCTAATCGGGACTTCGCAATCCAGTTGTTTCCGCCCTTCACCAACCCACAAGCTAATGATTAAGATGCCTCAAATTTACCTTTTGAGTTTTCTGGGCTAGTTTGCACATGCGTTTTTGGAAAACCAAAACCTTAACTGAAATGACCCATGAAGAGTGGGAATCGTTATGTGACGGTTGCGGTAAGTGCTGTCTACATAAGCTAGAAGATGAAGATACTGGCAAGGTTTACTACACCAACGTTGCCTGTCGTTTGTTAGATTTGACATCCTGTCGATGCGCCCATTACCCCGATCGCACCCGCTTAGTCCCTGAATGTCTTGATCTAAAGCAGCATGATGTTGCCGAATTTACCTGGCTGCCTTCAACCTGCGCTTATCGTTTGGTTGCAGAAGGCAAAGAACTAGCTGATTGGCATCCTTTAGTTTCAGGCAAACCGAGCAGCGTTATAGATGCCGGAGTTTCCATCAGAAGTTTCGCGGTTGCAGAATCGCAAGCGGATGATTTGGAAGACCATGTCATTGAATGGCTGAAGTAATGGACCGAGAACTTGATTAAACTTATTCAAGTGGTCGTATGGCGATCATGCCGAAAGGCTATCACAAAACGTCCAAGCAAAAGAAACTGGGATTTATTTAGAATTAATTAGTAAATTTCTATAAAATCTACGTTTTAACCTTAAAACTACGCGCTAAAAAGTCTAAATGGATCTGAAATTTCTTGATTTTGAACAACCTATCGCCGAACTGGAAGCTAAAATTCGGGAGCTTCGCAATGTTGAATCCGACAATAACATCAATATCTCGGAAGCCTTAGCGCAGCTTGAAGAAAGATGCGAAGCACTGACTGAATCGATCTTTGCTACCCTTTCTGATTGGCAGATCTCCCAGCTTTCGCGCCATCCAGGCCGGCCTTATACACTGGATTATATCGAACATATCTTTACCGATTTCCATGAATTGCATGGTGACCGTGCTTACGCTGATGATCCTGCGATTGTTTGTGGCATGGCGAGATTGGACGGTCAGCCTGTGATGGTTATCGGTCATCAAAAAGGTCGTGACACCAAACAAAAAATCTACCGCACCTTTGGAATGCCAAGACCAGAAGGTTATCGCAAAGCATTACGGATTATGAAAATGGCAGAGCGGTTTAGACTGCCGATTATCTGTATGATTGACACACCTGGTGCATATCCAGGTATTGGTGCCGAAGAGCGTGGGCAAAGTGAAGCTATCGCCAGAAACCTGTTTGAAATGTCCAAATTGAAAACCCCCATCATCTGCACGGTAACAGGTGAGGGCGGTTCCGGCGGCGCGTTGGCGATTGGCGTGGGCGACCGCCTGATTATGCTGGAATACAGCACGTATTCGGTGATTTCGCCCGAAGGCTGTGCCGCAATTCTTTGGAAAAGCCCCGATAAAGCCCAGTTGGCGGCGGAAGCGATGGGGATCACCTCAGACCGTATCCGCGAACTGGGCTTGTTGGATGAAGTGGTGCGCGAACCACTAGGCGGCGCACACCGCAATTACCCGATGATCGCCGCCAGCTTGAAAGAAGTGCTGGTCAGGCACTTAACCTACCTGCAACAACAAACGATGGATGATTTGTTGGCAACCCGTTATCAACGCTTGATGGGTTTTGGGGTATTTGTTGAGGAAGTGGTTAAGTAGAAGTTAGAGGGTTAAATCTGTAACTTGATTGATAGGGCGGGAGTGACAAACCTAGGTTTGTCACTCCAAAATATGCGCGACTCACAGGCATGAAGCCGACAATACCATCAAAAATACAGATTTGACTCACTACCGAGTTATTTAACCAAGCATTCCCTTCTTCACCTGAAGTGATATACTATATGTATATCATATGTACTTTAGAAAATCATGCGTACCTTAATCGATATACCGGAAAAACAAATTCAAGCCTTATCGGTTATCTGTGAAGCTGAGAAAGTTTCCCGTGCCGAAGTCATCAGGGAGGCGATTGCTTATTATCTTGACAAGAAAAAACCGCAAACGGAGGATGCTTTTGGCCTTTGGCAAGACCAAAACGTCGATGGCTTGGCCTATCAGGAGCAAGCGCGGTCGGAATGGTAAGTGTTCTGTTCGACACTAATATCTTGATCGACTACCTCAACGGCATTGAACAAGCAAAAAACGAGCTTGAACTCTATAGCGACAAAGCCATCAGCGTCATTACCTGGATGGAAGTGATGGTCGGCGCAACGCCTGCAACAGAAGCGATCATCAGAAATTTTTTGAACACCTTCGACACCTTAGCAATTGATGCCCAAGTCAGTGAAGCGACGGTCAGGATAAGGAAAAAACATAGCATCAAGCTACCCGATGCTATTGTGTGGGCGACTGCACTCGCTAATAAACGTATACTCGTCACCCGCAATACCAAAGATTTTGCTCAGGACGAGCCAGGAGTGAGAGTGCCTTATCAGCTTTAAGCCGTTCGTGGTGAGCTTGTCGAACCATGGAGTTAATAAAAAATGACCGTTCGTCCTGAGTTTGTCGAAGGATGAACACAATTAGGTGTCCAATAGCTTAGGATGAAGACCAAACCCCAGCCTCATGCTTCAGATAATTGCCTCAAAGGGCTTCAAAAACTCACCCATAACCCACAATTACTCGCAGCCCAAAACATTTTTATCGCCTACAGCGGCGGCTTAGATTCCCATGTGTTGCTGCATTTGTGCGCGTCTATTGAACACCTGAAACCTAAAATAACCGCCGCTTACGTCAATCACGGCTTGCAGGTTGAAGCCGAAAGCTGGGGCAAACATTGTGAGCAAGTTTGCCGTGATCTTGGGGTGAATTTTCTCAGCTTAACCGTACACGCTCATGCTACATCTGGAGAAAGCCCAGAAGAAGCTGCCCGTAATGCCCGTTATGCGGCGTTGAAACCGTTGTTGGCTCAGGATGATGTGTTGCTCGTCGCGCAACATGCCGAGGATCAATTGGAAACGGTGTTGCTACAATTGTTTCGTGGTAGTGGTCTTAAAGGCTTGTCCGGTATGCCGGAGAGTATGGCGTTTGGTGGGGGTAGGTTAATAAGACCATTGCTGGATATTCCCAAAGCTGAAATTGTTGGATATGCCAAAGCGCACAAATTGGATTGGATTGAAGACCCCAGCAATCAACATGCGCATTTTGACCGGAATTTCCTGCGGAATAACATCATCCCGAAACTGAAACAACGCTGGTCTGCTTTAGATAGAACCGTGTCGCGTTCGGCGAAACATTGCGCGGAAGCTCAAGATTTGCTGGATTTGGTTGCGGATGATTGGCTTTCAAAGGTGAGAAATACTTGTGATAACACTTTGAGCATTAAGCAATTACAAAGCTATTCGTTGGTGCAACAGGCACTAATCATCCGGCAATGGTTTCAATATTTTGGCTTGAAAATGCCCAGTCAAGTTATTGTGCAACGGATTCTCGGTGAAGTCGTGGCGGCGCGGGGAGATGCTAATCCGGTTGTATTAACACAAGGCTGCAGTGTTCGCCGTTACCGGAACGCGCTTTATTGTTTAAAACCGTCGCAAAATGGCTTAGGTGACGAACTGATTTGGGTTGCTGGTAAGTCTTTATTACGAATAGCGGATGATGTGATTTACCAGGCTGAGGCATCATCAGTCGGTATTTCTTGTGAGCGATGGCGAAATTCAAGTGTCACCGTTAATTTTCGATCTGGTGGTGAAACCATTGAGTTACCAGGGTGCAAAGGTCATCATGATCTAAAGAAGCTCTATCAGGAAGCAGGGATTCCGCCGTGGGAACGGGCTGCAATTCCTTTGATTTATCTGGACGGTAAACTGGCAGCAGTTGGCGAACATTGGATCAGCGCTGAGTTTTATTGTGAGATGGATAATGCCTGTTTCCGTATTAATCGCTCAATTTCAGGTAGTTAAGGAAACCTTGGGCAAGTTGATTCCGTTCATGGTGCGCCATCGAACCTTGAACGGAATCAACCCCGTCCGTTCGGCCTGAGCTTGTCGAGGGTTACTGCCGCCACAAAATAAATACAAAAGGCAATGACGACACGCCCGATGTCGATTAAAATAGCCATTTAAAGCAGTACGTCGGCTAAATCCCGAAGCCCAATCAACTTTCATGACCAAATACATATTTATCACCGGCGGCGTTGTGTCATCGCTGGGCAAAGGTATTGCTGCATCTTCCTTGGCGGCAATTCTGGAAGCGCGGGGGCTGACAGTCACCATGACTAAGCTCGACCCGTATATCAATGTCGACCCAGGCACGATGAGTCCGTTTCAGCACGGCGAAGTGTTCGTCACCGAGGACGGTGCAGAAACCGACCTGGATTTGGGGCATTACGAGCGGTTTCTCAAAACCACGTTGACCCGAAAAAATAGTTTCACCACTGGGCAAGTGTACGACAGTGTGCTGCGACGGGAACGTAGAGGCGAATACCTCGGTGCGACCGTGCAAGTGATCCCGCATATCACCGATGAAATCAAGAGCCGTATTTACCAAAGTGCGGAGGGTGTGGACATTGCTATCATTGAGATTGGCGGAACAGTCGGCGACATTGAATCCCTGCCATTTCTGGAAGCCATCCGGCAAATGCGGGTTGAACTGGGTGCGGAACACGCTTTGTTCATTCATCTTACGCTGGTGCCTTATATTCGTTCTGCGGGTGAGATTAAGACCAAACCCACGCAACATTCGGTCAAAGAACTGCGTTCCATTGGTATTCAGCCGGATATTTTGATGTGCCGATCTGAGCAGCCCATCCCAGAAAATGACCGCCGTAAAATCGCGCTGTTCACCAATGTCGAAGAAAAAGCCGTCATCTCAGCAGTGGATGCCGATTCTATCTATAGAATTCCTTTGTTATTGCATGAGCAAGGCTTGGATGAAATTGTCGTCAACAAACTTCGCCTCAACGTGCCGCCAGCCGATTTGACCGAATGGCAAAAGGTAGTTGATGCCTTAGCGCAGCTATCATCCGAGGTGTCGATTGCCATTGTTGGTAAATATGTCGATCATTCCGATGCGTATAAGTCATTAAATGAAGCACTGATTCATGCGGGTATTGCGACACTCAATAAGGTAAACCTCATCTACATTGATTCAGAAACGATAGAGAACGAGGGCGTTGCCAAGCTTAAAGATGTCGATGCAATTTTGGTGCCTGGCGGCTTTGGGGAACGCGGCATAGAAGGTAAAATTGCCACAGTGCGTTATGCCCGTGAGAATAAAATTCCGTATTTAGGTATTTGTTTGGGAATGCAAGTCGCCGTTATCGAATTCGCTAGAGATATAGCAGGATTAGAAGGCGCACACAGTACGGAATTTTTACCGACATCACCTCACCCAGTCATCGGGCTGATTACCGAATGGATGGACGAAAGCGGACAGTTGGAAATCCGTGATGAGCAATCCGACCTGGGCGGCTCAATGCGCTTGGGTGGGCAGCAATGCCGCCTGAAACCGGATTCGTTGGCGTACCGGATGTACCAAAAAGACGTGATTACCGAACGCCATCGTCATCGCTACGAATTCAATAACCAATATTTTGAACGGCTGGAACAAGCGGGAATGCGGTTTTCTGGCAAATCCATTGATGGTAGCTTGGTGGAAGTTATCGAAATTTCCGACCATCCTTGGTTTCTGGCGTGCCAATTCCATCCTGAATTTACATCCACACCAAGACGCGGACATCCGCTGTTTTCGGGTTTTGTAACGGCGGCGGCACAACATAAAAAGGAAACAGTTCAATGAAGCTATGCGGTTTTGAAGTAGGATTAGATCAACCATTTTTTTTGATCGCTGGTCCGTGCGTGATCGAAAGCGAACAATTGGCGATAGATACCGCAGGTTATCTGAAAGAATTAACGACGGCGTTAAATATCCCGTTTATCTATAAATCCTCATTTGATAAGGCAAACCGTTCGTCCCACGAAACCTTTCGGGGATTGGGTTTGGAAACGGGCTTGAATATATTGGCTAAAGTCAAACAACAGATTGGCGTACCCGTGTTAACCGATGTGCATGAAGACACTCCACTCGCAGAAGTCGCATCTGTGGTTGATGTGATGCAAACACCTGCATTTTTGTGCCGTCAAACCAATTTTATCCAAGCTGTAGCTTCACAGGGCATTGCAGTCAACATCAAAAAAGGCCAATTTTTAGCACCTTGGGATATGGTGAATGTGGCTAAAAAAGCCAAGGCAACAGGTAATGAGCAGGTCATGGTCTGCGAACGCGGCGTATCATTCGGCTATAACAACCTTGTTTCCGACATGCGCTCACTCGCAGTCATGCGAGATACAGGTTGTCCGGTCGTGTTCGATGCCACCCATTCGGTGCAATTGCCCGGCGGACAAGGTACGCATTCAGGTGGACAACGTGAATTTGTCCCCGTATTGGCACGGGCAGCAATGGCGGTCGGCATTGCCGGAATTTTTATGGAAACCCATCCCAATCCAGCCGAGGCCAAAAGCGATGGCCCGAATTCCTGGCCACTCCATAGAATGAAAGAATTATTAGAAGTTTTATTAACCATCGATAGGGCAGTTAAATCAACTAGCCTAATAGAAACAACCTTATAGGAAACACAATGGCAGTCATTAAAGAAATACGAGCAAGAGAAATTTTAGATTCACGCGGCAACCCGACCTTAGAAGCCGATGTAGTACTGGCATCCGGCGTGGTCGGTAGCGCAATGGTGCCATCCGGCGCATCAACCGGTGAACGCGAAGCTATCGAACTGCGCGATGGCGACAAGGCTCGTTATCTCGGCAAAGGTGTATTAAAGGCGGTCAATAATGTCTTAACTGAAATACGTTCTGCTGTTGTCGGTATGGACTCGGATGATCAAGCGGGTATCGATAACAAAATGATCGCGCTTGACGGCACGGATGCCAAAGCCCGTTTGGGTGCGAATGCCATGCTGGCGGTATCTATGGCAGCAGCCCATGCTTCTGCCAAAGATGCTGGACAACCGTTATATAAGCATTTCAATAAATCCGGCGAGTTCATTTTGCCTGTGCCGATGATGAACATCATCAATGGTGGTTCGCACGCTGATAACAGCGTTGACCTGCAAGAATTTATGATCTTGCCTGTCGGTGCACCCAACTTCCGTGAAGCCATCCGTTACGGCGCGGAAGTATTCCATAACTTGGCGAAAGTCCTGAAATCGAAAGGTTTGGCAACCACAGTCGGTGACGAAGGCGGCTTTGCGCCAAATTTATCGTCTAACGAAGAAGCCATCAGCGTTATCCTGCAAGCCATTGAACAAGCCGGTTACAAGCCCGGTGTCGATATCTACTTAGGCTTGGATGCCGCTGCTTCTGAATACTACCACGATGGCATTTACGATTTGGCTTCAGAAAGCAAAACCTACTCATCAGCGCAAATGGCTGATTTCTTTGTGGATTGGGTTAATCGTTATCCGATCATCAGCATCGAAGACGGCTTCGACGAAAACGACTGGGATGGTTGGAAATTGATGACCGAAAAACTCGGCAACCGCATCCAATTGGTCGGTGATGACTTGTTCGTAACTAATCCTGCCATCTTAAAGAAGGGTATCGAAAGAAATATAGCCAACTCCATCCTGATTAAAGTCAACCAAATCGGTACGTTAACGGAAACTTTCGCAGCCGTTGATATGGCACATAAAGCGGGTTATACCGCCGTCATGTCGCACCGCTCCGGCGAAACCGAAGACACGACAATTGCTGACTTGGCTGTTGCAACTGGCACCGGACAAATCAAGACCGGTTCACTCAGTCGCTCCGACCGCGTTGCCAAATACAACCGTTTGATGAAGATTGAGGAAGAATTGGGTGGTGCGGCAAAATATGCCGGACGTAGTGCGTTTAAGATGTTGTAACTTATAGACGAATAAGGATAAAGCTACCAATATGAGTTTATTCCGTTCGTGGTGAGCTTGTTGAACCATGAACAGAATAAACCACCGCCGTTCGTCCTGAGCTTGTCGAAGGACGTTATTAGCAACGCCTAGGATTGATAAGCCATACTGTTAAGCGAGGATAAACCAATAAAAATCCTAATCGCCATTATCATCTTACTTATAATCCACCTACAATATCGCCTGTGGGTCGGCGACGGAAGTATTGCCCAAATAAAAGAATACCAAACCCGTCTTGGTATCTTGAAAGAAAAAACCAAAGAAAAAAAAGAACGTAACGACGCACTCTATGTCGAAGTCCTGGACTTACGCAAAGGCCAGGAAGCCATTGAAGAACGGGCGCGGGATGAGTTGGGGATGATTAAGGAAAACGAGACGTTTTTTCAGGTTATTGAGGAGAAGTAGTTTTGTTGGACAGAGCGATAGCGAAGCCTAACATTTGGGGTTTCGATTTGTTGGGATTTGCACCTCACCGCCAACCTACAAAATACCCAACATACAAGATGACGCGTCATGCATGCGTGAATAATAAACAGAATGCAGTACTCTATTGCTGATATTTAATGGTGATATTATTGAAGGACTTGGATCGTAGTCGAGGTGCATTCCATACACCAATTAGCGGCAGATAATGATGAGCGTTGAAGTCGATTAGGGTGTATTCCATGCACTGAACAGCGGTAAAAATAATGAGAGTTGAATTCGGTAATTGTTGACTTTAATAACGCCATGTTGGTGGTGCGTAAAACGCACCACGCTTTAACTCGTAAGATGGGTTAATTGTAGGTTGGTGGGTTAGGCTCGCAAAAGCACTGAGGTTTATCCGTCACATGCCGTTGGGCGAGCCGTAACTCACATCGGAAGCATCCCAATCGCTTCAAGACCTGGTCAGGAGCCAAGTACCAACTGTTTGAATACATTGAGGTGTATTACGTTAGCAAACTGTTGCATTCAAAACTGAGCTATCTTAGCTCCGTTGCGTTTTAAGACAATGCAAACAATAAAGTCGCTTAGTGGGTTGTCCGTGAAATCAGGGCAAGATCATCTGAATTCCGACAACAAGTTAAATCAAAACCAATAAGCATGACAACCCCACTAACCACCACTAACCACGACCGCGATGTAGCAGGTCTAAAATACGTCTACCCCGTGCTATCCAGACGTGCTGGCGGATTGTCTGTGGGCATCAACTTCAACACCAACAATGCCTGCAATTGGCGTTGTGTTTACTGCCAAGTACCAGATTTAATCAAGGGTGCCGCGCCTGATCTGGATTTGGCTTTACTTGAAGAGGAGTTGTGTTTTTTTCTTAATGACGTACAGCGCGGTAATTTTTACCAACGCTTTCAAGTGGATGCGGATTATCGCGTCATTAAGGATATTGCGATTTCGGGCAATGGTGAGCCGACTAGCGTTAAAAATTTCGCACAAACCGTTATGCTTATCGGCAACTTAGCTACAAAACTCGAAATATTGCCAACAAGTCGTTTTGTTCTGATTACCAATGGTAGCTTGATTCATCAGCAAAAGGTGCAGGATGGACTGAAAGCCTTGCATGGCTTCGGTGGCGAGGTGTGGTTTAAGTTTGATAGTGCCACCAAGGAGGGTAGGGCGATTATTAATGAAACCACGCAATCGGTTAAAAGCAGTCTGGAAAATATCAGGATTTCATCCGAGTTGTGTACGACAAAATTACAAACTTGCCTTTTTGATTATGCAGGACAGGGCTGGCTTGTTAAAGAAAAGCTGGCATATTTGGAGGCTTTAAAAATCATCAGTGCAACGCCTGAGGTTAAAGAAATCCTGCTTTATACCTTGGCAAGACCATCGATGCAGCCGGAAGCCAGTCAATTGGCAGCGTTATTACCCGATGCTTTGAATGCGGTTGCGGAAGAAATTCGCCAGTTAGGATTTAAGGTGTCGGTTGCCTGTTGAGCGCCGTAACTGCCAAACTTAGAAGTTATCGCTTGTTGCCAATCTTGCTAACCACTATAATGCACGGCTCGATCATGTGCGAATGTGGCGAAATTGGTAGACGCGCTGGATTTAGGTTCCAGTAGGGCAGCCTGTGGGAGTTCGAGTCTCCCCATTCGCACCACTAATTGCTTAAGTAAGCTAGTCTGAGCTTTGCTTGTCTATAATAAATACGCCGATTTTCGGCATTCCCGTAAAAATCCAAACCGTTTGTTGAGGTAAAACCATGCAAGTTTCTGTCGAGAAGACATCCGAATTAAGCAGAAAAATGACTGTTATCGTACCTGAAGCTGTCGTTCAGGAAAAAATGGCCGAGCGTTTAAAAACTTTGTCTCGTCAGGTCAAGATTGATGGTTTCCGCCCAGGCAAAGTGCCTCAGCACGTCGTCAACAAAATGTATGGCGAAAAGGTACGCGGTGAAGTGGCTGGGGATTTAATTCACTCCACTTATTACGATGCTTTGCGTGACCAAAAGTTAAATCCTGCTGGTCAACCCAAAATTCATGATTTGGATGAAACTGAAGGCTTCAAATATATCGCCGAGTTTGAGGTTTATCCTGAAATTTCCTTAGAAGGCATTGAAGGCCTGGCAATAACGCGCGCTTCTGCTTCGGTAGAGGAAAGCGATGTTGATGCGATGATCGAAAAATTGCAGACCCAGAAAAAAACTTGGAATGAAGTTGACCGGGCTTCTCAAGATAAAGATCGCATTACGATAGCTTTTTCAGGTGTGTGTGAAGGCGAAAACTTTACCGAAGGACGAGTGCAAGATTTTCAAGTGGAAATCGGAGCTAAACAAATGATACCTGGCTTTGAAGATAACCTTATCGGATTAAAAAAAGACGAGGGAAAAACCTTTTTGGTGACCTTCCCAGAAGAATACAGCAATGCAAAACTAGCTGGCAAAGCCGCCGATTTTGACGTTGAGACCTTTAAGGTTGAAGAGCCAGTATTGCCAGCGGTTGATGAAGAGTTTATCAAGGCTTATGGTACTCAAGATGGCTTATTGGTTACCTTTCGTGACGATATAAAAACCAATATGCAGCGAGAGCTTACCCAAGCGCTACATGGCAAATTGAAAAACTCGGTATTGGAAGCTTTATATGAAAAAATCCAGCCGCCCGTTCCTAGCGTCTTGATCGACGAGGAAATTCAAACGTTAATGAAGCCCTACCTTGAGTCCGCCAAAAGAAATAAGTTAAAACAGGCAGATTTACAGTTACCCAAGGAAATGTTTAAAGATCAGGCGCAGCGACGCGTAGCTTTAGGGTTGATTTTGGGTGAAATCATCCATATTAAAGAAATTAAAGTTGACGACGAAAAAGTACGCACGACAATAGAAGATATGGCGAAAAGCTACGAACAACCGGAAGTTTATGTGTCATGGTATTACTCGGACAAGAGCCGTTTGCAGGGTGTTCAGCAAATGGTGTTGGAGGATCAGACGGTCGAATGGCTGGTTTCGCAGGCAAAAATATCTGATGAAACCGTAGGTTTTAGTGATATTATGGATGCAAATAAACGCTAAACACTTATTTAATGTATAACAAACACAACAACATAAACCAGATTATATCGCCACAAGCTGCCGGTACCTTAGTGCCGATTGTTATTGAGCAAACTGCGCGCGGTGAACGCAGTTTTGATATTTACTCCAGGCTGTTAAAAGAGCGGGTCATCTTCTTGATCGGTCAAGTTGAAGACTATATGGCTAATCTGGTGGTAGCGCAGTTGCTGTTTCTGGAGTCTGAAAATCCCGATAAAGATATACACCTTTATATCAACTCGCCTGGCGGCTCTGTAACCGCAGGTATGTCAATTTATGACACCATGCAGTTCATCAAGCCCGATGTCAGCACCATGTGTATCGGACAAGCTGCCAGTATGGGGGCATTGTTGTTGACCGGTGGCGCAAAAGGTAAACGCTATTGCTTGCCGCATTCACGCATGATGATTCACCAACCTTTGGGTGGTTTTCAGGGACAAGCGTCAGATATTGACATCCATGCGCGGGAAATATTGCTAATCAGAGACAAACTGAACAAAGTTTTATCGCGTCATACTGGGCAGCCAGTAGAAAAAGTGGCGATTGATACTGACAGGGATAATTTTTTAAGCCCCGAAGATGCGGTCAGCTACGGTTTAATTGATAAAGTTTTGTCGAATAGAACTATTGCACCCGTTTAAGCAATATATAACGGTGACAAAATATTCGCATTTAATGATTTTAGTGAAAGATGATAATCATATTGGTCTGGGCCTTTTCAGGAGTCCAAAACTATGAGTAATGACAAACACAGCAAAGACGACGACAAGCTGCTTTATTGTTCATTTTGTGGCAAAAGCCAGCAAGAAGTCAGAAAGCTGATCGCAGGGCCGTCAGTTTACATCTGTGACGAATGCGTTGATTTATGCAACGATATTATCAAAGATGAATTGCTGGATAAGTCATCTTCCCTTTACAGCGGCGAATTGCCTAAGCCAAAGCAAATCAAAGAAGAGCTTGATAGCTACGTGATAGGACAAGAGCGTGCCAAGAAAATTTTGGCTGTGGCTGTTTACAATCATTATAAAAGGCTGCGGAATAAAACCAAAAAAGACGGCGTAGAGCTGGCAAAAAGCAATATTTTATTGATTGGCCCAACCGGGTCAGGCAAGACCTTATTGGCTGAAACCTTAGCGCGATTGCTGGATGTGCCGTTTACCATTGCTGATGCGACGACGTTGACTGAAGCGGGTTATGTTGGTGAAGATGTTGAAAACATAATCCAAAAGATTTTGCAAAAATGTGATTACGATGTTGAAAAAGCCGAAACCGGCATTGTTTACATCGACGAAATCGACAAAATATCGCGTAAATCCGATAACCCTTCCATTACCCGAGACGTGTCAGGCGAGGGCGTGCAGCAAGCTTTATTGAAGCTGATCGAAGGCACGATAGCCTCTGTGCCACCACAAGGCGGACGTAAACATCCACAACAAGAGTTTTTGCAGGTTAACACCGCTAACATACTGTTTATCGTTGGCGGCGCATTTGCTGGCTTGGATAAAGTCATCAAAGCACGTTCTGAAAAAGGCGGCATTGGTTTCTCTGCCGATGTTAAAACCAAAGACGAAAGCAAAAATGTCGGGCAATTATTTGCTGATGTTGAGTCAGAAGACCTGATTAAATACGGTTTAATACCTGAATTCGTTGGTCGTTTACCTGTTGTTGCAACATTAGATGAGCTTGATGAAGCCGCTTTAATCAAAATTCTGACCGAACCTAAAAATGCCTTAATCAAGCAATATCAGCATTTGTTCGAGATGGAAGGTGCGAAATTGGAGTTTAGAGAAGACTCACTCGGTGCGATTGCCCGCAAGTCTATGGAACGTAAAACCGGTGCTAGGGGTTTACGAACTATCGTCGAAAACGTTCTGCTCAACACGATGTATGAACTGCCATCTGCCGATAATATCAGCAAGGTCGTGGTCGATGAAGGTGTGATTATGGGCGAAGCTGAGCCGTATCTGGTTTACGAGACCGAAAAAATAAAGGCTTAAGCAATAGCGGTTTATATTAAACGTAGCGGTTCATAAGAAACTCACAAAAGGAGCTTTGCAGTTAAAAGCTCCTTTTTGTTTTTATCGACCTGCAATCCGCGAAAAATGCAAAAATATTGCTAAGTCCACCTCGCTAATACCATTTCATTGTTGCTATTTGAAATAGCACCCCCATAATCACAGTTAACCTAAGTTTTATTCCATTCATGGAAGTATTGAAGATGAAAGAATCAGAGATTTTAGTTCCAGTATTGCCATTAAGGGATGTAGTCGTGTATCCACACATGGTCATTCCCTTATTTGTTGGCAGACAGAAATCCATTGATGCCTTGAGTGCCGCCATGCTAGAAAACAAGCAAATACTGCTGGTCGCGCAGAAAGAAGCTGGTGTCGATGAGCCGGATTTTACCGATTTGTATGAAGTCGGCACTTTAGCTAATATCTTGCAATTATTGAAGCTGCCGGATGGTACCGTCAAGGTGTTGGTAGAAGGTAGCGAACGTAGCCAAGTCTTGAGCTATAAAGAAACCGATGGCTTCATATTGGCTACCGTCTCAAAAATCAATGACATCTTGCTCATTTCCGAGCAAAAGCTGGATGCCTTAAAGCGCACGGTCATGAATACCTTCGATCAGTACGTTAAATTTAATAACAAAATTCCACCCGAAGTGCTGAATGTATTGAGTGGTGTTGATGACCCTAGCCGACTTGCTGATACGATGGCGGCACATATCGCCATCAAAATCCACGAAAAACAAGTCATCCTCGAAACCGCCGACATCGAGCAACGCCTGGAAGTGTTAATGGCACTGATGGAAGGTGAAGTCGATATCTTGGAAATGGAAAAGAAAATCCGTGTGCGCGTGAAGCAGCAAATGGAGAAAAACCAACGGGAATATTATCTAAACGAACAGATGAAAGCCATCCAAAAGGAATTGGGTGACATGGACGGCGCGCCTAATGAAATCGAAGACTTAGAAAATAAAATCGAAGATGCCGGCATGTCTAAAGAAGCCAAAACCAAAGCCAACACAGAGCTAAATAAGCTTAAGCTGATGTCGCCGATGTCTGCTGAAGCCACGGTCGTGCGGAATTACATCGACTGGATGGTGAATGTGCCGTGGAAGAAAAAAACCAAGGTCACGCGGGTGCTGAAAGATGCCGAGCAAATACTTGAGTCAGAGCATTACGGACTGGAAAAGGTTAAAGAACGCATCTTGGAGTACCTTGCAGTACAGCAACGCGTTAAACAGCTTAAAGGACCGATATTATGTTTAGTTGGACCGCCTGGAGTTGGCAAAACCTCGCTAGGCGAATCCATCGCCAGGGCAACAGGCCGTAAATATGTGCGGATGGCCTTGGGTGGTGTTCGTGATGAAGCGGAAATTCGCGGTCATCGGCGGACTTACATAGGTTCTATGCCAGGCAAAATATTGCAAAGCATGGCTAAAGTCAAAACTCGAAATCCCTTATTTTTGCTGGATGAAATCGACAAGATGGCGGCTGATTTCCGTGGCGATCCTGCATCAGCCTTACTAGAAGTACTTGATCCAGAGCAAAATCACACTTTCTCCGATCATTATCTGGAAGTGGATTTTGATCTGTCGGATGTGATGTTCGTCGCCACCGCCAATACCATGAACATCCCGCCAGCTTTGTTGGACAGGATGGAAGTCATAAGGATTGCGGGTTATACCGAAGACGAAAAAATAAACATAGCACTCAAGTATCTGATCAAAAAGCAGATAAAAAATAATGGCTTGAAAGAACGCGAAATTGAAATTACTGAAACAGCAGTCAGGGATATGATTCGTTATTACTCCCGCGAGGCTGGGGTGCGTAGTCTTGAGCGCGATATTTCAAAAATATGCCGCAAAGTCGTGAAAAATCTGTTGTTAGTTCCTGTCCAGGAAAAAACAGTTATCACACCGGAAAACCTGAATAACTACTTGGGTGTCAAACGCTATCATTATGGTCTTGCTGAAGAACAGGATCAAATCGGTCAAGTAACCGGATTAGCGTGGACTGAAGTGGGCGGTGAAATGTTAACCATAGAGACCGCAGTTACGCCAGGCAAGGGTAAGCAATCAGCTACTGGTAAGCTTGGTGATGTGATGAAGGAATCCATTGAAGCTGCCATGACAGTGGTTAGAAGCCGCGCAGATATACTGGGTTTAGATAGCGAAATATTTCAAAAGAACGATATTCATGTACACGTACCAGAAGGTGCCACACCGAAAGATGGGCCTAGTGCAGGCATTGGCATGTGTACGGCAATTGTTTCAGCATTGACCAAAATTCCGGTTCGCGCTAATGTCGCCATGACGGGAGAAATCACTTTGCGTGGTCAAGTATTACCGATTGGTGGATTGAAAGAAAAGCTGTTGGCCGCCCATCGTGGCGGGATTACCACAGTCCTGATACCCGCCGAAAATGAAAAAGACTTAGTCGAGATACCTGATAACATCAAGCAGAACCTGCTCATCAAGCCCGTGCAATGGATAGATGAAGTGTTGGAAGTCGCCTTGCAGTATATGCCCAGTCCATTAGTGAAAGTCGCCAGTGACGAGCAAACTAAAGGTGAGACGGATATCGCCAAAGTAAAGGAAAATCCTGGTGTAATAGCGCACTGAAGCAGTGCGTGTGGATTATTAAATGGTCAGGGCGCAAGATACACTGACCTTTAATGCTTGACATTGTGCGAAGGCAGTTGTTATATATACCTTGGGTTTATTCTTATGTAATTGATGAACCACTATAAGAATAAAAACACTGCTCGTGCTACATAAAAACTACACAACTCTCTAACTAAACGCTCACTTTCCTAAAGGGGATATAAATGAATAAATCGGAACTTATTGATGCCATTGCAGAGTCTTCAGGATTATCGAAGGCTGATTCTGGTCGTGCTTTGGAGGGTTTTATCAGTTCAATTACGGGCGCATTAAGCAGAGGCGACTCCGTAACGTTGGTTGGTTTTGGCACTTATCTTGTAAAAGAAAGAGCTGAGCGTTTGGGCCGCAATCCTCAAACAGGGCGTGAGATAACAATTCAAGCAGCGAAAATTCCGTCATTTAAGGCTGGTAAAACTCTTAAAGATGCTATAAAATAGTCGTCTTTAGTCGGGTGCTTAGCTCAGCTGGGAGAGCATCGCCCTTACAAGGCGAGGGTCGGGGGTTCGATCCCCTCAGCACCCACCAGACTTTGGAGCGGTAGTTCAGTTGGTTAGAATACCGGCCTGTCACGCCGGTGGTCGCGGGTTCGAGCCCCGTCCGCTCCGCCAAATATAAAGCCCCGTACCGATAGGTTCGGGGTTTTTTTTTAATAGGATTTTCTGGGAAGCGCTGCTATAACCAGTGCTTACTTAGATAATATAGCTTCTTTAGGATTGAGTTCATGCTGACGACCATTAGAGAAAAGGCGCAAGGCACCTTTGCTTGGATCATCTTGATAATAATATGTGTACCGTTTGCGTTATGGGGTATTCAAAATTATGTCGATACGGGAAAGGAAGCGGCGGTTGCATCGGTTGGGGATAAAGATTTTTATCAACGTGATGTCAATAAAGCTTACGAGCAATACGCCCAAAATTTTCAGGGCATGACGGTTGATGAGCAGCTTTTGAAGCAGCAATCGCTGGATAAACTAATTAAAGATGAAGTGTTATTGCAGTACGCACATGCAGAAGGATTAGTCGCAACCGATTCCAGCACGCGTGCTTTCATCGAAACATTGCCGTATTTCCAAACCGACGGCAAATTTGATGATAAGCGCTATAAATCCTTGTTGACTTCACAAAGAATGTCATCGGCTGAATTTGTGAGCAAAATCAAAAGCGCACTGATTATGGAGCAATTTCAGCGCAGCATCATCGATAGCAGTTTTGCGACGCAATATGCGATTGATAACTTCTTCAATATTCAAAACCAACAACGCGATGTCGATTATGTAACCGTCGCTGTCGAAAAAATAACGACACAACCCAGTGACCAAGATATTGCCGCTTATTACCAGCAGCATCAAGCTGAGTACAAAATACCCGAGCAGGTTTCAGTAGAGTACGTAGAGCTTTCGTTGGGGGATATTGCTAAAAAAATCGTAGTGACTGACGATAAACTTAGAGCTTACTACGAAGAACAAAAAGAGCAATACAGCACACCAGAGCGGCGCAAAATTAGCCATATCCTGTTTGCTGTTAATGCAAAAACCGATGATAAAACAGCATTGGCAAAAGCCCTAAAAGCCCAACAAGATTTGAACAGTAAAGACTTTTCTGCAATAGCGGCTGAAGTATCCGATGATAAGCTCACGGCTAAAAAAGGCGGCGATTTAGGTTTGTTCATCGTAGGCAGCATGGAAAAATCATTTGAAGAAGCGGCAAGTGCCTTAAAAGCAGGTGAAGTGTCTAAACCAGTCAAGTCTTCATTTGGTTATCATTTGATCAAAGTGACAGAGTTAGTCGCTGGCGACGTTAAGGCTTTTGAATCCGTTAAAAGCGAAGTCACCAAGGCTTATCAAAAAGCTCAGGCTGAAAACGGCTTTTACGAGGCAGGTGAAAAGTTAACCCAAATGAGCTACGAAAATCCAGATAATTTGCTGACTGTATCTGAAGCGCTTAGCCTTACCGTTAACAAGTCGGGATTATTTGCCAAAGACAAAGGCGATAAAATTGCCGCAGAGCAAAAAATTCGTGATGCTGCATTTACTGAGGAAGTATTGCAAGGCAATAATAGTGCGCCGATTGAGTTAGGTGCGGATCGTTTGGTTGTATTACGGTTGCTCGAGCGTAAACCAGCCGCAGTACGCGAGCTAAATGCTGTCAAGCGAGAAGTGATTATTGCACTTAATAGTGACAAGGCGAGCAAGAAAACGCTTGAGAAAGCAAATAAAATCAATCAACGAGTGCAAGCTGGAGAAGCTATCCAGAAAGTAGCTGGCGATCTTAAATTGGCTGTAAAAGAATCGATTGGCTTGACGCGTAGCAAAAACGCTTTGCCAGAACAACTTAGCGATGCGATTTTTAAAGCAGCAAAGCCAGTTGCCGGTAAAGCAACGACTTTTGCTGTTGGGCTACCGACGGGGGAACAGGTTGTAGTCAGCCTGAAAAAAGTCACCTTGGGTATTATCAGCGATGACGATAAGAAACGGATGGAATTGGCTAAGAAGAATCTCGCCAAGGCATTTGGTCAGTCAGAATTTAATGCAATGCTAGCTAGCTTACAAGCAAATGCGGATGTTTCTATTAAAGCTCAACCCAAGCCTCAGTAAAGCATAAACAAACCTAGCCGATAGATCGCACTGATTTATCGGCTGTATGTCAGCTTACAAACTTCAAAAACAAACTAAACCGCGTTTTCAGAAAGTTTAGTTTGCAAAAAACCCATAAGGTCAGTAAGCGGAATTTCCTGATTTTGCTCTACGGTTCTCGCTTTATATTCTACCAAGCCCGCATCCAAACCCTTATCGCTGATGATGATGCAGTGTGGAATACCTATCAATTCCATATCGGAAAACATAAACCCTGCCCGTACCTTACGGTCATCGAACAAAACCTCAATACCTACGGCTAACAAATCCTGATAGAGTTGTTTGGCGGCGGCTTTCAGGCGTTCTGATTTGTGCATGTTCATGGGGCAGATAGCTACTTGGAAAGGCGCAAGGCTGGCAGGCCAAATAATCCCTCTTGCATCATGGTTTTGCTCGATGCTAGAGGCTACGACGCGAGAAACACCAATCCCGTAACAGCCCATAAGCATCGTCTGGTTTTTACCGTTCTCGTTGATAACGTCCGCTTTCATAGCGGTGCTATATTTTGTACCGAGCTGGAAGATATGACCGACTTCAATGCCCCGTGCGATTTCTATTTTACCTAAACCATCCGGACTAATGTCACCCTCAACTACCGTGCGAAGGTCTTCGATATGTGCAGGGAAGGGCAGGTCACGTTCCCAGTTTACGCCAGTGAAATGCTGTCCATCCTCATTCGCACCACAGACAAAATTAGCCATTAAGGTCACGCTACGGTCAGCGATGATCTTCATGGTTAAGTTGATGGGCCCAATTGATCCTGGTTTGCACTGGCAGTTTTGGCTGATTTCCGCATCGCTGGCGAAGGTAAGTGGTGCGAAAATACCGTCTATTTTTTCCGCTTTGAGCGGGTTTAGTTCGTGGTCTCCTCTCAGCAACAGAGCAACCAGCGCGTCATCATCACCTTTTACAATCAGCGTTTTCAAGCATTGTTGCACGGGAATGGTTAAAAATTGACTAACTTCTTCAATGCTATGCTGATCTGGTGTGCTAACTTTGGTGAAGTCAGTATTCGCAGTAGCGCGGTTGCCAACTGGCATAACGGCTTCGGCTTTTTCGATATTGGCGGCATAATCACCTTCAGTAGAGAAAGCAATGGCATCTTCACCGGATTCCGCCAAAACGTGAAACTCGTGTGATAACGCGCCACCGATTGAACCAGAATCCGCCAACACAGCACGAAACTTCAATCCAAAACGGGTAAATATCGTAGTATAGGTTTGGTGCATGACGGCGTAGGTTTCATCAAGCGATTCCTGACTCAAGTGGAAGGAATAGGCATCTTTCATAATGAATTCACGGCAGCGCATCACGCCAAAACGAGGGCGGATTTCATCGCGGAACTTGGTTTGAATTTGGTAATAATTGATGGGCAATTGCTTGTAACTTTTGATTTCGTTACGCGCCAAGTCGGTAATAATCTCTTCGTGCGTAGGGCCAAGGCAAAAATCGCGGTCATGGCGATCTTTTAATCGCGCCAGTTCAGGGCCGTATTTTTCCCAACGTCCGGTTTCTTGCCAGAGTTCTGCTGGTTGCAAGGCTGGCATTAGCACCTCAAGTGCGCCCGCCTTATCCATTTCTTCGCGGACTATTGCCTCAACTTTCCTGAGTACACGAAGGCCCAAAGGTAGCCAAGTATAAAGCCCGGCGGCGAGTTTACGGATTAATCCGGCTCGTAGCATCAGTTGGTGACTGATAACGACGGCATCGGCAGGAATTTCTTTAACGGTGTTGAGTGGGAACTGGGATGTACGCATGTTATTTCTTGGTAAAAAATTGGCTATTTTACAGGGTTAGCAGCTATTTCGTAGTGTTCTTGTGGTATGAAATTAATGCTGACTTATTACACGCATATTTTGCAGAAACTTATTTGAAAAAAGAAAAATTGGTACAAGACTAAAGTCGTAATGTGTAAGTTTGTTGTTTTATGTCTTACTCATTTGGGTTTAAGGCAGCCCGACAAAGCGTAGCGCATCGTCAATAAGGTCATCATCGTTGGATACTGAATAAAACGATTTTCAAAATATAGCGTAACAGTAACGCAA
This sequence comes from Methyloglobulus sp., assembly GCA_009695535.1. GTDB lineage: Bacteria > Pseudomonadota > Gammaproteobacteria > Methylococcales > Methylomonadaceae > Methyloglobulus. Next base: position 28,711 of record SHZQ01000002.1, read on the forward strand.
ATCATCACTAGCCAGGGATCAACAACGCCTGAGTCAGCGATAGCTTGCATACGTTGCAGGCTATCGCGATCAATTTTATGACGCTGTTCAATGAAAAATAATGTCGCAAAAGCGATGATTAAGGTGAAATAAATGGGAAAGAAGAAGAATATCGGCGAATCGCTAACAAACAACGGCTTCCAGTAAGCAAACCAAGCAAATAAGATGCTGCTGGCAAATAGGTCGTAACTGATTTTTTCGGGCAGCTTCTTAAAAAAACTACCGATAATCGTCGCAATAGCAATCGTCAAACCCACGTACATAAATACCGACGAAACCAACACGCCCTGTAACGGACTTTTGGTTTGTACGATAACGGCCAAAATAAGACAAAGTGCTACGAAAACTGGCATGGGGCTTATAACTTAAATAAAAAGTGCGTTCCTTATTAACGCTTACGTATCATCAGTGTAGCTGGAAATTTCAAAACACAAATTGTTTATGTCAAATTAGCTATGATTTTCAGTCTTACGTAATTCCAGCGATAATTCTCGGCTAAATTCTCCTAGAATTCTGCTGAGTGCGCGGACTGTCGCTGGATAAGACGAATCAGAGAGTGAATGATTGATAAGGGAATGTCCATTTTTTAAGATGTCATGACTGTTTTCGTTTTTTATTGTCCAATTGGCTTCCAGATTGGCTGAATCGCCGGGGATGGTATCAAAGCGGATTATGTCTATGATGACTTGTAAATCTACCGTGCCATGTATGCTCCAAGGATAAGTATGGACGATGTTGTTGGGCTGCAAAGTGGACAAATTACGGCTTAAGGCTTGGAGCAGTTCGTCTTGCAAGGGCGATGCCCATTGCTGAAATTCCGCGATTTGCACGGTGTTGTTTGAGGATCGGGTGATGATTTGTTTATGTTCCAATAGGCTAGGAACAGTTACTGGGCCTATCCCGATGGTGCGTTGCCTGCTAGATTCTACGGTTGATGAGGCTGATTGACTCAGAGGTTCAAGAACAAAGAACTGCACAGTAGGTGCACGGATGCAGCCTGATAACAAAATAAGCAATAGTGCTGTAATAAATGGCTTATTCATCCTTGTCCTCGTCTTTGCCGCGAATCAAGGATTCGGGATGTTGTTCCAGATAATCGGTCAGCTGCTTCATGGAACTTGCCGCTTGGGTGAATTCCTGGAGCATTTTGTGGAATTCATAATAGCCTGTTGAGCCAGGACCCAGATTACCCAGTACCCCTTGAGCTGATTTAATCGTACCACTTGCATTGCCCAGTGTTTCTTTAGCTGCCACTAAAGTGCCGTTTGCTGTGATAAGCATTCCGGTGGCTGCTTTTGAGGTGTCTTGCAGTAATGTCAGGGTTTTGTTGATTTCCACAGTCAACTTATCTAACGGCAATTTGGCGACTTTATCCATAATAGTTTGAGCAGAATGGGTAAATTCCTCAAAAGAACTTGCCGTAGTTGGAAATTCTGGGTAGTCACTGTGGTAATCGTCGCTGGCGAGTATTTTACTTTCAGGATGAAAGTCCAGATCGATTAATAATTGCCCTGTAACCAAACTCCCTGTCTGCAATTGGGCACGTAGTCCTTTGTTGATGAGTTGCTGCATCACGTCCTCGTCGCTAACTTTGCTGTCTTCATTGATTGATTCGATGCGGTCTGGTTCGAGTTCAACGATGACCGGCACATGGATTTCTGCGGTTTTTTTGTCTAGCTCAAGACTAACATCAATAACTCTCCCGATAGGTATGCCGCGCAGTTGCACAGGCGCACCCACGGCCAGACCACGCACGGAACCATTAAAGTGCATCACATATTTCAGCGTGTTGGTGTATGTCATTTGGGTGGATTCGTCGTAAGTATCGTAAAGCTGAAATAGACTTTGTTCGGGTTTAACATCAGTAAGCTTATCCTTGCCTGATGCGCGGAAAGCAATGCCACCACTAAGTAACGAGACTAACGGCCCAGTTCTGACCTTGAAGCCATCGGCGCTGGCGGATAAATCCACGCCACTGTCGATCCAGAAGCGGGTGTTTTTTCTGACGAACTGATCGTAAGGCGCATTAATGAAGATACTTAAGTGGATGGCATTGGCTGCATCGGAGAGCTTATGGCTCAGTACTTCGCCAACCGGAATGCCATGAAAATTAATGGGTGTTCCAGGGCGCATAGAACCCAAGTTATTGGTTTCCAATATAAACTGCTTGCCATCTATGTCACTTTTCATGACAGGCGGAATCGTCAGTCCGGTAAAATGGAATTGCTGTTTACCATTGCCAGGTCTAAGTTCAATATACGCTCCAGATAGCAATGTACCCAACCCAGACACGCCGCCCAGCCCTACCTGCGGCTTTACCACCCAAAAGCTGGTGCCATCCTTGAGATATTCTGTCGCATTGCTGTTCATCTGCGCGTTTACTTGTATCGTTTTTAAGTCATCGTTGATTGAAATAGCAGTAACTTTGCCGATTTCCACATCCAGATAGCGTATTTTTGTTTTATCGACTTCCAAACCTTCAGCGGTAGGGAAGTTGACAGTGATAATCTCACCTTTTTCGGCGGCAGATTTGTAGATCAGCCAAGCACTGACCAGCAAGGCAATAATCGGCAAAAACCAAACTAGCGGCAGTTCCGGTTTTTTGCTCAAGGTGATGTCTGTTGCATCGACTTCTTCGCTAGAGTTACTCATAACTGAGCTGATGGTCCCAAATGAGTCGTGGATCAAAACTTTTCGCCGCGAACATGGTCAGCACGACAACCGCCGCAAACGCCGTGGCGGCAGAGCCTGCGATAACTTGGGCGACACCGCCTAAATCGACCAAGGCGACCAATATGGAAATTATGAAAATATCCAGCATAGACCAACGCCCGACAAAAGCGATGACACGGTACAGCCGAGTAAACAAGCGGGCGTTGGTCTGCCATTGGTAATGCACGCACAGCAACAATAAGCTCAATCCCAGCAATTTCATCAATGGCACGAGGATGCTGGCGACCAGCACCAGCAAAGCAATCGGCACCATATCACTGTGGATTAATGCCGCGATTCCGCCGACGATGGTATGTGTTTTAGCTACGCCAAGCTGGGTTACGGACATAATGGGGAAAATATTGGCTGGAATGTACAAGCATAAAGCACTGATAATTAAGGCGATAGTCTGTTTAACACTGTGTGGTTTACGCGCGGTAACAGAATGCCCACAAACGGGACATAAGGCTTCTGTGGTCGATTTTATTAAATTGCCGCAATCGTGACAACGGATAAATCCTTGTTTTTGTGCAGTATTTAGGGGCTTCATTATTATGATTTTTTGCTTAATTGAGCAATGCGCCGCCAGAACAAATAACTATCCAACTCATTGGACAGCATGGCGTTAACGATAAGCAAAGCAATAAACGCATACAAACCGAAGCCAAACCTAAGCTCCGCCATGCCTGCCAGCTTAACGCAAGCCACGATAATCCCCAGCGCATACACTTCCAGCATTGCCCATTCATTCAAATGTTGCAGCCAGCGCATCCAGCGGATGAGGTGAACATTTGCTTTTTGTAGATACAAATGCAAGCTTATCAAAAACGCCAAAACCAGATTGACCAACGGCAATAAAACGCTGGAAAACAACACCAATAACGCGACCGCCCACATATCTTCTTTAAGCAACGCCGATACGCCCGACCACAACGTACCGTCGCGGCTATTGCCGAAAATCTTGATACCAACCATCGGTAACAAATTAGCGGGTACGATTAATATGAGTCCGGCGAGTGATAACGCCAATGTCCGCTCTATGCTGTGCTTGCGTGGTCGTTGCAACAAATAGCCGCAACGTGAACAGTGCGCCTTCTCACCATGTTCAGGGGTGGCTGGCTTCAGCAATAAGTCGCATTCCGGGCAAGCTTCATACATAGGCGACATAGGCGTAAAGCTAAAGACTAAAGGCTAAAGCAAGAACAAGGCGGTTTTCGCCTTGCGTCTTTAGTCTTGTGCCTGCTTTTTTCACCATTGCGATTCGCCCGTTTCGGGGTCGTACATTTCATGGGTGATTTTATGGCGATTAGCGATAAGCTCATCAATGCTGGGCGAGTTGCTCATGGCACGGCTGATAGCAAGTTTCATCGCTTCGTAATTAGTGCGGTATAAGTCTTTTCTGTCCAAATCAGGGTTGGTGGCACATTCCGGCGCAATCCAAAGCATGGCGATAATGCACAAGTCATTCGCTTGATCTTTTGGGATAACGCCAGCAATCACACTGTCCAAAACCGCATCAGCCACGGCAGATTGTACTGGGCCACCGAATAAATTGACGTAAGCAGAAGACTTGATCGTGACTTTGGGAACGATTATCGTAGCTGGACGCACTTGTTGATTACAGGCACGAATAGCAAACATGCGGGTATGTCCTTCAGTTTGCCCCATTAAAGTGGCAAACGCATTCCCTGCCGGACCTTTAACACTGCCGATGAGGATTTCCGGCATAGCATCCGTCCCTTGTCCATCACTGGCAAACACCGTCGCCTCACCTGTCCTAAACCAAATTGTATCTGACATATAGATTCCGTTAATTAGATTAAAGCCTGCATTCTATGCCGGATGAAGTTATCGTGGCAAGAATTCCCATAGCACCACGTTGCCGATATATACACGATTTGTAAGGTTCACGACAACAAACTTCTCACCCAAAACAGCCTATTTGTGCTTTTGGTTCTTTGGGCGGTTTAACTGGAGCGGCACAGTTCTTTTCTGTCTGATGCTGTAGTTAATACGACAAACTTAACTTTCATATTGGCATATCAAAATGCTATTTCAACATATTAACCGCAATTATCTCGGCACAAGTGGACATAAGTTAGTAAAAATCACCCAAACTATTGTATAATACGGACATAGCTTTAGAGCTAGGTTATTCGTGCCGACAATCAATTCTGCTCCCTCCCCCTGTTAATCTGGTAAATGGACTTGAATTCGCCAAGCCTTGGCTAATCGACCGTAGCCCACTTGAATGATTCGACTGTGTATCATAGCTTATCGCGCTACCGCGCACCCTCCCGCTACCAACAGGTAAATTAATGTCCAACGATGCCTTCCCTATACCCTCCTTCCATGATTTAGATTTGATTGAACCGGTACTTAAAGTACTGGATGATGTCGGCTATGAAACCCCTTCGCCGATACAAGCGCGTGTCATCCCGCACATGCTGCTCGGCAAAGATGTGTTGGGGCAAGCCCAAACCGGCACAGGAAAAACCGCAGCTTTTGCGTTACCTATATTGTCACGTATCGATCTCAAAAAGAAAGACCCTCAAGCTCTAGTATTAGCACCAACACGGGAGCTTGCCATCCAGGTGGCAGAAGCGTTTCAACGTTACGCAGCGCATTTAAAAGGCTTTCATGTCCTGCCTATTTACGGTGGACAGGATTACAGCACCCAACTACGCTCACTCAAGCGCGGCGCACATGTCGTCGTCGGTACGCCGGGTCGGGTAATGGATCATATGCGTCGTGGCACATTGCTGCTAAATAATCTTAGCGTTCTGGTACTTGATGAAGCCGATGAAATGCTACGCATGGGATTTATCGACGATGTCGAATGGATTTTGGATCAACTGCCAGAAAAGAAGCAAATCGCGTTGTTCTCAGCGACCATGCCCTCGGTTATCCGCAAAATTGCCCAGAAATACCTGAACGCACCCGAAGAAGTCACTATTAAAGTGACCACCGCTTCGGCAGAAAATATCCGTCAGCGTTTTTGGTTGGTTAGCGGCGTACATAAGCTGGATGCATTGACCCGCATCCTGGAAGCCGAAACTTTTGATGGCATGATTATCTTCGTTAGGACAAAAACCGCCACGGTAGAGCTCGCCGAAAAGCTGGAAGCCCGTGGTTACTCAGCATCTCCCATCAATGGTGATATGTCGCAAGCACTGAGGGAGAGGGCGATCAACCACCTTAAAAACGGCAAGTTGGATATTTTGATAGCCACCGATGTTGCTGCTCGCGGACTGGATGTAGATCGCATTACCCACGTCGTCAATTATGACATCCCTTACGATACCGAATCTTACATTCACCGTATCGGCAGAACAGGTCGTGCCGGACGTACGGGTGATGCGATTTTGTTTATAGCACCCAGAGAGCGTAAGCTACTGTTTAATATTGAAAAAGCCACCAAACAAAAAGTGGAAGAGATGGATTTGCCTTCAACAGAAGTCATCAACAACAAGCGCATTTCCCGTTTTAAGCAAAATATCAGCGATACCTTAGCGGCAGGAGAATTAAGCTTTTTCAGCCGACTTATTGAACAATATGAGCAAGAACATAATGTTACCGCACTCGATGTGGCTTCTGCCTTAGCTAAACTGGTGCAAGGTGATACGCCTTTATTAATGCAAAATCTACCCAAACGAGCTAAAGACAGTCGGGACGATAGAGAAGGCAGGGACAGCAGGCCGCCCAGATCAGAAAGATCAGACAGGCCGGATCGCTTTGAACGTCCACAAACAGAACGCAAGCCACGTCGCGCTGGTGGTGCAAACATTGAAATGGAAACCTACCGCATTGAAGTTGGTCACGCCCACGGCGTAAAACCCGGCAATATCGTCGGTGCAATCGCCAATGAAACCGGCATAGACGGCGACCACATCGCCCGTATCAAAATCGAACAAGACTACAGCACAGTGGAATTACCCGCTGGTATGCCCAAAGAATTGTTTAACGAATTGAAGAAAGTCAGAGTCGTCGGGCAAGCACTTAATATTTCAAAGCTTGGCGGCGGAGCTGATACTGACACAGGTTCTGCCAAATACAAAGCTGACGATACCGCCAAAAAAGTAGACAAGAGCAAGAAAAGAATCAGTACAACGTCCAGACGTGCCAAACCGAAAGAGGCTGATGCGTAATTTTAATGGCTGTTTTGTTGATTAATCTGAACGCCTAAGTCAACAAATCGGGAATTGGATTTGTACACTCGTTCTCGTTAAGTTAAGCAAGAGAACACCTGTTTCTGCTGGATTCCTACAAGGATGTGGGAATTTAGCTGGGTTGTGTGCCTGTACAACCACATTCACCGTTTGACCTTGCCCCTTGCCCCTGGCCTAGCAGCCACTCGACTAAGAGAGCAATCTCTGAAACCGAGGTCAGTCATGACGAACGCTTTAAGACCCGATCTGATACCAAGCACCAGGTGTTCGAATATATCGAAGCGCACTACAATCGCAAACGGCTTTATTCCAAATTGGATTGTCTTAGCCCGATTGCGTTTGAAACCAAAAAAGTCGCTTAGCAGGGTGTCTGTGAAATTAGGGTAAGATCATGCCGCTTGATAGAAGAGCTGTGGGCATTCCGCGATGCTCGGATTGCCGTCCACTTTGCTTATGAATGGCATGATGACTCGGGTAACTGGTACCATTCCTATGAAAATGAAAACTGGGAATTTGATGCGAATGGTTGGATGAAAAAGTGCATCGTCAGTATTAACGACCTGCCGATAAGTGAGGCAGAACGCAAATTTCACTGGCCGTTGGGCATAAGACCAGATAATCATCCAGGGTTATCCGATTTGGGATTGTGATCTAGCTTTGTGCTTAGGTAGATAAACACATTCTAAGAATGTTGTTTCATAACGCAAGCAACCCATTGAATGCTAATTATAAACGTAGATTTGTTGTAATTATTTTCCGATTTTTTAAAGGGTGCTTATACGTTGACAAAATCCTGAAGACAAAAACATTTGCTGGGTGCTATCGCCTGAATTAGGATTTTCAACGTGATTTCACTAAAGTAGCTGGTTTAACAGGTTTGAAGATTTATAAGAAAAATAAATTTAAAACTCGATAGCGAATGCAGTATCGTTTAAAATCTAGTCTTTAATAATAAGAACGATTGATGAGGAGCTGGAAAGATGATCAAAAGATACCTGGTAGTGTTACCGGTAGCGGCAGTTTTTTTTGCACTTTCAGCGAATGCTGATGTCGTATTAAAAGATAATTCAGAAATTCTAGGCAAGTGGAAAGTGACTGCCGAGTCACCGAAATTAGAAGGCGAGAAAAAAAAGATTATAGTGGAGTGGGATTTCCAGGAAGGTGGCGTTCTCATGAGCAAGGCGACAGATGTGGGCGGGAGAACGTTGGAGATGAATATACCGGTTCAGTATAAGGTCGAAGACGGCGTGATAAAAAAACAGGTAGCTCCAGGACGAGAAAAACTTGAGTCCTGTAAGGTTATTGAGAAAAATGGCTCAGAAATGATCTTGAAATGTCCGTTTCTTTATTACTTTTTAACTAAATTATAATAACAAAGGGTGCAACGATGATTGGTGGAATATTAGGTATTCTTGTGCTTGTTTGGGTTTACCAGACAGCTACAAAGGCGAACGTTAATAATGTGGTAATGTGGGTGATGATTTGTGCTGTCGTTTATATGACATCACAGTTCGTCTTGATTGGGGGAAGTAATTACCTTATCGAATCAATGCGAGCAAGTGAGGGCGGCGAGAATTATGAACGTGATGTCCTGAGTGTTGGTGACAGAAAAAATATAGGCGGTTTCCAAGGCGGTAAAGGAACGTTCGCGTCGGTGTTTTTTGAATTGTTTCCACCTATTGCAGGCTTCTTATTGGTTGCGTTTGTCCGCACCAAGTTTGTCTTAAAAGAATCACTGACTAAATCTAATTTATTTAGCGGTTTTGGCGATATGCTCAAGAGCATTAAAGACAGCTTTAAAAATCCTGATAACAAATAAGCCGTACCGGATAATGAAAAGCCCAAGCAATGCTTGGGCTTTTTTGTGTTTGAAATAAAGATGTCATTACCGTTGCCGCCCTTAAGTACGTCATCGCCAGCATCGTCATTCAACGTGTCGCGCCACCTTCGCCAATAAGAATGTCATTACCACCCATCCCAATAAGTGTGTCTTCTGTTGCAAAACCGACAACAGTTGATGTGGCTGCACTAAGCCGGGCACACCCTTAAGCTAAAGACCTCTGCGCCACTGCTTGAAACTCGTTTGCTAATCAACCATATAGCATCAAAAGCCTTCTTACCTATTTTGCAGATTTATTTGAGCTATTGGATCATTACCTGGGTCTATTTTGTGTAAATCTGTGAAAAAAAGGTAAATTTTTTTCATTATTTAATTAATGTAAAACCTTTCATTATTGGTCTATAATCATGTTTCATTAGAATTTTTACCGAGGGTTCTATCATGGCTGCTGCATTAGAAGAAAAAACATTTCGGAGCTTACGGGAAGTGGCGGTGTTGGTTTTTTTTGCTGGCGCATTATTTTTCCTGATTTCTCTGTTTACCTACAGCAACGAAGATGCGGGCTGGACGCACAGTAGCACAGCGCAGACGGTCACTAATGCCGGTGGCGTAGTCGGTGCGTGGCTGGCAGATGTTTGTCTCAGCTTTTTTGGCGTGGTGGCTTATCTTTTGCCTTTAGTGATTATACGTCATGCCTGCCTTGCTTATATCCTCGACAAAGAAAACCGCAAGAAAACGACACTAGCCTTACATTGGCTGGGTTCTATCATCGTTATTATCACCAGCGCGGCTTTATTTTATCTGCATATTTTAAGAATTGGCGTGGAACTCCCAGGCAATACCGGCGGCATTATCGGTCAGGAAGTCGGCGATGGCTTGCTGTTATTGTGTGGCAATTCCGGTGCGACTGTGTTGCTGATTGCGTCATTTTTGGTGGGCGTTACCCTTGCTACGCAACTGTCGTGGTTAACAATATTGGATTTAATCGGAAAATACTCAGTTCTATTGGTAGATACCGTGGGAAACAGTGTGCTTCGCTTTTGGGAATTGGTGAGTAACCGCCCCAGGCCTGCCATTGTGGCTGGATTTGCCGAGCATAAATTAGAGGCGTATTTTAAACCGACTTTTACACCAGAAAAACCTGCAACAACAGCTTCATCACCATCAGTACCTGCATCTAGCACCAGCACTACGAAAAAACCTACGCCAGAACTTAAACTTGCTACCTTGCCCTCGTCGATTTTTAGCCCTGTTGAAACAACCGTTAAACAATCGGAAAAACGGTCACGGTCTACACATACGCCAGCCACAAATGGAGATGTGTTGCCAGCCTTAACGCTACTCGACAACCGCGACACCCGCGCCAAAGGTTATACCCAAACCGACTTGGAAGAAATGTCACGACTGGTGGAAGACATTTTGGCTGATTTTAATGTATCGGTTGAAGTCGTTGGGTTCTTACCGGGCCCCGTGATTACCCGCTTTGAATTGCAACCCGCCGCAGGTGTAAAAGTAAGTCGCATCAGCAGCTTATCCAAAGATTTGGCAAGAGCATTGTCGGTCACTAGCGTACGTATCGTCGAAGTCATTCCAGGAAAATCGGTTATCGGCCTGGAAATCCCCAACCGCGAACGTGAAATGGTCACCTTGCGCGAATTGCTGGCATCACGGACATTTGAAAAATCGCCTTCCTTATTGACCTTAGCAATGGGCAAGGACATTTCTGGGCAACCCCTGATGGCTGACCTAGGTAAAATGCCACACGCCTTAGTTGCTGGGACAACGGGTTCAGGTAAGTCAGTCGGCATTAATTCCATGATCTTGAGCTTGCTTTATAAGGCCACACCAGAACAAGTGCGGATGATTATGATTGACCCAAAAATGCTGGAACTATCTGTTTATGAAGGCATTCCGCATTTGTTGACACCTGTTGTCACAGACATGAAAGAAGCCCAAAACGCCCTGCGTTGGGCGGTGGCGGAAATGGAAAGGCGTTATAAGTTGATGTCCAAGATGGGCGTTAGGAATCTGGCTGGCTTCAATCAAATGGTTGAAGATGCCGCCGCCAATGGCAAAACTATTCGGGATCCTATGTTCAAAATGCTCAACCCATTGGCTGAAGGCGAAGAATTTCCAACGCTGAATACCCTGCCCAGCATCGTCATCGTCATCGACGAATTAGCTGATATGATGATGATTGTCGGCAAAAAAGTGGAAGAATTGATTGCACGGCTGGCGCAAAAAGCCCGTGCTGCTGGCATTCACTTGGTTTTGGCCACGCAACGTCCATCGGTCGATGTCTTGACCGGATTGATTAAGGCCAACATCCCCACGCGGATTTCCTTTCAGGTCTCATCACGAATAGATTCGCGCACCATCCTCGATCAAGGCGGCGCAGAAGCCTTGTTAGGCGATGGCGATATGCTTTTTTTGCCGTCCGGCATCAGCATACCGATACGCGTACATGGCGCGTTTGTGGACGACAACGAAGTGCATCGCGTGGTCGAATTCTTAAAGCAAACCGCTCCACCGAATTATCTGTCCGAAATCACCAGCGAAAGTTTTGAAAACAGCGATGGTTTCGGCACATCTGGCAGCAATTACAGTAGCGACCCAGAATCCGATAGCTTATACGACCAAGCCGTGGAATTCGTTACGCAATCCCGCAAGGCTTCCATCTCCAGCCTGCAACGGCGATTCAAGGTCGGCTATAACCGAGCTGCCACGATGATTGAAGACATGGAAGCCGCTGGCGTGGTCACTCCAGCAGAAACCAACGGCACACGCATGGTGTTAGCACCGCCTCCCATGCGGTATTAAGCGTGTCCTACGCGGTAATTGGTATCGTGCTGGTGATACTTTCAACAGCACTTAGCCTGTTAATTCTGAAGTTCAAATCAGCCGAGCAACCCAAGCAAGTCAAAATTATGTTGTTTGGTTTGTATTTTTGGGGTTTCATTTTTCTGCAACTGACTGTGTGTGCTGTGGTTTATTACGTACAAAAGCAATAAGCGCATGGAAAAGTGGGTTGTCTTTGCCTTAATTTCAATGATCTTTGCCGGATTTACCTCCGTCATCGCCAAAATGGGCTTAGTCGGTATTTCCGGTGAGCTTGGCCTCACTATTCGCACCTTATTTGTCAGCTTATTCGTATTGGGCTTTGCAGCGGTTGCCGTGCCGACAAGTGATTATTCATTGTTGAGCCGGACAAATATACTTTGGCTAGGTCTATCCGCACTCACCACCACACTCTCGTGGATTTTTTACTATAAGGCGTTGAAACTGGGTGATGTGGCGACTGTCGCCTTGATCGATAAAGGCAGCGTCGTGGTTGCCATATTGCTTGCATGGCTGGTGCTTAAAGAAGTTATCACGCTACGTATTCTGATTGGCGGGGCATTGATTGTTGGCGGGTTGTTGGTGATGGTTAAAAAATAGAACTTCAAGTTTCAAGGTAACCAGTATGAAACGAAGTGAAATCCAAGGATGATATACCTCTAACAATGATTCCGGAAAGATAAAAACCCAATCTCTTGAGGTCAAAAATGAAAGACATCAAACCAAATCAATACTCTCCATAATCCCAAAGCCACAGCCAACAGTCCGCTCACATTTTCAATCTTGTGCATAAAAGTCACGGCAGCATTAATGATAATGGCTCTTGGTGCGAGCTATGGAATAGCCAGCTATAAGCTGTTTTCTAGTTTGTTTTCGCAACTATCTATGGGTGTAAGTGGATTGACGCTTGTATCATGTCTAGCAGGCATTCCGTTGTGTATTGGTCTCATGGTCGGTTTTCTGGTCAAACGTCGGAAACTTGCTGGATTTGCTGTATCTGGAATGATGTCAGTACTTACTATATCGCTCTATGTTTTTGCTGCTGGCCCCTGCATCAGCTGAAAAAGAAATACTACCGTCCACTGCCTATCAAACGACAAAGCAAAGTATTTTCATTAAGGCAGCACCGGACGTAATATGGAAACACATGAACTTTCCCTTGGATTTAAAACCAGAAGAACTGCGGGGTGGATTGGTGTGCCATATCCAATTGAGGCACGTACGATAGATGGCAAGGTTGGAGGGTTGCGAAAGCTCCGCTGGGAGAGAGGTGTGGAGTTTGATAAAGTCATCACTGCATGGATGCCCAATAAGCGTATAGCTTGGAACTACAAATTCTGGGCTAATTCATTCCCGCCAGGATCCCTTGACGACCACGTAGTAATTGGTGGGCGTTATTTTGACCTAACGACAACTTCTTATGCGTTAATTCCCGAAAATGGAGGCACA
>SHZQ01000058.1 GCA_009695535.1 Methyloglobulus sp.
CCAGCGTATTGCTTGATGCCCTATGCGCTGTGTTTTTAGCTTGCTTTATGTGACATAGCCAACACTCATAATCTTAAGCAGGTAAGTGGTAGCTAACATGATTGCTATCGCCAAAATGCCGTAAATCAGCCCAGCCAAACCTTTACCCCCGACACCCTCGCCCGTCCAAAATTGATACTTAACCAACGTTGAAGGCAAAAATGCTCTGATATCGCCACTAAAAAATAAGCGCTAGTAAAAGAAAACATGAGCAGGCCGAAAATAGAAAGCCGAATTAATTGACCGAAGTTCAGATGGTTAATCCATAGCAGGATAATGCTTATTAATAACAAAACGAAAGGCATAGCCTTTATTTGAAAATCCTGCTTTTTTGAGTACCCGTCCTTAGTTTTTTGAGAAGTCTTCTATTTTTTGTCATTCTTCCCATAATCTACGACAACTGTATTGACTTTTTTTGCTTTATTTATGATGCAGTTCGTTGGAATGAGGAACGAACTGCAACATTACCACTAATTTTTTGTCGCACCCATAGGGTATAAAGGGTTCAAAAACTCGCCCCAACCTATGATTTTTCTTTACCTGCTGGCTTTATCAACCTTATCCCCAATTCCTTCAACTGTTCATCCGTCACTACCGCTGGAGCACTGACCAAAGGACAAGCCGCCGATTGCGTTTTCGGGAAGGCAATGACATCGCGGATGGAAGTCGAGCCGGTCATCAGCATGACTAATCTGTCTAAGCCAAACGCCAAGCCACCGTGCGGTGGTGCGCCGTATTTGAGGGCATCTAACAGGAAGCCGAATTTTTCCCGCGCCTCCTCCTCACCTATGCCTAAAATCCCGAATACAGTCTGCTGCATGGAGGTACGATTAATACGGATGGAGCCGCCGCCAACTTCCGTACCATTTAGCACGAGGTCATAAGCGCGGGATAAGGCCGTACCAGGATTGGCGACCAACTCTTCCACTGAGCAACTAGGCGCGGTGAATGGATGGTGGATAGCATTGAAGCGTCCGCTTTTTTCATCCCAATCAAACATGGGAAAATCGACGACCCAAACGGGTTTCCAGTCGCCTTGCAATAGGTTGAGGTCATGACCTAATTTAACGCGTAGTGCGCCCATTGCCTCGTTAACGATGCCGGCTTTGTCTGCACCGAAGAAGATCAAATCGCCATCCTGTGCGCCAGTTTTTGCCAACACACTGACCCAGACTTCGGCAGGGGCAAATTTAACGATAGGCGATTGCAAACCGTCGATGCCAGCGGCAAGGTCATTGACTTTGATATAAGCCAGCCCTTTCGCACCATAAATGCTGACAAATTTGGTTAAATCTTCAATATCTTTACGGCTGAGTTTATCGCCACCGTTAGGTATCCGCAAGGCTACGACGCGACCTTTAGGATCGTTAGCGGGCGCAGAGAATACTTTGAAATCAACGTCTTTCATGTCATCGGCAATATCGACCAACTCTAAAGGAATACGTAAGTCAGGGCGGTCGATACCGTATTTGGAGACTGCTTCCTGATAACTCATGCGCGGGAATTTGGCATCCAACTCTACATTAATCACTTTGGCAAACAACTGCCGGATCATCTCTTCCATCACATTCATGATCTCGTCCTCGTTCATGAACGAGGTTTCGATATCCAACTGGGTGAATTCGGGTTGGCGGTCGGCACGTAAGTCTTCGTCGCGGAAACAACGCACGACTTGGTAATAACGATCCATTCCCGCAATCATCAGCATTTGCTTATAAAGCTGCGGAGATTGCGGCAGGGCAAAAAATGCGTTCTCATGGGTGCGGCTAGGCACGATGTAATCACGTGCGCCTTCGGGCGTGGCTTTCGTTAGATAAGGTGTTTCAATTTCAAAAAACTCGTTATCATCCAGGAAGTTGCGTAACACCCGCGTCACATCACGGCGCACTTTCATTTTTTCCTGCATGGCAACGCGGCGTAAGTCGATGTAACGGTACTTTAAGCGCAATTCTTCATTGACTTCAATATCGCTTTCCACGGGGAAAGGTGGCGTTTCCGACTCATTCAGCACTTCGATGTGTTTCGCCAGTATTTCTATTTCGCCCGAAATCATATTTGTGTTACTCGTACCTTGAGGACGGTCACGCACGAGTCCCGTGATGGCGAGTACGTATTCGCTGCGAACCTGTTCTGCTGTAGCGAAAGCATCCGCCACATCAGGATCAACGACCACTTGCACTAATCCCGCACGATCCCGAAGGTCGATAAAAATCACGCCGCCGTGGTCACGCCGTCTGTGTACCCATCCGTTGATGGTAACGGTTGTGCCTAGTTGTTGTTTATTAAGTTCGCCGCACTTGTGGGTACGCATAGTAATCTCTGGATTGTTGGTTTAATGTGGACTGGTCAAAAGGGTGTAGTTACACCCATCTTCATGAGAATTTTCAGTCGCTGGAGCTGGCTGAACTCGCTACAGGGGACGCACTCGTTGAACTGCTGCTAGAGCTGGCAGAGCTTGCCGTATCGCCAGCGACATTCTTTTTAATGCCGCTTTTAAAGTCGGTTTCATACCAACCAGCACCTTTTAACCGGAATCCTGATGCGGAAATTTTTTTCTTTAACTCCGGTTTTTTGCATGCGGGACATTCAGTCAGGGCTGCTTCACTGAATTTTTGTAAGGCTTCGTACTCATGCCCACAAGATTGGCATTGATATTCGTATATTGGCATAATCGCTCCAAAGAAGAACTGTTAACCTGATAATGATGGGGTGTAAATTTGTTTTTTCAAGTGAGGTTGGCTATGAAAAATATCGCTCACTATTGCTTGCCGACAGTGCGTTTGCGTATTATCTCGTAATCTTCGTATGATCCTTTATTTAATCGCTCAAGGCAGCTATCAATTGCAGGAGGCGGCTGGTTACTGCAATTGCTTTCCTCCTCTCGCTTTATCTGCTCGTACCAATATTTATTGGTACGCCCTAACAAACAAAACGGATAATAAGCACATCCATACAAAGCAGTAACAATGATCGCCAGCGATTTTTAAAAAATAATTTTATTAATTTTCACATATACAATAGCATTCGCCTTCAAACAGGGCATTTTACAGACATCCCCGCAAATAATGAAAACATTAACCATTACCCGCCCAGACGACTGGCATGTACACGTCAGAAATGGCACAATTTTGAAAGCCGTATTGCCGCATACCGCCCGGCAATTCGCCCGTGCCATCATCATGCCCAATCTGAAGCCACCGGTCACGACGGTCGATCAGGCATTAGCTTACCGAGATGAAATACTGGCAGCCGTGCCAATGGACGTTGATTTCACCCCGCTTATGACGTTGTATCTAACCGCTACAACCACGGCAGCGGAGATAAAAAATGCGGCAGCATCTGAACACATTCATGCTTTCAAGCTTTATCCGGCAGGTGCGACCACGCATTCTGATTTGGGCGTTGCCGATATTGTGGCGGCTTATCCGCTGTTTGCAGCAATGGAAAAATACCAAATCCCATTGTTGATACACGGCGAAGTCACCGATGCGGATTGTGATATTTTTGATAGGGAACGGATGTTTATCGAACGCTATTTGATCGATATTATTAAACAATTTCCTAAGTTGCGCGTTGTTTTTGAGCATGTAACAACCCAGGAAGCCGTGCAATTTGTTGAATCGGCCAGTACAAATGTAGCTGCAACCATTACCCCGCAACATTTGCTCTACAACCGAAATGCTTTGTTCGTCGGCGGCATTCGCCCACATCATTATTGTTTGCCTGTATTGAAGCGTGAGCAACACCGTTTAGCATTAGTTAAAGCCGCCACCAGCGGCAATCCTAAATTCTTTTTAGGTACAGATAGTGCGCCGCACACCACCGAAACCAAAGAAAATACTTGCGGTTGTGCTGGTTGTTTCAGCGCAGCGATTGCATTAGAACTCTATGCCGAAGCGTTTGAAGCAGCGAATGCACTGGATAAATTAGAAGGCTTCGCCAGTTTTTACGGCGCGGACTTCTACCGTTTACCCCGAAATAGCGGCACAATCACCTTGGAAAACACCAGCTGGGATATGCCTTCGAGCTATGGCGAAAACGGTATTTCGATTACACCACTTAAAGCGAACGAGACGATACACTGGAAAGTGAAATGGTCTAATCAAACAGAGCACCTCTAAAGACAGATTTATAATGTCAGTAGAGGTGATTATGAGTAATAAACATAAACAGACAAAACCATAGTTCACGATTGAGTTTAAACAATCAGCAGCAAGATTAGTTAATGAAAAGGGTTATAGCCATCGCCAAGCTGCCAATAATTTAGGAGTTTCATTAAGTGCCATAGGTCGATAGGTAAGAGCCGAACGAGAGTCTGTTGCGACAAATCCAGCCAAGAAAAAGTATTTAATTTACTGGAGCAAGACGAGCTTATACGATTACGTAAAGAAGCTAGTCAGTTGCACATGATGTCTATGTCTTCAAGTGTTAACTCACTGATAAAAAGATTCGGCAAACTTTCTTGTTCGACTGGTTGATTATCCATCTCTAAGGTTGTTCTTAAAGCTTTTTGAGATAGGTTGATTGAGGTAGCTAAAGCCGCAATTGCTCTGGCCTTATAAATGGCGGGTAGAGCCTCATCAGCCATCAACTCTTCAAGCGTTACCGATATGGCAGATCTCAATGCTTTGATTTGACTTAAGTCATCAAGTAAAGCCGCTGCTATGTGATGCTTTAGGTCTGATATAAAGCGACCATCGTTCAAAAGCTGCTGACGTGCATCATTAACAGCCTCTAAGCTTAAAGCACCTTTAGATGCGCCTAATGCTTTAAAATGACGATATAAGGTGCCTGTACCCATCCCAGTTATTGCTGAGATGGATGCCAGTGAATAACCAGCCTCTCACACTCAGTTAACCAGCCAGTTACAATAGGTTATTTCTCACACCACGTCACAGTTAGCCCAAAAATGAACAATTCGATTATTTACGCACTGGATTTTGACGGCGTTATCTGCGATAGCGCGGTTGAAACGGCGATTACGGGCTGGAAAGCCGCCTCCCAGATTTGGGGTGACATGCCCAATGCTGTTCCGCAAGAGATGATAGCTCGCTTCCGAGTAATCAGACCCATTATTGAAACGGGCTACGAAGCCATTTTAGCCATGCGTCTAATGTATTTAGAAGAATCAATTGAGTCTATTTATAGCGATTATGGCAATAAAATTAATGATTTACTAAAAGATAGCCAAATCACCGTTGACGATTTGAAAGCATTATTTGGCGAAACTAGAGATATTTGGATTGCTAACGATTTGGCTGATTGGATTAATATGAATCCTTTGTTTGATGGTGTGGCGGAAAAATTACGCCAGCTTGGAGAACAGCATTGGTACGTGGTCACTACTAAACAGGAGCGTTTCGTGAAACAAATTCTCAAAGCTAATGCAATTAATCTAGCAGACCAGCAAATTTTCGGGCTGGATCGCAATATGAGCAAGATTGAGGTATTGAAAGGGCTTTTAAAAGCTCATCCCAACACATCTCTAGTTTTTGTGGAAGACCGGCTACCAACGTTGCTTAATGTTTTGAAAAACGACGAGCTAGCAAGTGTTGGGCTAATTTTTGCGTTGTGGGGTTATAACACTGCCGAAGATAAGGCCTTAGCAGCAAAGCAATATTTCACTTCGTGCTATCTTGATAATTTTTTAGAACAATAATTCGCGTTGAATATGTAAATAGCACCCATCATCCTAGCGCTCTCTTAACGAGAGGATTCGTTGCCGTTACCTGGAGAAGATTATGTCACTCAATATGTACCAAGCCTCTATCCCTGTTTTTATCCGTATGTTGGGCAATTTATCGGTAATACTTAACAAAGCGGTCACTCATGCTGAGGCGATAAAAATTGATCCGTCAATTTTTATCAATGCTCGACTAGCTCCCGATATGTTGCCACTCAGTCGGCAAGTGCAAATTGCTACGGATATGGCAAAAGGCTGTGCGGCACGGCTTGCAGGCTTGGAAGTACCCAGTTATGAAGATAATGAAACCACATTCGCTGACTTGCAAACACGCATCGCCAAAACTATCGCTTTTTTGCAATCTATTAGTGCAGAGCAAATTAACGGCAGCGAAGAGCGCATCGTGATGCTGAAATTGCGCGGCAAAGAAATCAGCTTCTTAGGTCAGCCTTATTTGCTGGACTTTGCGCTACCGAATGTCTATTTCCACATTACCACAACTTATGCAATTTTGCGTCACAACGGCGTGGAAGTGGGAAAGATGGATTATATAGGCAGTTATTGAGCAGGCTCTTAGAGAAGTGCCGGACAGATTACTGTCCGGCACTCAGCAAAACCAGATTTACTTGGCGTTTTGCAAAGCGGCAATACGTTCTTCTATCGGAGGATGGGTCATAAACAGTTTTTGAATGCCACCGCCGTTAATGCCAAATGCAGCGAATTGACCGGGCAGTTCTTCGGCTTCATGACCGCGCTGTAAGGCACGTAACGCGCCAATCATTTTTTCCCGCCCCGCCAAGTTTGCGCCACCTGCATCGGCATGGAATTCACGATAACGTGAGAACCAGCACACAAGCATAGAGGCTAGGAAACCCAAAGCAAGCTGGGCAATCATTTGTGTCATGTAATAGCCCATGCCAACGCCACTGCGTTCATTATCGTCGGACAATGCGCGATCTACCACATAGCCAATAATGCTGGCGAAGAAGTACACGAAGGTGTTAAGTACACCTTGCATCAGTGCCATCGTAATCATATCGCCATTAGCGACATGGGTTATTTCGTGTCCGACCACGGCTTCAACCTCATCGGGGGTCATGCTTTGTAATAATCCCGTGCTGACGGCGACCAGCGCGCTGTTCTTGTTCATTCCGGTCGCAAACGCATTAGCAACTGGGGCTTGGAATATGCCCACTTCGGGCATTCCGATTCCCGCCTGCTGGGCTTGTTTGGTGACAATATCAATCAACCATTTCTCGGTTTGGTTTTGTGGCTGTTTAATAATTTGCACACCCATTGAGTTTTTAGCCATCGTTTTCGACATTGCCAGCGAGATCACCGAGCCAGTCACACCGATGACTGCGGACACCATCAATAACGAACCCAGGTTTAGCCCCTGTGCGCTTACATAGCTATTTAAACCTAACAGGCTGAAAAGAATACTAATAATAATCATCACAGCGACGTTAGTAGCTAAAAACAGTAAAATTCGCATCATGGTTGTAACCTCTCTTTTGTTATGTTGTAGAGCCGTTATAGGGATTGAATGAATGAATTCAACGCCTGTTAGAATGATATTATGACCGTAAGTTTAGTTGTGGAGGAAATTTCGATGAATCTCGCCAAAACCTTGCTCATTGCCCTGCTTGTATTTAACACAGGTTTGGGCTTTTCACAACCTGGAAACCATCAAGATCTACTAAAACACCTGCGCGTACCGGACGGCTTCAAAATCTCCGTATTTGCCGATAAGCTACCCAACGCACGCAGCCTAGCGTTAGGCGACAACGGTATTGTATTTGTTGGCACGGGCGCATCAGGTGCCGTCTATGCCGTAGAAGATACCAATCACGATGGTGTTGCCGATAAGAATCATACCATTGCTACCAATTTGTACATGCCCAATGGCGTGGCTTATAAGGATGGTGCTTTGTATGTAGCTGAAATAAATCGGATTATACGGTTTGACGATATTACACAATCCCTGGATAAACCACCAAAACCTATTGTCGTGTATGATAAATTTCCATCCGATAAGCATCATGGCTGGAAATATCTGCGCTTTGGCCCGGACGGCAAACTCTACACCGCCATTGGTGCGCCGTGCAATATCTGCAAGCCCGATAAGCCTTATGGCTCATTGATAAGGTTAAATACAGACGGAAGCGGGTTTGAAATCATTGCCGCAGGTATCCGAAATACCGTCGGTTTTGATTGGCAGCCAGAAACCAATACCTTGTTTTTCAATGAGCACGGGCGGGATAATCTAGGTGACGATGCGCCGCCCGAAGAACTGAACCAGTGGTCAAAAGTTGGCGAGCATTTTGGTTATCCTTATTGTCATGGAGGCAACATCCCTGATCCCGAATTTGGCAATGAACGAGCCTGCCGCGAATTTATTCCTCCAGTTTGGACTTATAACGCCCATAACGCGCCGTTAGGTTTGCGGTTTTATCGTGGCAAACAATTTCCCGCCGAATATCAAAAGCAATTGTTCGTCGCCTTGCACGGCTCGTGGAATCGTACCCAACCGGATGGTTATAAGGTGATATGGGTCAAATTTAAGGACGGCCAACCTGTTTCAGATGAAACCTTCATAAGCGGATGGCTAACTGAAACTAACGAAGTGCTGGGCAGGCCAGTCGATATTATGGAAATGCCGGACGGCAGCTTATTGGTTTGCGACGACCATGCTGGCTTGATATATAAGGTTGAATATAAAGGAAACTAATGGAAAAACAGTTTGAAATAATCAGCAAAGAGCTGGCTTACGATGGCTTTTTTGTCATGGAAAAATTCCGCCTCAAACATACCTTGTTCGCAGGTGGCTGGAGCAATGAAATCAGCCGTGAACTGTTCCGGCGCAACAATTGCGTTGCGGTGCTGCTGTACGATCCAGACGCCGATAAGGTCGTCTTGCTTGAGCAATTTCGGGTCGGCGCAATGGCTAATACGGATCGGGCATGGCTGGTGGAAATCGTCGCCGGCGCGATTGACGAAGGCGAAACGCCCGAACAAGTCGCCCACCGTGAATCAAAAGAAGAAGCAGGTTGTGACATACTGGAATTAAGGCTAATCAACCGCTTTTACACCACACCAGGCGGTTCATCGGAAATGATTAACTTATTTTACGGTAGGGTTGACAGTAGCCAAATCGGCGGTATCCACGGCCTGGACCATGAAGATGAAGATATTTTGGTCTATACCGTACCCTTCGAGGAAGTCTATAAAATGCTGGAAACTGGCAAAATCGAATCTGGCATCCCGATTATCGCAATACAGTGGTTGGCGTTGCACAGACAAGGTATACGACTGAGTGCTTGATGAAATTAATTCCAAACAGAAAAATACAGCTCACTGCAATAATTTTTATTTAGGCATTAGGGGAATTGACTATGGCGACTGACTCGATTAAATGCAAATATTTCCCTCAGCTTCCGGCTCGCTGGTATTGCTCCAACTGCAAAGCCAATATGGCTAATGAGTGTGCGAAAGCTGTTAACCCTAATATCCTGACGACAAAAAAATCTGCCCTGTTTGCGAGCAGCCGCTACAGTCGATTGGCATAGCCAATAGCATCAAGCCGTTTTGGGAGCGGATTCCCAGATTTTTTACGTATCCGGCCTGATGTGCATCGGAATTTTAAGCCTGGGTGTGTTGGTTGGCTTTTTCATCCAATTGGTTAACATTGGCGTTTACATTTTGGCGTTCTTTGGCTTGTTAAGATATGCCTGCAAATGCTTGTACCATTCCGCCCAAGGAAATTTATCGCCACCCGGTGTCGTCAGCAATATGGAAAATAGCCACGAATCTATTCCCGTCAAGCTGCGCGACTTGTTAATCATTACCCATTATTTACCATTTAATAACCGGATGCCCCATAATTAACTTTAAAGGTGACATTGGCTTAACACTTTCGGGAGGCGGTTATCGAGCGACAACCTTTCATCTGGGTGTCATAGATTATTTGGAGCATTTGAAAATGCTCGATCAAGTCAAAATGCTGTCCACGATTTCCGGTGGGACTTTTACAGGAGCAAAACTGGCTTTGGCCCAAGCTGAAAACAGGGCTACGCTGATTTTTTTTGACGGCTATTATAATTTACTGGCTAAAACGGGCTTATTGTCCTTAGGGCTTGACCAATTAGCGACTGATCTCGCCCCGATCTAGCGGGCACTCGACTAAGAGAGTAATCTCTAAAACCGAAGTCAGCAATGAAAACAAAAAAAGAATCAATTCCCCCCCCCGCTGTTCGCAACAAATATACAGCCCAGTTTAAAGAACAGGCATTGGAACGTGCCGATCGTGATGGTAT
>SHZQ01000059.1 GCA_009695535.1 Methyloglobulus sp.
GAACACATGATACAATAGCGCGATAATTGAATGCTGGGTAAGCACATTTGAATGGTAAAAGCCGTGAAATTTGCGTGTTTTCGTCCGGTAAAAAACCATACCAAGGCTTTCTTGCCGGTATAGCCATAAATTAGGGATTAATGTCAAACTTCGCTAAAGAAATCATACCTGTCAATCTCGAAGATGAGATGAAGCAGTCTTACCTCGATTACGCCATGAGCGTTATCGTAGGGCGGGCTCTCCCAGATGTCAGAGACGGCTTAAAGCCTGTCCATCGTCGCGTGTTGTACGCCATGAATGAGGTGGGCAACGACTACAACAAGCCGTATAAGAAATCCGCCCGTATCGTCGGTGACGTAATGGGTAAATACCATCCGCATGGCGATAGCGCCATTTACGACACGATGGTGCGGATGGCGCAGCCTTTTTCCATGCGTTATGTGCTGATTGACGGGCAAGGTAATTTTGGTTCTGTCGACGGCGATTCCCCTGCTGCCATGCGTTACACGGAAGCGCGACTGGCGAAAATATCGCATGAAATGCTGGCTGATCTGGATAAGGAAACGGTCAATTTCGTCCCCAACTATGATGAATCCGAGTCCGAGCCACAAGTTTTACCCACTAAAGTACCTACGCTGCTGATTAATGGTTCATCCGGCATTGCCGTGGGCATGGCGACCAATATCCCGCCCCACAATCTCACGGAAGTCATCAACGCTTGCTTGTTGATAATAGACAACCCAGAAGCCACCGTGCATGAAATGATGGCGCATATTACGGGGCCAGATTTCCCTACCGCTGGTTTTATCAATGGCGCATCCGGTATTTACAGTGCTTATACCACAGGTCGCGGCAAGATTTACCTGCGCGCCCGTTGTCATTTTGAGGACATAGGCGATAGCAGTCGGCAAGCGATAATTACTACCGAATTGCCGTATCAAGTTAACAAGGCGACTTTGCAAATGAAAATTGCCGAGCTTATTAAGGACGGCAAGATTGAAGGCATTTCTGCGATACGTGATGAGTCCGATAAGGACGGTATGCGTCTGGTGATTGAGTTGCGTCGTGGTGAAGTGGCAGAAGTCGTGTTGAACAACCTGTATAAACAGACGCAATTCCAGACGGTATTTGGCATCAATATGGTGGCTTTGTTAGACGGTCGCCCGTATTGCCTTAACCTGAAAGAAATCCTCCATGCTTTTGTCGATCACAGGCGCGAAATTGTTACCCGCAGGACGATCTATAACTTACGCAAAGCACGGGAACGGGCGCATGTTTTGGAAGGGTTGGCAGTTGCCCTAGCCAATATCGACGACATGATCGAATTGATTAAGTCTTCTCCCAGCCGTGCCGAAGCTAAAGAAGGCTTGTTGGCAAGGACTTGGAGTGCTGGACTGGTTATTGCCTTGCTAGACAGGGCAGATGCAGATCGCTCACGACCTGAAGATTTGGCAGCGCAATTTGGTATTGCTGGCGACGTTTATCGCTTATCGGAAGGACAAGCTCAGGCTATTCTGGAACTCCAATTACAACGCCTAACCGGTTTGGAGCAGGATAAAATAATCAATGAATACAAAGAGCTGCTAGAACAAATCGACGAATTTTTGTATATTCTCGCCAACGATGAACGGTTGATGGAAATCATCCGAGAAGAACTGGTCGCCATCAGGGACGAATACGGCGACAAACGCCGCACGGAAATCATTCAAAGCCAACTGGATTTATCCGATGGCGACTTGATTACCGAAGAGGATATGGTCGTGACCAAATCGCATGAGGGTTACGTGAAAGCGCAACCGTTAACGGATTATCGGGCGCAACGACGCGGCGGACGGGGTAAATCAGCAACGGCGACCAAAGAAGAAGATTATGTTGATAAGCTGATCGTCGCCAATACCCACGACACGATTTTGTGCTTCTCATCACGTGGCAAAGTCTACTGGCTAAAGGTTTATCAGCTTCCTGTTGCCAGCCGAGCATCAAGAGGTAAGCCGTTTGTGAACTTGCTTGCCTTGGAAGACGGCGAAAAAATCAATGCCATCTTGCCGATTAAAGAATTTACCGAAAATAAGTTTATTTTCATGGCGACCTCATCGGGGACTGTCAAAAAAACACCCCTGAACGAATTTGAACGCCAACGTGCCAACGGCAAAATTGCCATAGACTTAAGGGAAGACGACACCTTAGTGGGTGTTGCTGTTACTGATGGGCAGCAAAACGTGCTGTTGTTCGCCAATTCTGGTAAGGCGAATTGCTTCAATGAATCCGATGTACGCCCGATGGGCAGGACGGCTGCTGGCGTACGTGGTATGCGCTTGCAGGACGGCCAGAAAATCATCTCGCTTATCATCGGCACAGAAGGTATGGTGCTGAATATTACCGAAAACGGCTTCGGCAAACGCACGCGGGTAGAAGAATTTACCCAACACAAGCGCGGCGGACAGGGCATGATTGCTATCCAGACCTCGGAACGCAATGGCGGATTGGTCGGTGCGGTTTTGGTCAATGAATACGACGAAATCATGCTAATTACCGACGGCGGCATCCTCGTTCGTACGCCTGTAGACGGCATTTCCGTGGTCGGGCGCAACACCCAAGGCGTACGCATTATCCGTTTGGATACCGGCGAAAAAGTGATCGGCGTAGATCGCATTGAAGGCTTGGCAGGTGAAGATGCTGAGGAGGGAGATGATGCTCTTGAGCTAGATCAAGCCCAAGCAGAAGACCATGAACAAGCGCAAGAAATAATCAATGACGAAGACGATTTAGGAGACGAGGAATAAATGAGCAGGGTTTATAGTTTTAGTGCAGGACCGTCCGCGTTTCCTGAATCCGTATTGAAGCAAGCCCAAGCCGAGATGCTGGAATGGCGCGGCAGCGGCATGTCGGTGATGGAAATGAGCCATCGCGGTAAGCATTTCTCAATGATTGCCGAAGAATTAGAAAGCGATTTGCGTGAATTGCTGGCGATTCCTACTAATTATAAGGTGTTGTTTTTACAAGGCGGCGCTTCCGCGCAGTTTTCCCTGATTCCACAAAACATCCTCAATGGCAAAACTAAAGCCTGTTATGTCAACACCGGGGCATGGTCAGAAAAAGCCATCCAGGATGCAAAAGGTCAATGCGAAGTCATCCTCAGTGCCAGCTCAGAAGCCAGCAAATTTACGCATATCCCTAATGTGGAATCTTGGAGCATAGACACGGATGCGGCGTATCTGCATTACACGTCCAACGAAACCATCCATGGTGTAGAGTTTCAGTCTATCCCAGACAGCAAAGGCTTGACGCTGGTTTCAGATATGTCTTCCAACATATTGTCGCGTCCGGTTGATGTCAGCAAATTTGGGATTATTTACGCCGGAACCCAGAAAAACATGGGGCCGGCAGGTGTCACCGTCGTCATAGTACGGGATGATTTAATTGGTCATGCCGCCAAAGGTACGCCGCCCGTTTTCGACTATGCCCAACAAGTCAAAAATGGTTCGATGCTGAATACACCCGCCACCTACAACTGGTACTTAGTTGGCCTGGTACTCAAATGGCTGAAGGAGCAGGGCGGTGTTGCCGCGATTGAGCAGCGCAATATCAACAAGGCAGCAAAGTTATATGATGTGATCGACCAATCCACTTTATATAGCAATCCCGTCGAAAAATTCGTGCGTTCGCGGATGAATGTACCCTTTATTCTTAACGATGAAGCCCTCGATAAGCCTTTTCTTGCGGCATCAGAAGCCAATGGCTTGTTTGAATTGAAAGGGCATCGTTCCGTGGGCGGTATGCGTGCCAGCATTTATAACGCCATGCCAGATTCGGGTGTTGATGCGCTGTGCGAATTCATCAAAGAATTCGAGCGGACGCACTAAGCCAAAACCAGTAAAGCCAGCATTCATAAAGCGTAGTGATGACAGCGATCACACCCCTTAGCGAGTTAAGGGAAAATATAGACAAGATCGACCAGCAAATTTTGGGACTGATAAACCAACGCGCGTCGTGTGCGATGGAGGTGGCGAAGACCAAGATTGCTTTGGGTGAGGAAGGTACTTTTTACCGTCCTGACCGCGAATCACTGGTGTTGCGGCGGATAAAAGACCTCAATCCAGGGCCGTTGCCCGACCAGACCGCTGTCCGGTTCTTTCGGGAATTGATGTCATCTTGTTTGGCACTGGAAAAACCGTTGGATGTCGCGTATTTGGGACCAGAAGGCACATTCACCCAGCAAGCGGTGCTTAAGCATTTCGGCAATGCAGTAAAAGCAGTGCCGGTCACGACCATCAACGATATTTTCTCTGCGGTCGAAAACGGCGGCTGTCAATTTGGTGTTGTGCCCGTCGAAAATTCGACCGAAGGCGTTATCAGCTACACATTTGATCGATTCCTGGCTTCCCCGCTGTATATCTGCGGTGAGGTTGAGATCCAGATACACCAAAACCTGATGGGTTTGGAGAATGACAAAGCCAATATCAAGGAGATATTTTCCCATCAACAATCCTTGGCGCAATGCCGTAAGTGGTTAGAGAAAAATTTCCCGCAGGTCAAGTTGACCGCAGTTAGCAGCAATGCCGAGGCGGCTAGGTTGGCTTCAACCAACCCAAATACGGCAGCAATAGCAGGTAGACCGGCTGCGGAACGGTATCATCTTGATATTTTAGAAAAAAATATTGAAGATGAGCCAAATAACACTACCCGTTTTATCATTATAGGCAAGCAAATATCGACCTCAACCGGTAGCGACAAGACTTCTTTGGTGGTGTCTACCGGCAATCAACCCGGTGCTTTATACAAAATCCTGGAGCCTTTTGCGCGTTATGGTATTGGTATGCTCCATATTGAATCCAGACCGTCGCGGCAAGGTTTGTGGGAATATGTATTTTTCATTGACATTGAAGGGCATAGTGAAGACGAGCAAGTCGCCAATGCCTTGGAGATATTGAAAGGCAATGTCAGTATGTTGAAATTGCTCGGCTCTTATCCAAAAGCTGTGCTTTAATAAACATTTGCCTGATTTAATTACGTATTTTGCTTTATCAGTCCATCATCCATGAATCAAACCCACACTATTTATGACCTCGCCGTCAGTGGCGTGAGGCAGCTTGTGCCGTATGTGGCAGGAAAACCCATTGAAGAATTGGAGCGCGAGCTGGGTTTGAGCAATATCATCAAACTGGCATCCAATGAAAATCCTTTGGGTCCAGGCAAGAAAGCCTTGGCAGCAATTCAAGTTACATTGCCGAAACTGAGCTTGTATCCTGACGGCAATGGTTTCAATTTGAAATCGGCGTTGGCAAAAAAATACGCTCTTAATGTTGACCAGATTACCTTGGGAAATGGCTCAAATGATTTGCTGGAACTGATTGGACGAGCTTTTTTAGCACCTGGACTGGAAGCGATGTTTTCCGAGCACGCGTTTGCGGTCTATCCAATAGTAACGCAAGCGGTTGGGGCAACCGCCGTTATCATCCCTGCATTAAATTATGGTAATGATTTGGCGGCGATGGCAGTCAGGATTAGCGATAAAACCCGCGTGATATTTATTGCCAATCCGAATAATCCCACAGGAACCTTGCTGAGTCAGTCAGATTTACAAAAGTTTATTTCTGCGTTACCCACGCATTGTATTTGTGTGCTGGACGAGGCCTATTTCGAGTTTGTGGGTAATCAGGAAGGGATTAATTCACTCGATTGGCTAAAAACTTGTCCGAATTTAATTATTACCCGTACTTTTTCAAAGGCTTATGGTTTGGCTGGCTTGCGGGTCGGTTATGGCTTATCCAGCCCTGATCTCGCTGACATCCTTAATCGCGTACGCCAGCCTTTCAATAACAATGCCTTAGCCTTAGCGGCGGCAGAAGCGGCGTTAGGTGATGATAAGTATTTGCAAGAAACCATCGCGGTAAATGCACTAGGTATGTCGGATTTGACCGCAGGTTTTAAAGCACTGGGCTTGAAATGGATACCTTCCGCTGGAAATTTTGTATCCGTTGATTTGAAGCGACCTGGACAGCCAATCTATGAAGCCTTATTACGTAAAGGCGTGATCGTCCGGCCAGTCGCTAATTACGGGATGCCTAATCATCTACGTATTAGCATCGGCACACCAGCCGAAAACCAATTTTTCCTCAAAGCCTTGGCAGATACATTGGCTAATGTTTAACAGGCTTTGCATTATCGGGGTTGGGCTGATTGGCGGCTCCATTGCACGGGCTGCAAGACAGCAGGATTTAAGCACAACCATTGTGGGATTTGGCAGGGAAGACGATCTGCCTAATCTGCAAACCGCAAAAAAGCTAGGTGTTGTTGATGATTATTTCCTCGATATTGCAGCAGCAGTAGCAGGTGCTGATTGCATTATCATAGCCACCCCGGTCGGCGCGATTGAATCCGTTTTTACCTTGCTTAAACCATTCTGGAACAAAAGTGCCATTTACACAGATGTGGGCAGCACCAAAACCAATGTAATTTCTGCGGCGGAACGGGTATTTGGCTATGTTCCCAATAACTTAGTGCCTGCCCACCCAATTGCAGGCGCAGAGCAATGCGGGGTTAGTGCCTCGGCAGATAAGCTGTTTTTAAATAAACGCCTGATTGTCACACCAGACAAAGCAACGTGTCCCGATGCTGTGCAAACCATGCGCGAGTTTTGGGAATGCTTAGGGTCGCAAGTTACTGTTATGGAGGCAAATCATCACGATGCCATCCTCGCCGCAACCAGCCATTTGCCGCATATTTTGGCGTTTGCATTGGTCGATATGCTGGGGCATAAAGATGAGCAATCGGAAATATTTCAATACGCCGCCAGTGGTTTCCGTGATTTTACCCGCATAGCATCAAGTGATCCGACCATGTGGCTGGACATTTGTACTGCAAACAAAAATGAAATTATCCCATTAATTCAACAACTAAAAGCCGAGCTGGATAAAATAGAGTCTTACTTGGTTAATAACAATTCCGAACAGCTTTTTAATACTTTTACCTACGCCGGCAAGGCGCGGCAACGCTTTCTTGATCTCTACGAAAATTAAACCATGTCAAAAGCAATTACTTTTATCGTTCAACCAGGTGGGCAATTGCGCGGTGAGGCGCGTGTTCCAGGTGACAAATCTATGTCGCACCGTTCTATTATGTTGGGTTCATTAGCCGAAGGCGTGACCCACGTTAAAGGCTTTCTGGAAGCCGAAGATGCCTTGGCGACGTTACAGGCATTCCGCGATATGGGCGTACAAATTGAAGGTCCGGTTGATGGCTGCGTGACCATTCATGGTGTTGGCAAGCATGGCTTGAATGCGCCTGCCAAGGAGCTTTATCTTGGCAATTCAGGCACTTCCATGCGCTTGTTGAGCGGGCTTTTGGCAGGCCAACCTTTTAATACCGTGTTGACTGGTGATAAATCCTTATCGGGTCGCCCGATGAAACGGGTGACAGAACCCTTGGCTTTAATGGGTGCGAACATCAAGACCACGGATAAAGGCACTGCGCCTTTGGAAATAACAGGCAGGGCAGGGCAGTTGCAAGCCATTGATTATGTTATGCCAATGGCGAGTGCACAGGTTAAATCCTGCCTGCTATTGGCGGGCATGTATGCCCAAGGTGAAACCAGTGTGGTCGAACCCGCACCGACCCGTGACCATACCGAACGCATGTTGGCTGGCTTCGGTTATCCGGTTAAGCGGGAGGGCAACAAAGTCAGCATTAATGCCGCTGGTAAGTTAACCGCAACCGACATCGACGTACCTAGCGACATCTCATCAGCAGCGTTTTTCCTGGTGGGCGCTTCGATTGCATCCGGTTCGGACATCACCTTAAGGCATGTCGGCATCAATCCCACCCGGACGGGTGTTATTTCGATTTTGCGCTTGATGGGCGCAAGTATCGAAATCTTAAATGAACGCGAAGTCGGCGGTGAGCCTGTGGCGGATTTGCGTGTGGTATCTAAACCTTTAAAAGGTATAGACATTCCTGAAGAGCTCGTGCCGTTGGCGATTGACGAATTCCCCGTATTATTCATCGCAGCAGCTTGTGCAGAAGGCGAAACTCGCTTGACGGGCGCAGAAGAACTACGGGTCAAAGAATCAGACCGCATACAGGTGATGGCAGATGGCTTGCACATAATAGGTGTTGATGCCCAGCCCACGCCAGATGGTATGGTGATCCAGGGTGGCGGCAAAATCGGTGGCGGTACGGTCACGTCGCACGGCGATCATCGCATCGCAATGGCGTTTGCCATCGCCGGATTGCGTGCCAATGCCCCCATTACCATTTTAGATTGCGCTAACGTCAACACCTCATTCCCTGAATTCAAGGATTTGGCTAAAAACTTAGGCTTGGCATTGGTCTGCGAAGAAAGCGCAGAAAGCAAGGGCAGTTAATGCACATCCCTGTCCTAACCATTGACGGCCCTAGCGGTGCAGGAAAAGGCACGGTAAGCCGAATCGTAGCGAAAAAACTGGGCTGGAACTACCTCGATAGTGGCTCTATTTACCGCTCATTGGCGATTGCCTTGTTACAAAATGAGATTGATCTAAGCAATATCAACGAAATATTAAGCATAGCCCAAGCAATGGAACTGGCTTATGAATGCGATGACGAGCTAGTCGTTAAATTAGATGGGCAAGATATAACGGCTGAATTAGGCACGGAAACCACCGGAAACATAGCCTCCATAGTTGCAGCAGTACCTGAAGTAAGGCGGGTATTGCTGCAAAAACAAAAGGATTTTAAACGGCCGCCCGGTTTGGTGGCCGATGGTCGGGATATGGGAACAGTCATTTTCCCCGATGCTGACATCAAAGTTTTTTTGACTGCAAGTGCCGCCAAAAGAGCCGAAAGACGATATAAACAGTTGATGGAAAAAGGAATTGATGTTAGTATTGAGCAGATAACCAGTGAGATAGAAGCGCGTGACTGCCGCGATAAGGAGCGAACAATAGCCCCTTTAGCTCAGGCAGAGGATGCGCTTTTCATCGATTCATCTGCGATGACGATAGACGAAGTCATTGCCCGAGTGCTGAGTTTAGTTCCGCAACGATAGTAATGTAAACACAGAATATCGTTTTTTGCGGTTTTTTAACCTTTTTAATTAGATTAAGGCCTGTTGAATTAATAGCAGTCCTGGGAATATAAAATGAGCGAAAGCTTTGCTGAATTACTTGAAGAAAGTTTGAAAAAGACTCAAATGAGTCCGGGTTCAATGTTGATTGGTACGGTTATTGATATCGAAAACGATATGGTAATCGTCAGTACGCAATCCAAATCAGAAGGTGTCATTCCAAAATGGCAATTCCTGGACAACAATGGCGAATTAGAAGTCAAGATAGGTGACGAAATTGAAGTTGCCCTTGATTTATTCGAAGACGGTTTGGGTGCTACCCTACTTTCCAGGGATAAAGCAAAGAAAAACAAAGCCTGGTTCGAGCTTGAAAGTGCGTTTGAAACCCAAGCTACTATCATTGGTCAAATTAATGGCAAGGTTCGTGGCGGATTTACCGTCGCAGTCGGCGCATT
Source organism: Methyloglobulus sp. (assembly GCA_009695535.1). Taxonomy (GTDB): domain Bacteria; phylum Pseudomonadota; class Gammaproteobacteria; order Methylococcales; family Methylomonadaceae; genus Methyloglobulus. The sequence continues at coordinate 9,499 of SHZQ01000059.1, forward strand.
ACGTGCGTTTTTGCCAGGATCGCTGGTTGATGTTCGCCCCATTAGAGACACCACATTCCTAGAAAATCGTGATTTAGAATTTAAGGTTATCAAAATCGACCAAAAACGCAATAACGTCGTGCTGTCACGTCGCGCGGTCGTTGAAAAAGAATACAGCGCAGAGCGCGAAGAATTACTGAAAACACTGGAAGAAGGCGCAATTGTCACCGGTGTGGTCAAAAACTTGACCGATTACGGTGCATTTATTGACCTCGGCGGTATCGACGGTCTGTTGCACATCACCGACATGGCGTGGCGCAGAGTAAGACATCCGTCCGAATGTGTTGAAATCGGTCAAGAAATAAAAGTTAAAGTCATGAAATACGATAAGGAAAAAAATCGTGTTTCATTAGGTATGAAACAAATGGGTGAAGATCCTTGGCAAAACATCGCCCGTCGCTACCCTGCTGGTTCACGCGCATTCGGCAAGGTTAACAACCTTACCGACTACGGTTGTTTTGTTGAAATCGAAGA
>SHZQ01000060.1 GCA_009695535.1 Methyloglobulus sp.
CTAGGTTACCGTTTTAAATCAAAGTGGCTGCGCGCTGAATTCGACCTGTTCCATAACTGGGCCGTCGACTATATCGCCCAACAGCGGAGCGGACAATTTGTCGACCAAGATGGCAACCCGTGTGTTGTCGACTGTATTCCATTGGTGACTGCCACCCAAAATAACGCGACATTCAAGGGTTACGAAGCCAAACTTATTTTCCCTATGATGGAAAACCACTATGGCTTTCTAGATTTGACCTTGTTCAGCGATTACACCCGGGGGCAATTCGAGAACGGCAGCGACGTGCCACGTATGCCGCCCTTACGCTACGGCTTGCAGCTGGATTATGGGAAAAACGATCTCACCAGTTACCTGCGCTTTACCCGCGCCGAGTCCAAAACGCATGCCGGGGATTTTGAAACACCGACTGGCAGTTATTTTCTGCTGAATGTAGGGGCGCAATACAAGATTAAAGCATACAAGGATGCCGAGTTGATGCTGTTCGCTAAAGGCAACAACCTGCTGGATGAAAACATCCGCAATTCGACTTCGTATTTGCGCAACTTTGCCCCGGAAGCGGGGCGTGGTGCGGAGATTGGCTTCAGGGTGAGCTACTGATGAACGTGTCAAAAATCCACCAGCCCATCGTAATTCCTGTGTGCTCAAAAAATACTTGGGCTGCACCTTGCACGATATCACTATTGATAAAGCGGGCTAATTATTTATCTTTATAGAATTACGACAAAGCGTGCAAAAGGCTCTTAATCGCGGGAAGGCCTATCACCGTCTCCGTCGCGCAGTGGCTTTTGTCAACGGTGGTAAATTTCGAGCGCAAACCGAAGCGGAGCAGCAGATACGGAACGAATGCTCGCGCCTCATCACTAACACAGTAATTATTACAACACAGCGCTGTTATCGCGGATATATGAACAAAAACAAGCGGCGGGTGACCAGGTGGCAGTGGACGTCATTCGAGGTATGTCGCCAGTAGCTTGGCAACGCGTCAATCTGTTTGGTACGTTTGAGTTCAATCCGGCAATATCAAAGATAGACATTGATGCTTTGGTTGCCAGATACGCCGACCCAGCATGCTGGAATAAGGCTTTGAAGGAAGAGAATGAAGGGCCGTTAGGCTAATTTTACCTTTTCGAGGGGTTGGGTAAAAATAGCCTAAATGGGCGCGTAAAACGCACTAAATTCAATCACCACAGCATTAGGATACGCATCACGTACCGATTTGAAAGCCGTCATGCCCGAAACGGTTTGGAAATGGTACGCGATGAGTACCCTACTTTATTTTTTCACTCAATAACTCCGTAATCTTAATCGCCGTCTCCAATGCCCTACGCCCCGCTTCCCCAGAAACCAGGGGATTCTCGCCGGTTTGGATGCAATTGACGAAATGCTTGATTTCTTCCAGCAAGGCGTCGCCGCTTTCAAACACGGATTCTTCGGTGACGATTTCGGGGATGCCGGGGAACATTTCCTTGGTGCCGGTCTTATGCTTGGTCAATACCCGGTTCTGGAAATCGACGGAGACATAAGAGCTCGGCCTGAACATCCGCATTTTGCGTTCCATTTTCATGCTGATCCGGCTGGCGGTCACATTGGCGACGCAGCCGTTGGCGAACGATAGCCTGGCGTTGGCGATGTCCGTGCCTTGCGTCAGGACGGCCGTGCCGCTGGCATCGATCCGTTCCAGCTCCGAATCCATCAAGGCCAGGATAATATCGATGTCATGGATCATCAAGTCCAGCACGACGCTGACATCATTAGCGCGGGGATTAAAAGGCGACAAGCGATGGGATTCAATAAACAAAGGCTTTTCGTCCTTTTCTAAGCCTAATATCGCCGGATTAAAGCGTTCCAAATGCCCTACTTGCAAAACCAGGTTCTTCTCTTTGGCAAGCGCAATCAGGTCATCTGCTTCAGCTACAGTCACAGTTATCGGTTTTTCGACCAATACATGCGTTCCTGCTGCCAGAAAGTCCTTGGCAACGGCATGATGGTAAGTGGTTGGGACGACAATGCTGACTGCATCAACGTCTCCCAGAATCAGCTTATAGTCTGTATAGGCTTTTGCGCCATTACTAGCAGCGACGCTAATAGCAACGGCTTCATCGACATCAACAACGGCAACTAGCTCACAATCGGGCAATGAGGCATATTTCTGGGCGTGAAATTTGCCCAGATAACCTGCACCAATGACAGCACATTTTAATTTTTTCATAGCATTTAGGTATCCACAGGACAACCTGAGTTAGTGCGGCAGTCTTGGTAAGATTAACGTGGAAGGAATGGTACAGGTATTGTAATACAGCGTAACACGTTCAGAAACCTTGGCACGGCTATTCTATCGCCTGCGGCTTACCAATGTGACAACCCTGAGCGTAATCTATGCCTAACCCCCTGAGAATAGTCAAAATATCCTCACTCTCCACGAACTCCGCAACGGTTTTTTTACCGAAGGCTTGCGCTAATTCGATTAACGCTTTAACAAAAACGCGGTCATCATTGTTTTTATCGAGATGTCGGATGAGCGAGCCGTCTATTTTTACGTAATCAACCGGTGCACTTTTCAGATAATGTAGCGAAGGATATTCAACCCCGAAATCATTCAACGCGAGTACGCAACCCAGCCCTCTAATCTGGTTAATCAACACATTCGTTGATTGATAATTGGAAGCGGCGGCAGTATCCGTTATTTCAAAAATGATTCGTTTTTGATCAACATCAGGATTACTGAATAGCACCACAAAATCTTCAAAAATAGTTGGATCATCGAATGAGCGCTTGGAAATAGCCATACTAAGCTTATATTTTTTCCTTGCCTATTAAACTCAAGATGCTGCTCTACGGCTTTTTTTAATACGATTCTATCAATACTGCTAATTAAACCCAGTTCTTCCGCCCGAAACACAAAATCCGATGGCATTAGCATTTGACCATCATCTTGCTGCAACCGAATCAGGCATTCATAGTGGCTTATTTTGTTAGCTTTTATATTCAGTATAGGTTGATAAAACAACACAAACTTATCATTGGCAATGGCATCATCTAAAATGATGCGCCAACGTACGGTTTGGTTTGCTCCGGTAATCGTATTCTGGATTGAACAAATGGTGTTGTCCTCGACCTAACTCTTTAGCTTGATACATAGCTAAATCAGCATTTGCCATCAACTCATTCACCGTCGCACCGTGCAATGGGAACACCGCAACACCGATACTGGCGCTGGCCGTGTAAGTCTTTCCGTTACTGCTAAAAGTCTGCGTTTTTAGCACAGTATTGATTTTTTTGGCGATATGTTCCACGCCAGCCATATCGGCATGTGGCATTAGCAAAGCAAACTCGTCACCACCTACTCGGCACAATAAATCTGTGGAACGAATAGCTTCCTTCAAGGCATTGGCGATCATCTTAAGAAAGTTATCACCGGCATCATGTCCGCTGGTGTCATTAATTTCTTTAAATCGATCCAAATCCAGATAAAACAGAGCAAGCTGATAGCCATAACGTTCAGCAGATGCCAGTTTTGGGGCGAATTCCTCATAAAATTTCCGCCGATTACCTAAGCCTGTCAGATAATCGTAATACGCCATCCTGATATTTCGGGCTTCTGCGATTTTGCGTTCGCTAATATCCATGCCCAAAGTCAAGATGACCATTTCGTCGCCATGTTCTTTGGATGGTATTAACTTGTGCAACCAGGAAATATCCCGAAGTTTTCCTGCCTCAGTCAATATCAGCCCATCCAATTGCATTTGGTCGCCGTATTCGCCAGTTCGCAGGCGATTTAATTTGCTTAGGTGTTCCTGATCGGATTCTGGCAGAAAAATATCGAATACTTTCCCGATAATGGTGCTACTCTCGGTTTCCAAACTATCAACGCCTGCATGATTAATCGTTAAAATAATCCCGTTAAGCTTTTGGATGATAATAATGACGGGAGCCAGCTCAACCAACTGCCGGATAAAATCACGTTCTTTCGCTAACTCCTGGCTTTTTTCCGGTATATTGAAGGTATGACCGCGCATTTCCTGCTTAAAATGTTCAAGCTGGGCAGTCAAGTTTAAGGCAGTAAAACTGAGTTTATCCAGTTCGTCATAACCCAAATTAGCGCTGCTTTTTACGATTATTTGTTTTCTGAATTGACTAAAGTGGTTCTTGGATAATAGCGGTAACGCTCTGGAAGGCCGCGAAATACGCCGTAAGGCAATATGCAGGACCAGAAAAATCAACAACAATGATGCCAATAAGCCTATAAAGCCATATAGCCAGACCCGTTTAAGATCGCTGCTAAGGTGTTTAAGATCGGCTGTTATGTCATCTATGAAGAGAAAATACGGCGGCGTATTGCTTACCTCGGCTTGCTGTATGGGTAGCGCTCGCACTTCATACACTGCGCTATTAAACTCAATTCTTTTGCTGGCATTGAAAAAAGCATTAATGCTGTGGTGCTTGGAAATAAACTCGAAAACGGGCTGGTTTTTTTCCGGCTGGGTCATACCCGACAATTTATATTTCCATCGGCTTCCTTGGGAAATTTCAGCTTTATTATCAGCGATTAAAATACCCATATCCGAACGCGTTGTTGCGTTATATTTAATAATAACATCAGAAAAAGGTCGGATCACGCTGATGCCACCAGAAATATCTGCCTTTCCCATTACCGGGATAATCACTTGCTGAAAACAGTTGTCTGGGCAAAAAATCTGATGTTCCGGCAATTCATTTTTCAGAACGCGTCGCACAGTAGCATCTGAATCAATCAACTGATTACCCCAAGACTTAGTCCGTGCGCCTTGCTTATCAAACAAGACGATATTTTCTATATCCCAGATTAATTGCCAGAGCGACCAGTTTTCATCCATTGATGAAACGCCACGATTCAGCTCTTTTGAATCATTTGATGAGGGGTTATTGACGACCGAAATCAGTTCTGCAAACTGTTCTAGCACCGAAAACGAATCTTTTGTTAAGGTTTCTGCAATGTTGATATGGCTTTTTTGGATATTTTTTCGATCATTTCCAAAATTATTTTGAGCATTCAAATACGAGACAACTGCAAATACCGCTTGCAAAACCATAAATACACTGCCAAACAGGATAGCTAATTTCCATCGTAAACTGAAAAATAGGCTATTTTTTCCCATCTTAGCTAAAACTTGAAGGATAATTGCAAACCATACAGATTCCAATCCTGCCTGGTTTTATCGGGATCGGGATTATTTGCCTGGGGCAACCAGGCGGTCCCATGAGCCCGCGTATAATCCGCCCTGACCATACAGGATGGTGTGATGTCCCAGCGCAAACCACATACCCAACCGATGCAAAGGCGCTATGCCTTTGGAAACCCAGCAATGCCGCAGTGCCGCCGTTTCTATCGGTTATATCCATTGAAATGGTGCCAAAGCGTACCCCGGAATATGTCATTCTGTCCCAAGCCTTTCTTACATGATAAATCGACATGTTAAGATTATTTTTGACAAAATATTTATGAAGCGGGTTACTATCAGGCAGTGTATAAACCTTAATTTGCCTGTTATTTGACCAACGTCTTTTTTGCATGGTGAAGATAGCGCGAATGTCCGCTTTGGAATACCCTGAAGTGGGCACTGATTTGTTGACGACCACCTCTGAAGCAGTGACTAGGGGAGAAAGCGCGACAAAAATAAATACAATCGCAAGAATAGCGCCGAAAGTCGGCTTGTTATACCCCTGCTTCTGTAATTTGAAATCCCCAAGTTAGTATCTAACGTCGTCTGTCGTTATCATAATCAACGTTAGTGATTATAGTCAACATTATAAAACTTGCTTAGTAACTTGTTTTTTCGAGCAATGTTGGCTTTATGGTTGAGTTTTTAATCTTAAACGCACGGTTAGCCTCACTTGGATTGACTTTTAAGCCTTTCGAGCAAGCAAATTGACAGGTTATAACATTATTATTAATGGCTTACGAACTACACGATAACATAGAACAACCCGCCCGTTGCCGCGCCCAATCGGGTCGTTTGGCAGCGTATTGTGCATTTTCTGGCTGTTCATCGTAGGGATGACGCAGTAGTTCCAGCAATTCCGCAATCAGGGCAAAATCTCCCTGCTCCGCTTTATCAATCGCAAGCTGCGCCATATAGTTACGTAACACGTATTTGGGATTAACGCGATTCATGCGCTCACGCCTGATTTTGTGGGGTGTCCCGTCCTGAATTATGCGTTGGTTATAGTGTTTTAGCCAATCAAGTAAGCGCGAGGTACATTCTGGCGTAAGCTGTTCTGGCAGGTAATAGGCTTCTGCAAGCGGCGCTATAAGCTCGTCAATATTGCTGTTTTCAAACGCATCTTTACCTAAATCGACCTCGGCAAGCAGACGAAAAAATAGCGTCATATCGGTTTCAACCATTTGCAGCACAGCCAGTAGCTCGGCAAATAAGGCATCATCTTGGTCTGGATCAAACCGACTTAAACCTAGTTTGTTGCACATCATAAGCTGCCACTGCTCACCGAAAACCTGCGTGAACACGTTCAATGCTTGCTGCAAAGCCTCTACCTCGCCAACCAGCGGATATATGGCATTCGCTAACTGCCCCAAATTCCAAAATGCACAAGCCGGTTGATTGCTAAAGCGATACCGCCGCTCTGCTTTATCGGTGGTGTTGGGAGTCCAGTCAGGGTCGTAGTTTTCCAACCAGCCATAAGGCCCGTAGTCAATGGTCAATCCTAGAATTGACATATTGTCCGTGTTCATCACGCCATGCACAAAGCCAACACGCTGCCAATGCACAATCATTTCTGCGGTAGTTCGGCAAACTTCTTCAAACCAGGCAACGTAAACATCAGAAGAGGGTGTACCCAAGTGCGGGAAGTGGGTATTTATAGTGTAATCTGCCAATTTTTTGAGTATATCCAGATCGCCTCGAGCGGCATGGATTTGAAAGCTGCCAAACCGAATAAACGAAGGCGCAACACGGCAAACTATCGCTCCAGGTTCAGCTTTTGGATTGCCGTTATAGAACATATCCCTAACTACCTGCTCACCCGTTGTTACCAAACTCAATGCTCGCGTGGTCGGCACACCTAAATGGAACATAGCCTCGCTGCACAGAAATTCCCGCACTGATGAACGCAAAACCGCCAGACCATCAGCCGTCCTAGAGTAAGGTGTAAGCCCTGCACCTTTAAGTTGCAATGCCCAACGCTCACCTTGTCGATTGATCACATCACCTAAATTAATCGCTCGACCATCGCCTAATTGCCCTGCCCAATGACCAAATTGGTGGCCGCCATAGCACATAGCAAACGGCTCCATGCCAGCAGCCAAGCGATTTCCGGCAAATACTTGGGCAAAATCATCAGTTTGGCAATCGGATTCTGGCAAATCCACTAAAGCAGCAACTTCTTTGGCATAAGCTACCGTTACTGGTTTCGTCACTTTGGTCGGCAATACTCGCGAATAACACGCACCCAATACCTGTCTGGGGTAATTGCGGGTTTCCTGGTCAGCAGGTAGCTCACTAACGAAACGGTTATCGAGCGTTAATTGAGCTAGTGTATTTATGTTGAGTTGAGCATTCATTTTGATAAATTTCACCACGAAAAACACCCAATCTCAGGTGTTTAGACCGCTTGCTGTCTATTGTTGGTAACGGGTTGGATCTTGCACACCCGATTCGGTAAAGCCTTGCAATCTTAGTCGGCAAGCATCGCAAACTCTACAAGCCCGACCTTGTGCATCGGCGGAATAACACGAGACTGTTGCCGCATAATCAACACCCAGGTTTGCTCCCAGTTTGATGATTTCAGCTTTGCTTAACGCAATAAGCGGAGTGTGTATAGTGAAATGTTCGCCTTCAACCCCTGCTTTGGTGGCAAGGTCAGCAAGTTGTTGGAAAGCCTTAATAAATTCTGGTCTGCAATCGGGGTAGCCGGAATAATCGACGGCATTCACGCCGATGAATATGTCCGTTACGTGCAATACTTCCGCCCAGCCCAGCGCAAAAGCCAGGAAGATAGTGTTCCTAGCCGGTACGTAAGTTACCGGTATGCCTGCTTCGAGATGATCGGGAACTTGGATGTTTTCGTCGGTAAGGGCTGAGCCGCCAATAGCACCCAAGCCAAGTTTGACGATTTTGTGGTCTTTTACTTGATAGGTCTTGGCTATCTCGCTGGCGGCTATTAGCTCGGCATTATGACGTTGCCCGTAATCGAAACTGAGAGCGTAGCAATCAAACCCCTGTTGTTGGGCGAGCGCGAGGACGGTGATGGAATCTAAGCCGCCAGATAATAAGATGATAGCTTTTTTGGACATAGTGGTTATTTGCCTCGAACATCGTCCCAAAGCAATTTATGAAGCTGGATTTGAAAACGCACAGGCAATCTATCTTGCAGTATTTTATTGGCTAATTTGGTGGGATTTTGCTGCCCCATGACAGGCGAAAACAGTACTTCACAATGCTCGGACAAGTTATGTTCCGCTAATATCCGCTTGGACCAGTCGTAATCTTCATCGTTACCAATAACAAATTTCACTTGGTCTGTTTTGCTAAGGTATTGGATGTTTTGGTAGAGATTTCTGCCCAACTCCCCAGAACTGGGTGTTTTCAAATCCATCACTTTGATGACGCGGGGATCAACAGTCGAGACATCCAAAGCACCGCTGGTTTCAAGTGACACGATGTAACCCAAATCAAGCAACTGAACCATCAACTCAAGACAAGAAGGTTGCGCCAGCGGTTCGCCACCTGTGACGGTGACATAACGCGTTCCGTAGCTTGCTACTTCGGCAATAATATCGCTGATGGTTTTTTTTTCACCGCCTGCGAAAGCGTAAGCGGTATCACAATAACCGCACCGTAACGGGCAGCCAGTAAGCCTGACGAAAACAGTGGGAATGCCGACGGTGCTGGACTCCCCTTGCAGGGAGTAAAATATTTCCGTTATCCTAAGTGAACTCACAATTACTTTGGATTTGCATCCAGCAAAAGCAATTTCTTTTGCGCCAAGCCTGCCGCTCTGGAATTGGCAAATTCGGTGGTCACTCGTGTCAAATATTCACGGGCTTTGGTCGTATTTTTCTCTTCCATTTCGATATAGCCCAGCTTTAACAGGGCATCAGGTACTTTTGCAGAGCCAGGATACGTTGCCACCACATCGTTGAAGGCTTTACGGGCGGCAGCGTTGTCTTGGTCTACCCGATGAGCTTCACCCAACCAATATTGGGCATTACTGGCGTAAGAACTACCAGGATGGCTGGCTATAAATGCATTGAATCCAGTGATGGCCTGAGCGGTACGACCATTTCTGAGATCATCATAGTCTTTTTGGTATTCCTGTTTTTCGTTTTCAGGCACTTGGCTTGCGCTAGTATCTGTAGGCTGCGCGGACGCAGCTAAGGCTGGAGCAGCAGCCGCTGGTGCGGCGGCTTCGTCTGGATTATCTGGTGCTTGCACTCCACTTGTAGAATCATCGGTAGCAGGTGCTGTAGGTTCCGTTACACCAGTACCAGATTCTATTGAAGCTGAAGGTTCAGTAGGCGTTTCTGCTGATGGCGGACCTCCACCGGATTTATTTTCGATGCTTTGGATGCGATCATCAAAATCCGTAAACATGGTTTTTTTCTGCTTTTGCAGCTCTTCAATTTGAGAGACTTGCTCCTCAACTTTGCCTGTAAGCTGCTGCACTTCCGCTTGCATTTGCTCTATCCGCCTCATCATCTCATAATCTGAGGTCAATGCTGCTGCGGGTGGTTTGGCTGTACTCAATGCCGGATTGGTCGTTGCATCAACAACCGGAGGCATCTCGGCGCAAGCGGTGCTGCAAGCGCACAGTAACAATGCAATTCGTGCATTCATTAATGCTTACCTCTGATAAGACAATTCAGCACGACGATTACGCTCGTAAGAAGATTCATCGCCACCAAAAACGGCAG
>SHZQ01000003.1 GCA_009695535.1 Methyloglobulus sp.
TACAGAGTATTAAAATCATCCCCCAACATAAACATTACGAAACCCAGCATCCCAATACCTTCTATCATTACCATCGAGACAATAACGGTCAGCAAATACCGGCTTTTTGCCGATTTGTTGCCCGGCATGGTTTGATTTAGCCGCAGCTGGATGTGGCGAATTAAATTGGTAATCGGAAAAACAATAATGGCAATGACATAAAAGCTTGTCCTGAATACCACTCGCCGTTCTTCTGGCAAAGGTTCTTGCAACTCATAACCAAATTGGTAACAGATGAACAGATAAATCACCAACGTCACCAGCATCATGCCGACAACAATCCAATGTGGTAAAAGCGCGTTTTTTTCTATTTTCAAACTGACACTCCCTTGATTTTGGACTGCTGATTATAACCGCATAATGCTTGAAATTAGTCTTAAAGCCCTAAGCTATTAGAATCAAAAGAGTCAGACTCACTGCTGTCCCGCAGTTTACTAAGAAAGCACGTAGGATGCGGTAAACGCGGTGAACCGCATCAATCGCGCAACACGAACGATGCGGTTCGTACCTGACTCCATCCTACGGTAGCACACGCTACGGGTTTCATCTGCGCGTCGAAGGCCTGGCGCTCCAGGGTCAACTCCTGCTTGATCTCGATCTTGACCCGGGCGCACACGGTTTCGACGGCTTGGGATACGGTAGGCATGAAGACGACTAACAGCAGCAGGCATAGGCAGTCGTAGTTCGGCAGGAACGCTCTAAGGCTACCTTGGCGAGCCAGGGCAACTTTCCGATAAGCGGTCAGCTTTTTAACTTTCATGTTTTGCACCTTATCTCTACCAAGCCTCGTATCTTGTAGATGGGTAGAGCAGAACGAAACCCATCACAACTATGCCAAACAACTTATTGTGACAAGACGAAGTGCCTTTTCAAGGATTCCGACAATATCCATAAGCCGCAACATCAAAAGCATTCCCATATTATTCATAACCCAAATCCTCAGCCGTCCCCACCCAATCCAGGGGACAAATGTAATGGCCAACTAAAACAGGACACTTTATTAAGCAGATTCCTTATAGAGTTCCCGTTCATATTGGATCGGGGATTGATAGCTTAGTTTTGAGTGTATGCGCTTACCATTATAAAAAGCTAACTAATCAATAATACTCAGCTTTGCCGACTCTTTAGTTTTAAATCTTTCGTAATTAAGTTGCTCATGCTTTAAGCTTCTGAAAAATCGCTCAGTAGGGCATTGCCCAACAGTTACCTTTGCGACTCATACTTTGTTGCATCTTCACAAGATGCCGGTGCCGAACGGACTATTTGGGCGTGGGCCGTATTGGGTGGTGATTTTCGGCTCTGTGGTGGCTTGCCCCTCACCCCAGCCCTCTCCCCCGCTATCTATCGGGCTGAGAGGGGGCGTTATTGCTTGCTGGCTTTCGGCGATCAAGCCTTCGTCGCTGTACAGGTAATAGCTGCGCTTGGGCTGGCTTAAGGCTGCACCGTCCTTGGTGCGGTAGGCTTCGGCGGCCGAACGGGTCGTAGCTGGGTGGAGTGGACTACGCTTTGCTGACCTCGCGGAACAAATCGGCGTTGCAAAAGACAGGTAAATACCTGCCTTGATACTCGGCTGAAAATGAGCCTAATCTTTTCCTGAAATACTACGAATCCCCAAGATAGACATGAAAACGAAATGGATGTGGGCGTTACCCATCAAAGATATGTAAAAATAGTTACCCCAAATACCAACTAAAATAACAACAAGTTAGATAAATGTATCTATTGCATTAGATGCTTATAAAATACTATTTTTTACTAATTCACAGCTTGAGCTATACTTGCTGGAAAGAACAAATCACTCACAAGCTAACAACAGTCAATGACCCATAGCCTATTAGAATGTCTAACATGAATACCCAAAAGCCTACTCCTAATACCCGACAAATGCTTGGTGTTTTAATCCTCTCAAGCGCACTGTCCGCTTGCTCGACTATGCCCTCGCAAGATAAAAACGATCCTTGGGAAAGCTGGAACCGTGATGTGCATGATTTTAATAAGGATGTGGACGATGTTATTCTGAAACCGGTGGCGAAAGGCTATCAAGACATCACACCAAATCCAGTTGACGAAAGTATTAGCAATGTTTTCAGCAATATTAATGACATAGGTGTGACTATCAATGATTTTTTGCAATTGAAGCTTGTGCAAGGCGGTATGGATGCCAGTCGTTTTCTGATTAATACTACCGCAGGTGTAGTCGGTATTTTTGATGTTGCATCCATGATTGACCTACCTAAACATAACGAAGATTTTGGTCAGACGCTGGGGTTTTGGGGCGTTCCATCCGGTGGCTATATGGTGCTGCCGTTCTTGGGAGCCAGTTCACCTCGAGATACCGTTGGCTTGATCGGCGACGCACTGTTTAACCCGTTGACGTATGTATCATTTTTTGGCGGCTTCGCAGCTAATGCTGCTTCCGCCGCCGCTACCGCTGTTGATGTAGCCGATACTCGGTCTGACTTGATGTCATCGGATAAAATCCTCAACGAAGCTTCGGTTGACCGCTATGATTTCGTCAAAAACGCCTATAAGCAACGCCGTGAATACTTAATCCATGACGGCAATCCACCTGAAGACACCAGTGATCCTTTATTGGAAGACGGTAGCGTAGATGGCACCAGCGATGGTTCTACGAGCAATTCCACGCAGAATAACCTAAGCAATACACCCACAGGCACAGGATCATCGGCAATCCACGACCCTAACGCCGTCACCATCATAAACAATTCCACTACCTTGCCTAAAGAAGGCGCTACCACTGCTCCTGTTATCGATAACTCAAAACATCTATTAGACTTATCACCCCCAGACGAATAAGCATAACGCCATGTCGAAAGCCACTTACCCTGATAATTGGTATGCAATAGACAAGGCGCTTTATAGCCGATCAGTACGGGTTTTCAGTACCGTCAAAAAAGTGCTGAGCGTCAAAATGAAGCTTCATGCTGAAACTCAGATTCAGCAGGGCGATATTTTCCTGTTCAACCATTTCTCGCGTTTCGAGACCTTCATCCCGCAATTTTTGATTTACGAACAAACCGGGGCTTATACCTGCGTTATCGGATCGGGTGAATTCTTCAAGCATGAAACCGTGCTGTCACGTTACTTACAGCAAGTCGGCGTGTTTCCTACCGATCATCACCGCTTATTTTCCTTATTGACTGCCCAAATATTGCGCGGCCGCAAAGTTGTCATTTTTCCCGAAGGCGGCATGGTCAAAGACCATCGGGTCGTCGACGATAAAGGCAACTACAGTATTTATTCGCGCATGACCGGACTGCGACGCAAGCAACACACGGGCGCGGCGGTGCTGGCGCAAGGTGTTGAAGCCATCAAAATCATCATCCGCCGCGCGTATCATCAAAAAAATCATACCCAACTGGTCTGGTGGAAAGAGCAGCTTCAGTTGGGCAGTTTGGATCAATTGCTGGCTTCCGCACTCAAACCTACCTTGATTATCCCTGCCAATATCACCTTTTATCCGATTCGGACTTCGGAAAACCTGATGTTGAAAGCTGTCGATTTTTTCTCCGATAGCTTAAGTTTACGGCATACGGAAGAATTGCTGATTGAAGGCAATATCATGTTGAAAAACACGGACATGGACATCCGCATGGGCGAACCGCTTGAACCCTTTGACCGCAGATTCTTCGGTAGTCACTATCTTTTACAACAAGTGATGGACAAAGCGCAGTCGGTGGACGAGATATTTAACTTGCAAGCCCACCCCAAAGACTGGTATCAACGCTGCTTGGGTTATTATTTCAAAAAAGCCGCCAATGCCACGCGCGACCAGTACATGGAGGCTATTTACCTCAATGTAACCATCAACTTAAGCCATCTGGCCTCAGCACTGATTATGCATCTGATTAAGCACGGTCAGGCGCAAATCGAGCGGCAACAATTTTTCACCACGCTTTATATTGCCGTCAAATTATTGCAAAGCAATGCCAGCATCAATTTGCACCGCAGTTTACTCAATCCCATTGATTACAGTGAGCTTATCAACGGCACTGGCACACGGTTTAAACATTTCATCGAAGAAGCCATAAACACCGACCTCATCTCCGCAGACAACACTCACTATCATTTATTGCCGAAACTGCTGGAGGAGCATGATCTTGACAGCATCCGGCTAGAAAACATGGTGGCAGTCTATGATAACGAAGCCAAACCCATTACGCAGGTTTATGAAACCATTATTCATGCACTGGCAGAATCTGAGGATGTCGATCAGCAAGAACTCGCTGCCTGGTATTTTGAAGATGAATGCCGCGACCTTACCTGGGAACATCACGCTTATAACAAACCCGCTTACGATGACATCAACGCGCAGGAAACCGCCACTGCCGATGCCAATCCTTTTTTCCTCGATCCGACCGACAGTAAGGATAATGGCATCGGCGTACTGCTGATTCACGGCCTGCTTGCCAGCCCCGCCGAACTCAGGGGTTACGGCGAGTATCTGGTAAAACAGGGATACACCGTGATGGGTGTTCGGCTTAAAGGCCACGGCTCGTCGCCTTATGCACTGCAAAATCAAAGCTGGGAAGATTGGTATCAGTCCGTGCTTCGAGGTTATAAAATCCTCAAGGCGCACTGTAAGCGTATTTTCGTGACCGGATTTTCCACGGGCGGGGCTTTGGCACTTAAGCTGGCTGCTGAACATTTTCCTGAAATCATCGGCGTAAGTACCGCAGCCTTGCCGATTAAATTCATCGATCCTTCTTTTATGCTAGTCCCCTTGCTGCATGGCACTAATAAGCTGGTGGATTGGTTGTCATCCTTTGAGGGCGTTAAGCCTTTTATTGAAAACCCCACCGAGCATCCCGATATTAATTACCGTAACGTACCTGTCAAATGTCTGTACGAGCTGCGCCAACTAATTGATAAAATGGATGATTTTGTACCGATTTGCACAATGCCAGTCCTGGTATTGCAAGGTGATAATGATCCTGTTGTGGCTTTTAAAAGTGCCGAGGAAATCATGGGCAAGCTCACCTGCAAAAAACAACTGAAAGTCATCCCATCAAATCGTCACGGCATCTTGATGGAAAATATCGGCGGCACTTGGGAAAGCATTGATGGGTTTATGAAAGAGTGCGTAAGTGAAACGAATGTGAAGTAATTGGGTCAAAGCGGTAGGCATGGATATTATTCAATAAGGCTTTGCCGCTCGTTGCTTAATCCGGTCAATGCGTTAAAGTGATATTGGTACAACAGGGAAATAAAATGAACAATGTTGTTATTGCTGGATATTGCCGCTCACCCTTCACGCCAGCCTTAAAAGGCGCATTAGCACGAGTCAGGCCTGATGACCTTGCTGCACAGGTGATCAAGGGCTTGGTCAGTAAAGCGGGCGTTAATCCCGACGACATCGAAGACCTTATCTTAGGTTGCGCCTTCCCAGAAGGCGAACAAGGCCTTAATGTAGCACGATTGATCGTCTTCCTGGCTGGACTGCCCAATACCATCGCCGGAATGACGCTGAACCGTTTCTGCGGCTCGTCCATGCAAGCCATCCACATCGCGGCAGGAGCAATCCAGATGAATGCAGGTGAGGTATTTATTTGCGCTGGTCTGGAATCCATGAGCCGTATTCCAATGGGTGGTTACAACAATATGCCCAATCCTGCTCTTTACGAGACCTTTCCGCAGGCTTATATCGGCATGGGCGATACGGCGGAAAACTTAGCTGCTAAATACCAAATCGACCGTAAAACCCAGGAAGCCTTTGCCTTGGAAAGCCAAATGAAGGCTTACGCCGCCCAACAGAGCGGACGTTTTGACGATGAAATTATCCCGATAACGTCCAAGTACGGCACGGTGGATAAGGACGGATGTTTACGTCCTGATTCTACAGCGGAAGGATTAGCAAGTCTTAGTCCCGCATTCCAAACCACTGGCACTGTAACCGCAGGCACATCTTCGCCCTTAACCGACGGCGCAGCCGCCGTGTTGGTGTGCAGCGAAGACTATGCTGATGCGCATAAGCTGCCTAAACTGGCGCGCATTCTTTCTTTCGCCGTGTCCGGCTGTGCGCCGGAAATCATGGGCATAGGCCCGGTTGCAGCAACAAATAAAGCATTGTCTCGCGCAGGATTGAAATTAGAAGATATTGACATTGTTGAATTGAATGAGGCTTTCTCTGCACAGTCATTAGCTGTTCTTAAAGAATTGCCAATTCCTGCCGACAAACTCAACCTTGATGGCGGTGCGATTGCCCTAGGTCATCCACTGGGTACAACCGGCGCACGGATAACTGGAAAAGCCGCCAGCCTGTTGCAACGGGAAAACAAACGCTATGCGTTAGCGACACAATGTATCGGCGGAGGTCAGGGCATAGCCACTATTCTGGAGGCAATCTAATGAACATCCAAAAAGTGGGGGTCATCGGCGCGGGCGTAATGGGCGCAAGTATTGCAGCCCATATTACCAATGCGGGTATTCCTGTTTATTTGCTCGACATTGTTCCTGAGAGTGCAAGCAACCGAAACGGCGTTGCGGAAAACGCGGTCAAAAAACTGCTGGAAGCCGAACCTGCCGCGTTCATGGACAAAAAAAATGTCCGACTAATTACCACGGGCAACATCGAAGATGACTTACCCAAGCTAGCCGATGCCGATTGGGTGATTGAAGCCATCATCGAAAATCCACAAATAAAACAGTCGCTGTACCAAAAGCTGGAAGCAGTTTGCAAAGCAGACTGCCTGATTTCCTCCAACACCTCCACCCTGCCCTTAGCCTTGTTGGTCAAGGATATGCCGGACAGTTTTAAGCGGCGTTTTATGATTACCCATTTCTTCAACCCACCGCGTTACATGCGGCTTTTAGAGCTGGTTTCAAGTGCAGCGACAGATCTCACGTTTGTTAAAGCGGTCAGCCAGTTTGCGGATATTAAATTAGGTAAAAATTGTGTTACATGCAAAGACACTCCAGGCTTTATTGGTAACCGCATCGGTATTTATTGGCTGTTATACGGCTTATTAGATGCTATAAAAAATGGCATAACAATTGAGCAAGCCGATGCGGTCATATCTGCACCATTCGGTATTCCCAAAACAGGCATATTCGGTTTGCTGGATTTGGTCGGTCTGGATTTGATTCCGCCAATTTTGAAGGGGATGAAGCTCGCGCTGCCTTCACAAGATGCTTTCCATGAAGTTAATCGCTTGCCTGATATTGTGCAGAAAATGATTAATGAGGGTTACACTGGCAGAAAAGGTAAAGGTGGGTTTTACCGCTTGAATAAAGTGGATGGCGTTCGCATCAAAGAGTCGATAAATCTTGTTACAGGTGATTACGCCACAAGTGAAAAAGCCGATTTATCTGCGATCAAGGATGCCCAAAAAGCTGGGCTTCAAGTATTGCTTTCACATCCCGAACCCGTCGCCCAATATGCTTGGCGTGTGCTTTCAAATACCTTATGTTATTCCGCAAGCTTAGTCCCTGAAATCTCTGATGACATCACAGAGATAGATGCCGCTATGCGCGATGGCTACAACTGGAAATTCGGCCCGTTCGAATTACTCGACAAGATCGGCGTATCTTGGTTTGTCGATAAGCTGAAATCTGAAAACCGTCCTATCCCAACTTTGTTAGCCACTAATTCCAGCCTGTATTCAACAGATTCAGGTCGATTAGCGTTTGCTGACCTTAGTGGAAATTATCATCCTGTGCAACGGGCGGAAGGTGTCTTACTGCTATCCGACATCAAACAGCAAACTAAACCATTACTTAAAAATGGTTCTGCTAGCCTATGGGACATCGGTGATAGCGTGGCTTGCCTCGAATTCCACAGCAAAATGAATACGCTGGACATGGATTCCATGGCGATGATTAACCAAAGCATCGACAAGGTTAGCAGAGAATTCAAAGCCTTGGTTATCCATAACGATGCAGAAAATTTCTCCGCTGGCGCTAACCTTGGCCTGTTGATGAAGGCTATCCATGAAAGCGATTGGCCGACTGTGGAGTTGCTTATAAAGACAGGGCAACAGACTTATCAACGGCTGAAATACGCACCATTTCCTGTCGTAGCTGCACCTTCTGGACTTGCCTTGGGTGGTGGTTGTGAAATCCTTTTTCACTGCAATGCAGTCCAAGCCCATGCTGAACTTTACATGGGCTTAGTGGAAGTCGGCGTTGGCTTGATTCCTGGCTGGGGCGGCTGCAAGGAATATCTGCGCCGCTGCTTAATGCAACCGAAACGTCCCGGCGGCCCCATTCCGCCGATTATCAAAGCCTTCCAAACCATTGGTTTGGCGAGCGTGTCGAAATCAGCTTTCGATGCCAAAGAACTACTGTATCTAAGTACTAACGATAGCATCACCATGAATAAAGACCGGCTCTTGGCCGATGCTAAAACCAAAGCATTGGCTTTATCTAAAGATTACGCACCGCCTAAACCTTATCTCTATCCAATACCAGGTAAAACAGCCAAGGTATTGCTGAACATGGGTATCAAAGCCTTCCATCTGATAGGTAAAGCCACAGATTATGATGTGATCGTTTCTGGTCAACTTGCCCATGTTTTAAGTGGCGGTGAGAGTGATTTCACTGCGCCGCTTTCAGAAGACAATATCTTGGCTTTGGAGCTGGAAGCATTTCTTGCACTGGTTAAACGGCCAGGTACATTGGCGAGGTTGGATCATATGTTGAAAACTGGGAAGCCATTGAGGAATTAATAAGCCCTTACATTCGTATAACTAGAATACCCTATGAAGAGCCGTACCACATTCACTTAGCCTGGGAGGCTTGCAATGGAAATCAAAAATGGAATTTTGATTATTACGATAATGGAGATCCATTAATTAAATTTTCGGAAAAGCTTGAAGTTTTTCCGATACACATAAGTGATGTTTTTTATGGGAACTTGGATCAGAGTATCCAGAAGATCGTTGGGGTTATTATTTTAGATTTAGAGCTTTTGTTTGGAATTCTGCTGGACATTGCGCTATTCAAATTCGATTCAATAATAATAAAGTCCTTCCATATATTGAAGTTGTAGAGTTTTGTATCAAAGTTGATGCTGCTGAAATAAATCGTTTAGGTCGATTATTTAGAGGTTTTTCAGAATTAAATCATAAGTTGCTTGTTTGGGGAGGTGAAAATGAAATTTAGACCAACATTTCTAAACCTCATTGATTGGAGAAATACATGCTTTGGATAATCGCGTTTATTCTTGTCTTATGTATTTTGGCTTACCACAAAGCCTCAATACACTGGGCTACTCTCGCCATCGCGGCATTGCTGGGGGTTTACTTACTGGTGAATGGCGCTTCATCGTCGAGCAATCTCAGCTTGTGGATGACGTATTTAATCGTTTTCATCCCCTTAAACGTAATCCCCATCCGGCAATGGCTTATTAGCCGTTGGGTTTTTAAATTTATGAAGGCCGCTTTGCCCGTCATGTCGCAAACCGAGCGGGAAGCATTGGAAGCAGGCAATACGTGGTGGGATGCGGAACTGTTTTCAGGCAGCCCTAACTGGGACATCTTACAAAATCTACCCGTCGCAAAATTCAAGAAGGAAGAACAAGCCTTCCTAGACGGCCCTGTTGAAACGCTGTGCGCCATGCTGAACGACTGGGACATTACCCATAACCGTATGGATTTACCGCCAGAGGTTTGGGATTACATCAAAAAGCAAAAATTTTGCGGCATAATGATCCCCAAACAATACGGTGGGCTTGAGTTTTCGGAATCCGCACACTCGGAAATCGTCATGAAGATTTCCAGCCGCAGCAGCACGGCGGCAGTAACCGTGATGGTGCCTAATTCACTCGGTCCTGGGAAACTGTTGCTGAATTACGGCACGGAAGAACAAAAAAACTATTATCTACCGCGTTTGGCTAATGGCGTGGATATTCCTGCCTTCGCTTTAACCGGCCCACATGCTGGCAGTGATGCAGGTGCAATGCCGGATACAGGCGTCGTCTGTTACGGAAAATTCAACGGCGAAGACAAAGTGTTGGGGATTAAGCTCAATTGGGAAAAACGCTACATCACCTTGGGACCTGTCGCCACGGTGTTAGGGCTTGCGTTCAAGCTCTACGATCCTGACCACTTGATAGGCGGAAAAGAATACATCGGCATCACCGCCGCCCTCATTCCGACGAATACGCCTGGCATTTCCATTGGAAGACGACATTTCCCCTTAGATTCAGCCTTCCAAAATGGCCCCAACCGGGGCAAAGATGTGTTCATCCCAATGGACTGGATTATCGGTGGCGTAGCCCAAGCCGGCAACGGCTGGAAGATGCTGATGCAATGCCTGACCACAGGACGCGCCATCTCGCTACCTGCCTTAAGCGTGGGCGCAGCAAAGTTTACCTGTCGCAACACGGGCGCATACGCCCGCATCCGCAAGCAATTCAACCTACCCATCGGTGAATTTGAAGGCATTGAAGAAGTGTTGGCGCGTATGGCAGGGGAAACCTACATCCTCGATGCCGCACGGCAAGTGACCAACGCCGCTTTAGACCAAGGCGAGAAACCCGCCGTCATCTCCGCCATCCTCAAATACGAATTAACCGAACGAATGCGGCGAGTGGTAAATGACGGTATGGATATCCTCGGCGGCGCTGGGATTTGTTTAGGGCCAAAAAATTACCTGGGGCGTGTATATCAGGTTATTCCCGTCAGCATCACGGTTGAAGGCGCAAATATCCTTACCCGTACCATGATGATCTTTGGGCAAGGCGCTGTTCGTTGCCATCCTTATATCCAACAAGAAATGGCGGCGATTGCAGAAGGTAACCTAAACGCATTCGACCAGGTTTTCTTCAAACATATTGGTCACTGGGGGCATAATAAAGTCGCTTGTTTGTGGCTGGGGCTGACCAACGCCCGTTTTCTAACAACACCTGGAGACAAAGAAACCAAGCAGTATTACCGCCAGATTGCACGACTCAGTGTCGGCTTTGCCTTCCTTGCCGATTACACCTTATTAACCTTGGCTGGTGCGTTAAAACGTAAAGAACGCTTATCGGGTCGTTTTGCCGATGCCTTGGCTAACCTTTACCTGTGTTCCTGCGTACTAAAACACTATGAAAACCAAGGTAAACAAATAGACGATCTGCCGCTGTTACATTGGGCTTGCCAAGAAAGCATTTACCGCGCACAACTAGCATTGGCAGATATTTTGACCAAATTGCCGTTTCAGCCTATTCCCTGCATTTTGAACGCTATTATCTTCCCGCTCGGCAAACCCAACAAACCCGCCAATGACAAGCTAGTCCACCAATGTGCTGCATTGTTACTGGCTGATTCGCCCGTACGTGACCGCTTAACCCAAGGTATTTACATCAACAATAAGCCGGATGATGCCACTGGCAGAATTGAAGTCGCCTTTAAAGCCGTGTTGGCTTCTGCTCCTATTGAAGCCAAGATAAAACAAGCGCAAAAACAAAAGCAGTTGGCTAAGGGCGAGATGTCAGAAGTTGCAAACGATGCACTGACCAAAAACATCATCACCAAAGAAGAAGCCCAGTTGCTTGGCGCAGCAGAGCAGGCGAGATTGCAAGCGATTACGGTTGATGATTTTAGTGCTGAGGAGTTACGGGGGTAATTTGAACGGTGGTCAAATCTGATTGTCTTTCGATATACTTCTTTCGACAGGCTCAGGACGAACGGTTTATGAGGGTAAAAACTTGTGTTGGTTCTGCTCCGTTGATAAAAAGCGCGCAAAACTTTCCAGAGTCCTGGAGAAAAGAGCGTTGAAAAGTTCCCACCCCAGGTTGTTTAATGACCGGCTTTTTGCCGGAGAACCCTGGAGTGCTAGAAATGGACATTATTGCCGAAATTAGACGGCGTTTTCATGTGGAGAATGAGACGATCACGTCTCTTGCATAACCTGATAATCTATTTTGTTCAACGGCATTGCCTACTCAACCTAATTCAACAAGTTTTTCTTTGATAGCATTTCAGTATAGACCTTATGAATAGGTTTGTGAAACACATCACATTACTGCAATTTAGTGGTAATTTTTGTGTTTTATTTAGTTGATAGGGTTTTGTAGTAGCTTGTTAAGCTCAAACGTAAAGAACTCTATTCATTTCGCAAGGTCTACCTCGTTAACGGTAAAAGTAACTGGCTTTGTTGCTGTTAAATCGCGACTTTGACTTGCTTGACGCTGATTAGTTTCGCATTATGTTACAATGAAACGATGCGTTACTCCTTTGAATTTTAAACATTAGGGAATCCTTCTCCCAATGGGAGAAGGAGCTTTTTAAATTTTTAGAAATCCCAATTACTGTGCAGTATGACCATTAGTAACCAATCACCCCAGTTAATCGACCGCTTCGGCAGGAGGGTGGATTATTTACGCGTTTCCATTACGGATCGCTGTGATTTCCGCTGTGTGTATTGCATGTCTGAGAAGATGATATTTTTGCCGCGCGATCAGGTGTTATCGCTGGAAGAACTGTATACGATTACCAAGGCATTTGCGGAATTAGGGGTAAAAAAGATCCGAATTACGGGCGGCGAGCCTTTGGTTAGGCGCGGCGCATTAGAATTGCTGGAAAATATCGGCAAAATTGAGAGCTTGAACGAGTTGGTGCTGACGACTAACGGCTCGCAACTGGAGCACATGGCTGTGCCGCTAAAAAACGCGGGGGTTAAACGGATTAATATCAGCTTGGATACTTTGGATGTAGATAAATTTAAGGCAATTACTCGCACGGGTGATTTGCGGCAGGTTTTGCGCGGTATTGGTGCGGCTAATGCTGCTGGATTTGAGCGCATTAAGCTCAACGCGGTGATTCTAAAAGACAAAAACCATCAGGAAGTGGTTGATTTGGTGCAATTTGCCGTCGATAAGGGCATTGATATTAGCTTTATTGAGGAAATGCCACTGGGTATGGTGAGCCAGCATGATCGTTCTGCATCTTATTATTCCAGTGATTGTATTAAAGCGGACTTAGCGACCCAGTTCTCATTATTGGCATCTACTGAGAAAACCGGCGGGCCGTCAGTGTATTATAAGGTGCAAGGCACAAACACTAGAGTGGGCTTTATTTCACCACACAGTGCCAATTTTTGTAGCACCTGCAACCGTGTTCGATTAACGGTTGAAGGGCGGTTATTGTTGTGCTTGGGCAATGAGCATTCGGTTGATTTAAAACAAATTATTAGAGCCAATCCTGGCGACATGGACATCTTAAAGCAGACTATTGTTGCTGCCATGCTAATCAAACCCGAAAAACACGAATTCAATATTCATGAGCAGGCGGTGATCCTACGGCACATGAGTGTTACAGGGGGGTGATGTCCCAATGCCATTAAGTTAAGAAAGAAAGCCCCTCTCCTGCTGGAGAGGAGAAGAGTGGGGCGAGGAGAATTGAATTAATGAAAATTTCTTTAACCCCCCCCCTCATCCTAACCTTCTCCCTCAAGAGAGAAGGAACTAAACGACTTAACTTACCGATACCGGGCTAATATTCGTCGCCTTTTTATCAAAGCTGACAGCTATCTCAAATAAGCGCAGCAATTTATCAACTATTTCTCAAACTAAGGTTTTCATGTCATTTGACTCACTCGGTTTATCGGACGCACTACTAAAAGCAGTTGCTGACCAAGGTTATACAACACCCACGCCAGTTCAGGTTAAGGCGATTCCGCCTATTCTTGCTGGTAAGGATATTATGGCAGGCGCACAGACCGGCACGGGCAAAACCGCCGGATTTTCTTTGCCACTGCTGCAACGGCTTGCGAATAGCACTGATTTAAACGCCCGACCAAGAAGGGTTCGTGCTTTGGTATTAGTGCCTACCCGCGAGTTGGCAGCTCAAGTTTATGAAAGCATTGCAACTTATGGAAAATATCTGCCCTTGCAGACCCAGGTCATTGTCGGCGGGGCAAGTATCAATATGCAAATCAGGCAGTTACGGCACGGTTGCGATATTGTGGTCGCCACGCCAGGTCGATTAATGGATCATATCGGTCAAAAAACCATATCTCTAGGCAATATAGAAATATTGGTGCTAGATGAAGCCGACCGTATGCTGGATATGGGCTTTTTGCCAGAAATTCGCCGAATTATGGCTTATTTGCCTAAAAATCGACAAAGCTTGCTATTTTCTGCCACCATGCCCGGCGTGATCAAAACGCTGGCTGCAACGATTCTTAACAATCCTGTCGAGATTGAAGTTGCCAAGCAGAATATCACGGCGGATTTGGTTTCCGAATGCGTGTACGGCATTAACAAAGATAACAAACGCGAACTACTGTCTTACTTAATCGGCAGCAATAATTGGAAGCAAGTGCTGATTTTCGTACGCACCAAACACGGTGCTGACCGCTTAGAAAAGCAGTTGGTTAAAGACGGCATCCGTTCGGCTTCGCTGCATGGCGACAAAACCCAAGGTGCGCGAACAAAGGCACTGGACTATTTCAAAAATGGCAAGGTTACGGCTTTAGTCGCCACTGATATTGCCGCTCGTGGACTGGATATAGAAGAATTGCCGCATGTGGTCAATTACGATCTACCGCAAGTCGCTGAAGATTATATACATAGGATAGGACGAACCGGACGCGCAGGTTCAAGTGGTAGTGCGCTATCTCTGGTCTGCCCTGAAGAAGCGTATTTGTTGGAAGCTATCGAGAAACTGTTAAAGCGGCAAATTCCACGAGTGGGTGATACCGGTTATGAACCGGTTTCGTTAAAAGTTATGGATGCACCGAAAAAAGTTGCTCCTTCCAAAAATTCGGGTAAAAAAGATTATCGGCATACCGACAAAAAAACACCCCAACGTGAACGCGGCAATGGAGCTAACTTTAATCCACGTAGCAGTAAACCCAAAAATCGTTCAAGCTCAAGACCATAAGCCTGAAACTGCTGAATAAATCAGAGAATTCTTTTGATTTATTAATGGATTAAGCACAAGGTAATACTGAAAATGCGAAGCCCACAACACTCTGATTTTGCAAGCTCCATCTGTGCAATTAGCAAATCCTAAAGCACTTTGCTTGGCAAAGTTTTGGTTTTTCGGGTATCAGGTAACATTACCCTACTAAAAATGGACTATTATTAGCCCAATAACATCACGATAAATCAATTAACCAGGAGAATTCAATCATGTCGTTTTTCGCATCGCTCACAAAAAAATCCAAACTCGATGCTGCCGTAAAAAAAGCCGATAAAGCACGCAAAAACGAAGGCAGTGCTGCAGATCAATTATTTAAAGAAGCTTATCAAGAGTATGCCGATGTGTTGACTGGCGATTCTTTGCGCGCCGCCGCACTTTATCATTGGGGCGTTACTTTACTGCGGCAAGCAAAAACCAAAACGCCGCCGGAATCGATTAATATCTACCGAAACGCGATTGCGAAATTCTCATTTTGCACGACTTTAGACCCCAGCTACCTTGCTGCGGCGATAGATGCGGGTGTTGCCTGTATGGATTTAGCCCGCGCTAGAGGGGTCGAAACCGATGATGAGCTTTATGAAATGGCTAAACGGCAGTTTGAGAAGGCCAATTCAATTCAATTCGGCGTAGCTGCGTTTAATCTTGCCTGTGTTCATGGCGTACGCGGTGAAAATGACAGCTGCCTTGAAGCCTTGAAAACAGCAAAAGACAAGGGAAATTTGCCAGAAGATGCTGATATTCTTGCGGATCCAGACTTGGCTACGGTTACAAAACAGGCTTGGTTTAAAGAATTCATGAACTCTTTGGTAGAAGATAGACGGCTAGACGAAGAAAAACGTTTAGCGGCGAAAGCCGCCGAAGAAGAAGCCAAGAAACCAAAACCCAAAGATCCTAATGAATTCGATCCTTATCATACGCCAGATAAGGACGTTAAGGAGAAAGCCGGGGTTAAGGCGAGTGCGCCAAAAGCCATTGAAGAAACAACAGAGGTTGCAAAAGATTCACCGAAAACGCTAGCCAAAAAAGCCAGTGAGGAATCTACCAATGAAGAAGCCGAGCCATCAGATGACTAGCACTGATTTTCAATTAAGGCATCATTGCAAAGTCATTCAACAAGTTCAGTAGTCGAGGGGGGGCAAAACGCACTCTACATGCTGTACAAAATTAAATACTGGGAGTACCAAGCCTAGGCTTGGTACTCCCAACTATGCTGCACCTTCTCCAGTCCACTGAGTAGTGCTATTTTGCCCACTATTTACCATCCCATTCCAGCCCCGCTTCGCGTGGACACAACCAGACTAAAAATCAAACGGATTACCAGAAGTGTGCATCGCACACCTCATGCATACCCCTAAGCGGATATTTTAGATTTTGCTTTGCTCATCATCGCCGTCTTGCTCGTGCATGATAGCGGTATAACAATCCATAATGCTTTCAGTGTAATTGGTATGGGCTTTTGCAAGTTCTTGCGGTGAGCCGAATTCTTTACCCAGTTCTTCAAAGGCCTTCTTCGGATCTTTCGATTTAGCCAAGGTCAGCATTTTTGCGTAATTACGATAAGCTTGCAATCTATCTGGATCGAAAACAAAAAAGCCGGGCATCTTTAGGTACGTTGTGTCAATAACACACTTAGCCATGTGAGCAGGGTCTATTTTATATTCTTTAATTTCTTGCTCTTTTTCCATTTCCTCTAAAACGACTTGCTCATAATGATTTTTATCAGCACAAGCCACGAGAAATACGGGTAATAGGAGAATCAACAACAGTTTTTTCATATACATAACACCATCTAAATATTTAAACTCACAACAAAGAGTTGTGCATTATACGCATTTCGCGGATTTTCATGTAATTGCAATAGGAAGCTCGGTAAAGGAAAGCTAATTATTGGCCGATTTGCAACATCGCCAATTTGATCCAATCTTCCGCTTCTTTGTTAATATCGGCGGTTTTTCGGCCTTCGCTTGCAATGCGCGGGCCGATTTTTACTTTAATCGTCCCAGGGTATTTTAAAAAACTGTAACGCGGCCAATATTTTCCCGCGTTAAGCGCAATAGGAATCACGGGGTACCCTGATTTTTGCGCCAGCATCGCGCCACCCGCGCTAAAACTACCCAATTTATCAACTGGCATCCGCGTTCCTTCTGGAAACACCACTACCCACAGACCTTCCTTCAATGCTTCAGTTCCTTGGCTGATTAATTTCCGCAAGGCGTTTTGTTTGCTGTTTCTGTCGATTGCGATGGGTTTTAAGGTCGCCATCGCCCAGCCCCAAAACGGCAGCCACAACAAAGATTTTTTGAATAACGACGTTTGCGGCGGCAAAATATACCGAAAGGCAATGGTTTCCCAGGCCGATTGGTGATTACTGAGGACAATGACCGCGCTACCGATTGGAATATTTGCCAAACCCTCAACTTCATAGCGAATACCACAGCACCATTCAGCCAGTTTAAGCACCGTTCCCGCCCACACTTTGCCTATGTTATAGCGAATTAGAAACGGCAAAGGAAGGCACAATATTATAAAAGGCGCGAACAGTATGGGTGAAACCATGAGCCCTAAGAAGAATACCGAAGAACCAATATAAACTCGTAACATATTGTTTTTAAATGATGTATTTAGCTGCACCATAAAGATTTTCAAAGACAGGAATGTTGAGGTTAGGATTTTGAGCCAGTGTTTTTTGACCTTTACCGGTTTTGACCAAGATCGGGTTTGCGCCAACGGCTAGTGCCGCTTGTATGTCACGCAGGGAATCTCCAATCAAAAACACTGACTTTAAATTAACATTTTTTTCTAAGGCAAATTGTTCCAATAAGCCAGTTTTTGGTTTACGGCAGTTGCATAAGCTGTCAGGACCGTGCGGACAATGGTAAATCGCGGCAATTTCGCCGCCCTGCTCGGCAAGCAGGCTATACATTTTTTGATGGATTGTTGCCAGCATGGCTTCATCAAACAAACCTCGTGCAATGCCGGATTGGTTAGAAATCACCACCACATCGTAACCCTGCTGGTTTAGCAGGGCAATCGCTTCAAGGCTACCTTCAATAGGAATCCATTCATCGGGCGATTTTATGAAGTCGTCGGAATCGAGGTTGATAACCCCATCCCGATCTAATAGCACATAACGGCGTTGCTCCATGCCTATCTTTTAAGATTGCAGCTTGGAGATGTCGGCAATTTCCAAAAATTGATTAGACAACATAGTTAGCAAAGCCAAGCGTCTGGCACGTAAATCAAGGTCATCAGACATGACCATAACCTTATCGAAGAAAGCATTGACGGCAGGTTCGGTTTTAGCAAGACGGGAAAGTGCTGATTGGTAATCCTTATTTTCCAGGAACGGCTGGATGTCAGTCGCTGATTGTTTGGCGGTATCAAACAAATCGCGTTCTTCGGCTTCTACCAGCTCACCTACTTGCGCGGCAGCTGCGGTATCGGATTTTTTCAGGATATTGCGTATGCGCTTATTGGCGGCAGCTAAACTTTCAGCTTCCGGCAGTTGGCGGAAAGCCTTGACCGCTTGCAATCTTTTCATGAAATCCAAGGGTTGTACGGGATTAGCAGAAATAACTGCATCAAACTCATCAGGTGCGAAACCGCGATCCAGGCAATAGCCTTTCAACCGGTCAAAAATAAAATCAATGACTAGTTTGCGGGTTTTCTCACGGTCAAACGCATGGCTGTACTGTGCCAGCGAAGCATCGACTAAGGCAACTATATCAAGGCCCAACTCATTTTCAATGATGATTCTCAACGAACCTAACGCCGCTCGTCGCAACGCATAAGGGTCTTTATCGCCTGTGGGAATCAATCCGGCACTGAAAATTCCGGTTAAGGTATCAAGCTTATCTGTCAGCGCGACAATCTGCCCAGTTTGGCTGGAGGGTGTCTGGCTACCTGATTGTTTGGGAAAATAATGCTGTTCGATGGCAACGGCAACTTCTGCTGACTCATTGTCAGCCAGGGCATAATAACACCCCATAATGCCCTGTAGATTGCCAAATTCACCAACCATATCGGTCATCAAGTCTGCTTTAGCCAAGTGCGCCGCACGTTTTGCCCAAGCCACATTCGCGCCGAGTTGGGTCGCTATCAATTCTGACAGGGTTATCACCCGCTGGGTCTTGTCTGCAAGCGTACCTAACTTTTCCTGAAATACGATATTGGCTAGGCTTGCAACGCGATCTGCCAAGGATTTTTTCCGGTCTTGTTTCCAGAAGAATTCAGCATCAGTCAGGCGCGGCGTAATAACGCGCTCATTGCCTTGCTTAATGGATTCAGGACGGCTACTTTCGATATTGCTGAACGTAATAAAATAAGGCAATAACGCACCGCTGGCATTTTTAACCGGAAAATACTTCTGGTTGGTTTGCATGGTAGTAATCAGCACTTCCGCTGGTAATTCCAGAAAGCGTGGATCAAATGTTCCGGTAACAGGCACCGGCCATTCATTCAGCGCGGCAATTTCTTCCAGCAAATCGTCTTCAATATACGCTATGCCATTGACTGCTGATGCCGCTTGGTTAGCCTTGCCCCGTATGATGGCTTTTCTCTGTTCAATATCAACAATCACCTTACCCTGCTGATATAAGACATCGGCATAACTTTCTGGGCTATTGATTGTAATGGTTTGAGGGGCATGAAAACGATGTCCTAATGTCGCCATTCCCGTTGTTAAGCCCAGGATTTCACATTCAATGATTGAATTTCCATACAGCAAAACCGCCCAATGCACAGGGCGAACGAATTCGGTGGCAAAACTGCCCCAGCGCATTCGCTTTGCTATAGGCAAAGCTGAAATACTTTGGCGAACAATGTCAGGAATTAATTGCTCGGTAGCTTGACCTTTGACCGCTTGCTTATAAATCAGCCATTCGCCTTTGTCAGTTTTAAGTCGTTCCAATTGGTCGAAAGTCGTCCCGCAACTGGCGGCAAAACCTTCTGCGGCTTTGCTGGGTTTACCATCCGGCGCAAAAGCCGCCTGAATCGCTGGGCCTCGTTTTTCTACGATTTTGTCGGGTTGTTGGGTAGATAGGTTTTCTACGAATACCGCCAACCTTCTTGGCGTGGCGTACGCCTTACTGCCAGAATAGGTAAGTTCTGCGTCATTAAGCCCTTGTAACACGCCATCTAACAATGCTTGACTCAATTTCACCAAGGTTTTGGGCGGTAATTCTTCTGCGCCTAACTCGAACAACA
Organism: Methyloglobulus sp.; assembly: GCA_009695535.1. Classification (GTDB taxonomy): domain Bacteria; phylum Pseudomonadota; class Gammaproteobacteria; order Methylococcales; family Methylomonadaceae; genus Methyloglobulus. Next base: position 20,118 of record SHZQ01000003.1, read on the forward strand.
AATGTTTTGCAGCCATCTTAGGCCCCCTGTCCTGCACACATCGGAAAACCCAGCGATTCCCTACGTTGATAATAGGCTTCTGCTACCGCCCTTGATAGCGTCCTCACCCTTAAGATATAACGCTGCCTTTCCGTAACTGAAATGGCATGACGGGCATCCAACAAATTAAACGTATGGGAAGCCTTTAGCACCATTTCGTAGGCTGGCAGGGGAAAATCCAGCGCGATTAATTTTTGGCATTCCTGTTCATACGTATCAAAGCATTGGAACATAAACGGCACATTGGCATGATCGAAATTATAAGCCGACATTTCCACTTCATTTTGGTGAAACACATCGCCGTAAGTCACGATTCCGTGCGGGGTCTTTGTCCAGACCAAATCGTAAACGCTTTTAACGCCCTGCAAATACATGGCAAGGCGCTCCAGACCGTAGGTTATTTCTCCCGTTATCGGTCTACATTCCAGTCCGCCGACTTGCTGAAAATAGGTAAACTGAGTGACTTCCATGCCATTTAACCAAACTTCCCAGCCCAAGCCCCACGCGCCTAAAGTGGGCGATTCCCAGTTGTCTTCAACAAAGCGAATATCGTGTTCGAGCAGATCGAAGCCTAACTGACGTAAGGATCCGAGATAAAGTTCTTGGATGTTGTCTGGCGAAGGTTTTAGCGCAACCTGATACTGGTAATAATGTTGCAGACGGTTAGGGTTTTCGCCAAAACGCCCGTCAGTCGGGCGGCGCGAAGGCTGCACGTAGGCGACATTCCAAGGTTCTGGCCCTATCGACCGCAAAAAAGTGGCAGGATGGAAAGTGCCAGCACCTACCTCCATATCCAATGGCTGCAACAAGATACAACCTTGGGCAGACCAGTAATCTTGCAAGGCCAGGATAAGTCCCTGAAAAGTAGATACATCGTAGTTTTGGCTAGACACGTCGTGTTTGTAGATGGGCAATAAAAGGTGGGAAATTATAACGTAAAAACACCTTTTTTAGCAGAACCCTTCACGCCCATAAAATAATGCATTAAGGTGATTGATTTTTTATCTGCTGCATTTAGGTATCCGGCTTATCTTCATCCTTAACGATAGATTGCAGTGACAGACCCGCTGCCGCGCCGCTTTTTGATGACTCTGCCGATCTGCTACGGTGATGTCGAGCCAAGCCCCTCGCTCGAATTAATCTTCAACTTGAGATTATTAGGTAAATCAGAGTTTTGCATGGCTTCGTCCAGTGAAATTACGCCTTCTTTATATAACCTGAGTAAGTGGCTGTCGAACGCCTGCATACCGATGTTTTCAGATTTTTCCATGGCTTCCTTGATTGCATGTATATCGCCTTTATGGACTAAATCCCTGACTAACTGGGAAGCCAGCAAAATCTCAATCGGCATAAAGAATTTTACTAATCTACCAACATACCGCGATATTTTTTGTTAACCTCAGCGATTCGCCAGTTGCAGTTATTAATCGGGCGTATTCTGACAGCTCTTTATTTCCCAAAAATCCACAAAACATGCTTAACCATATCCTTAACCGAATTTTCCTTGATTGTCTTGATTAACTCATCGACCTTGAACTCATGATGCTGCTCATAAGCCACGCCATGTTGTGGCGCATCGGCCAAGCCGATTTCCCTGGCGTGCTCGACAAAGCCCTTGTTCTTCCAGAAAAATGCGCCCGGCATGGTGGTTGGGATGACCAACACGAAGAATAAGGAACGCCCGAATGCTGCCATGACGAACATGGTTATGACTAATATCAGTCCCAAGATAGTGCTAGTAGCACCTGATAAACCTGCCATTGCTAAGGTAACGGCTAATGCCAGATTAAAGCCGAGCAGGCAGTTACGAAGGATGTAGGACTTTCCGTATTCGGTAACTTGATAATAGTAGGAGGCTGCGCCCTCGTGTTCCGCACCGTGCATAGCTTTGGCATGGGCGATATGTCCGATTCCTTCGATAGCCAAGCCAACAACCATAACTGCGGCGAGACTTTGTATCAGAAACTGGACTCCAACCATTTCCAGTGGTAACAGGCATACGCTGACAACCGCAATTATCAATGCACCAAAACTGAGCATCGTGCCAAAAAAGGCAGTACCTGTTTGCCAGTGATTCCAGAACGGACGGGCAGGGATGCGGTACAGTTTGTACATATAATACAAACCGATTGCTCCGCTCAGCACTCCAATGACAGCAAAGCCGTTGGCAATCATGCTTATTACGGGGTTGTCAAATAAGCCAAAAACCGCATAACCCAGCAACCCCGTGTAAAACATGGAAACTCCGGCAATCTCACGGCTAACGGGTGATAATCTTAAGTTATTAAAGCCACGATAAAAGCGGTGTGGTTTACCTAAGTGCATATTTAATTTGAACAAACCCCAGGTGCTTATGGTAACTATGACAAGGATTAGCGGGATAAACGCATTCGTATTTTTGAGCATAACAATGGCGCTTACATTTAGCCAGTTACCCAACATCAGCATAGCGAATGCCCCAACAGTAGCCTGTGTGCATAAGGTAAAAATAACGTGGGCGCTTTCGTGACTGGTCAGCAGCTTACGAAAATTCCAATGCTGTTTTTGTCCTTGCTTTTCATCAACAACGGGCTTGAACTTGCCTTCCTCGTCGTTGCGATGATATTTCAGCGGCATATCGTCGGTGCGCGTCATTTCCCGGTGCGTGGTGCGGGTTTGCTGGAAACGGATGTTGGGATGGGTAATGTCGGTCGTCGGAAATCCTGGGATTTCCGTATTTGCCTGAATGCGGTTCTCAGGGATGTTTTCGATCACACCGAAATCCAGCGCATTGCCCAAACAAGCGGCAACACAGGCGGGTTTCAGGTTAACCTCCAGGCGGTCTACGCACATATTGCATTTCGACACCTCGCCCTTGACGGGATCAAGCTGCGGTGCATTATAAGGGCATACCCAAGTACAATAGCCGCAGCCGAAACAAATGTCAGGGTCTTGCAATACCGCGCCGTATTCGGCAAATTTCGTGTAGGCGCGGGTGGGGCAGCCCGTTAAGCAAACTGGGTCGTCGCAATGGTTGCATGCCATTGAAATATTGATGCGTTGGTAATCGGGATACGTACCGCCTTCGACAAAGCCCACGGAACGGAACGCGATATGCGCGGGGACATCGTTCTTTTCGCTACAAGCCGATTCGCAAGCATGGCAGCCGATACAGTTGTCGGCATTAAAATAGAAACCGTGTTGTTTATAGCGGTCTGGATTTTCACCAATAGCCGCATCACCGTTGATATTCAGGCTTTTACACCGCAACTCGCTGCTGGCATCGGTTAATTCGATGTTAAGGTTGTAGCGGTTTTTTTCCTTGCTTTCTGCGTTGTTCAGAAAAGCGTATTTTGGTTCGTCGTCACGTACTTCAAACATAATGAATCCAGGGGTTTATGTAATGCTGTTAAGTTATGGCTTAACCGTTCGTCCTGAGCTTGTCGAAGGGTGAATGGTTAAGTCGCCCATGGTTCGACAAGCTCGCCACGAACAGCTTAACCTGACAGCATCGTGGTCTTGTAAATTTGCCATGAATAGTCCTAATACTAATAAGTCCGCAACTCCTTGCTCAATTGCGCTGCAAAATCCTGGTCAACGTGCTCAATATTCACCGCCGATTGCTTAAATGCTGGCTGCCTTGAATGAGGATCGAGCAATCCCAAGGTCAAGCGGTTAACACAATCAAAAAAATGGAAGGGGATAAACACCATGTTTCTCGGTACGCGATGCGTTAGCATCACCATAACGACCGCATCGCCACGGCGGGAGGTAACGCGCACATAAGACTGATGTTTGATGCCTAAATCTTCTGCCGCATCGGGACTCATTTCCATGAACGGGATAGGGCTGAATTTGTTGTTGTTGCCAATCTTCCCCGTTTTAGTACGGGTATGCCAATGCTCAACAAGGCGACCGGAGTTCAGCCAAAATGGGAACTGCTCGTCCGGTACTTCGTTATTGTTGATGAAGGGCAGGGGAATCAATTTTGCCCTGCCATCGGGATAACAATAAGTCGCAGGCTTTGTATATAACCGTTGCGCACCTTTAGCACCCTGTGCAGCTTGCTCTTCAGTGTAAGGCCATTGGATGCCGCGTTGCTGCTCGATCAAGTCGTGGCTCATGCCACTAATGTCGCATAAGCGGCCTTTGCTTAGCTGTTTCATTTCTTCAAAAACGTCTTCCGGTTTTTCCGGAAATTTAATGAGCTTGCCATTATCGAACCGCTTCGCCAGCTCATTAAAAATCTGCATGTCCGATTTGGAATCGGCATAAGGCGGCTTGACCTGGCGGGTCAGGTTGACGCGCCGTTCGGTATTGGTGAACACGCCTTCTTTCTCTGCCCAAATCCCGGCGGGTAAAAAGATGTGCGCGTATTGGCTGGTTTCGACATCGGTATACGCATCTTGTACGACCAAACATTCCAACTTTTCCAGTGTCTTGCGGATTCGTGGCGTGTTAGCCATCGAGGTCATGGGGTTGGTGGCGACCAGCCACAGGCCCTTGATTTCGCCCGTTTCTATCGCAGGGAAAATATCGGTTTCCGTTAGGCCGCGTTTCTTGGGGAAGAACTCAGGGTCTATGCCCCAAAACTTGGCTATTTCCTCGCGGTCTTCCGGCTTCTCCAAGGCACGATAGCCAGGTAAGCCGGAGCAGGATGACCACTCGCGCGTCCCCATCGCATTGCATTGGCCGGTAATCGACAGGCTGGTGCCGCCGGGCTTGCCGATATTGCCCGTCACCAAGTTCAGGTTGTTGATGCCGACAACCCCATCGGAACCGTGGGTGCTTTGATTAATGCCCATCGTCCAGATACTCATAGCGCGATTCGCTTTGCCGTACAGCCGTGCAACCGTACGGATGGTGTCTTCGTCTATGCCGCACAATTTGGCGGCGCTGGTCGGATCGTAGTTTTCAACCTCTTTCGCCAGCTCCTCAAACCCGTTGGTGTTGGCGTTGATATAATCGCGGTCTTCCAGCCCTTCTTTGAGGATGACATGGATCAAGGCGTTTTGCAGCACGACATCGGTACCTGGCGTAATCGGCAAATGGATGTCGGCATTTTGGGCGAAGATGGTGACACGAGGATCAACGACAATTAATGGAAACTTGCGTTTTTCCAAAGCTTCTTTCAACCGCCAATAGATGATCGGATGTTGCTCTGGCAGATTGGAACCCCAGGCGATCAGGCAATCGGTATGTTCAAAATCTTCATAGCAACCCGGCGGGCCGTCCGATCCGAACGAACGCTTATAGCCCGATACCGCCGAAGCCATACATAAGGTGGTGTTGCCATCATAGTTATTGGTGCCGATTGCACCCCGTGCGAGTTTGCCCAGGGTATAAAATTCTTCGGTGAGGATTTGCCCAGTCGAAACAATGGCAAAGGAATCGCGTCCATACTTGGCCTGGATACGCTTGATTTCTGAGGCCATCTTGTCCAGTGCGGTATCCCAATTGGTTGGGTCGTAAGGCTCATGGATGTAATCCCGTATCATCGGTTTGCTGGCGCGACCCGTGGCCTCAAACACTTCGTACTCAAAAATCCCTTTCAGGCATAACTTGCCACGGTTGACATCCGCACCGCCCACGCCACGCGAAGCGACAGGCTGTCCTTGGGCATTCGTGCCGATTTCAATAGAGCAGCCAGTAGAGCAATAACCGCAAGTCGAATACGTCCACTTGACCACGCCCTTATCGGCCATTTTGATGGGGTTTTTTATATTTCTTCCAAATAACATACGTCGATAGCAAATCTAAATTAATAGCATTATGAGACATTATGAGAGATGTATAGTTCCCACGTTCCTGCGCGGGAACCCATGCAGCAACGCTCTGGCGTTGCATGACGCTGGATTAACATACATCGCTCCCACGCTCCAGCGTGGGAGCGATGTATGTTAATCCAGCAAGTCTATCGTGCCCTGGGCAAACAACACCGCTGCACCCCCGACCCGCAACGACAAAGACTCATGCCCTTTATTGTCCATTTCCAGGTTGATAACACTGCGGCGACTGTTAGCATCGCCCCTATCTACTGCGAAAACATGCGTACCTTTTTGGGTATGCTCAAATGAACAGAGGTAGGAGGCAAATGCTGGCATGGCACTACCTATTGGCGGATCATCGTAAAGTCCAATGTGCGGCCCTAACAAACGGGCGTTGAAGTCAGAATCAGCAAAAGGCGTTTTGGGTGCGAACAGCAAGATTTCCTGTGCGGCGGTTTGTGGCGCAATGGATTGACTCCAAGCCTCGCTGTTAAACTTTGCCTGCCGGACAGTCTCGTAATTCCACACCGGAACTATTAAATAGGGAAAGCCGCACGATACCAATCGTGGCGAGTATTTTTTATGGTCTAATTCAGTTTGCTTGATGCTCAAAAAACTAGCCAGTTCTTCATCCGCTGGCGCAAATCGGTCAATGATGGAAGCCACATTACGGGCAAATTGTACAAACGTGGGCTTACCATCTACAACAGTAATATTAACATCAATCGGCCCTATATTCTGTTCGAGAACAATAGGCGTAATCCCGGATTTCAAAGAAATGTCTCCGCACAATCCCAAAACATAAGCCGTCGCAATAATCGGATGCCCAGCAAAATCGATTTCTTTTTTAGGGGAAAAAATCCGCATTTTGCGTTTTGCATCACTCCCTTCTGGATGAAAAACGAAGACGGTTTCGGACAAGTTCAGCTCTCTTGCCAAGAGCTTCATAGTTGCGTCGCTTAAGCCATCGGCATTAGGAAATACGGCTATCTGCGCGCCATTAAACAACTGAGTGGTGAACACATCCGCGATGTAGTAATCAATTTTCATACGCTGACCTTTTCATGCACGATATCAGCACTAATACCAGTCGTCGTGACTTGGATTTCTACCTTGCTATTCTCAATACGAACTGGATAAACAAGCACACTGAACTGTTCATCTTCAATGCAAAACCCTGTTTTTAAACTAAAATGCTGCTTGTATAAGGGTGATGCCACCACAGGCTCACCTTTGATGTCACCTATCACGCCACGCGATAATACATTGGCACAACCAATAGGATCGTAGTTATGGAGAGCATAAACCGCATTTTCTTTGACCATGTAAAAAATCGCCACCTGCTGACCTTCGACTAACGCACATACGCCAGAATTCGGTTGTAAATCATCCGTGTTACAGACCTGTCGCCACACAGCCATTAAGCAACCTCCATCATTTTGAAACGCTTGCGCTCTTCTTCGTCCGCAGGGCGAAGCTGTCCGCGTTCTTCCACAAACACCACGTTATCGTCGGGCTGATCGCTGTTGATAAAATGCCGGAAGCGCTTCAGTTTGCTTTCATCTTCAATCGTGGTTTTCCATTCGCATTGATAAGTGTTGAGGACGTGTTGCATCTGATGTTCGAGTTGTTCGCACAACCCCAGCTTATCTTCAATAACCACTGACTTCAGATAATCCAAACCGCCTTCCATGTTCTCCATCCAAACTGATGTCCGTTGCAGACGGGCTGCGGTGCGTACATAAAAAATCAATAACCGATCAATGTATTTGATTAAGGTTGCTTTATCTAAGCTGGTTGCAAATAAATCCCCATGGCGCGGTTTCATGCCGCCATTTCCGCAGACATATAAATTCCAGCCTGATTCAGTCGCTATAACACCGATGTCTTTACTTTGTGCTTCCGCACATTCGCGTGTGCAGCCAGAAACGGCAAACTTGAGCTTATGCGGAGATCGCAAGCCTTTGTAACGATTTTCCAGCTCTATCGCCAAACCCACGCTATCGTCGATTCCATAACGACACCACGAACTGCCAACACAGGATTTTACCGTGCGTAAAGACTTGCCATAAGCGTGACCGGATTCAAATCCGGCATCAATCAACTCTTTCCAGATGTGCGGTAATTGGTCAACGCGTGCGCCGAACAAGTCCACACGCTGCCCACCGGTAATCTTAGTGTAGAGCTTATATTTCTTGCCTACTTGCCCCAATGCAATCAACATGTCGGGGCTGATTTCTCCGCCCGTAATGCGCGGCACGACGGAGTAAGTGCCGTCTTTTTGCATGTTTGCCAGGAAGGTATCGTTGGTATCCTGCAAGCCCAAATGGTCATTGGATAACACGTATTCGTTCCAATAAGATGCCAAAATAGAGCCTATAGCTGGTTTGCAAATATCACAGCCTTTGCCTTTACCGTGGGTTTCCAGCAGATCATCAAAAGTTTTAATTTGCTCGACGACGACGAGGTTATACAAATCCTGGCGTGTATAGGGGAAGTGTTCGCAAATATCCGTGTTGACTTCAATACCGTGTTTGAGCAATTCGCAATCCATCACTGACTTTAACAATGCCGCACAACCGCCGCAGCCTGTAGAAGCTTTGGTCTCCGCTTTTAACGCACCTAGCGAGGTACTTCCTGCTTCTATCGCTTGGCATATTGCACCTTTAGTCACGTCATAGCAGGAACAAATTTGCGCCGACATCGGCAGGGCATCGGGCCCTAAGCCAATAGATTCATCAGAACGCGGGGGTAAAATCAACGCGTCAGGATTTTCTGGCAGTTCGATACCGTTTAAGCAGTATTGCAATAAAGTGCCGTAGCCCGAAGCGTCACCAACTAACACCGCACCCAGTAATTGCTTTTTGTCATGACTGACCACCAGCCGCTTATAGACTTCGCTGGCACCATTTTGGTAGGTGTACACCAATGCGCCTTGCGACTTGGCGTGGGCATCGCCAATGCTGGCGACATCAACACCCATCAGTTTAAGCTTGGTACTCATATCCGCGCCAGTGAAACTGCCATTTCCTCCGAAAAGATCAGCAACAACGGCACGCGCCATCGCGTAGCCTGGCGCGACCAAACCGAAGATCATGCCATTCCACAACGCACATTCGCCGATGGCGTAAATAGCAGGATCGGAAGTCTTGCATTGGTTGTCGATGACGATACCACCACGCTGCCCTACCTCTAAGCCGCAAGCACGGGCAATATCATCACGCGGACGAATACCAGCAGAAAACAGCACGATGTCAGTTTCCAATTCTTCGCCATCGGCAAAGCACATTTTGTTCACACACTGATCGCCATCGGTAATCAAAGTAGTGTTTTTGCCAGTGTGAACCTTTACACCTAAATCTTCGATCTTATGCCTGAGCATCGCGCCGCCAGCTTCATCTAACTGCACCGCCATCAGGCGTGGCGCAAACTCGACAACATGGGTCTCCAAGCCCAAATCTTTAAGCGCATTGGCCGCTTCCAAGCCCAACAAACCACCGCCTACTACGACACCAATTTTACTTGATTTTGCTGCACTCGCCATCGCCTCAAGATCTTCAATGGTGCGGTAAACCAAACAGTTAGCTCTGTCATGACCTGGCACAGGCGGCACAAAAGGATAAGAACCCGTCGCCAAAACCAAGATGTCATAGGCAATGGTTACGCCTTTTTCCGAAGTGACGGTTTTGTTATCGCGATCAATGTAATCAGCCTTGTCACCTAAATGAATGGTGATGCCGTTGCTGGCAAAAAAGTCTTCATCGACCAAAGCCAGATCGGCTGCGGTTTTACCTGAGAAAAAAGCGGACAGATGGACGCGATCATACGCCGCCCGTGGCTCTTCGCAGAACGTCGTAACGTGATAGCTGTCTTTGCACTGGCTTGCCATTAGACTGGTCAAAAAATTCTGACCCACCATGCCATTACCGATAACAACCAGTGACTTTTTTGTACTCATGCCTTTCCTCGTAACCCAGTTTATATTTTTTTCGATCTCACTGAGGAACTATAGCAAATCTTATGCCATAAATACAAGCAACTGACATCACTGTTATTTTTCATCAAAAATACAAAAACCGTGCAGACCTACGCATTAAAACGGTGCAATAAGTTCACTCGTGGTGCATGGTGTCGTTTATTACAGAGGAAATCCCATCACATTTAGTGCAGAGGAACTACCTAGCAAGATTAATTTGATGATTATTTAAAGCCCGGCTTTTGTTGATGGCCTTGTCGGCTTCATGCCTGTGAGTCGCATGTATTTTGGAATGCAAACCGAGGTTTGCAGCTCCACCCCACCAATCGAGTTACCGCCTTCACTCGCTAACGCTATTTAAAATGCAGCGACATAAAAGTTTAATGCTTTACTAAAATGGCACGACTATTGCTTATTACTCAATAACACCACTTTATTTAGGAAAGCTATCCGTAATGTCATCACCAAAATTTAACCTGTTCTCATTTTCGGGGAACATGAAAATCCTCCACATGACCTGGATGGCGTTTTTTATCAGCTTTGTCGTGTGGTTTAACCATGCGCCGTTAATGTTGACGATTGCCAAAACCTTGCACTTAAGCCAGTCGGAAATAAAAACCATCCTGATCTTAAACGTGGCGATAACCATTCCGGCGCGGATTATTATCGGTATCCTAGTTGATAAGTTTGGCCCCAAGCGGACTTACTCGACGTTACTTGCGCTTGGCAGCATTCCTTGTTTTATGTTTGCGAGCGCGGATAATTTTCAACAACTAGCCCTTGCCCGATTCCTGATGGGCTTTATTGGTGCGGGTTTTGTGATAGGCATCCGCATGGTTGGCGAGTGGTTTCCGGCGCGGCAAGTCGGGATTGCCGAAGGCATATATGGCGGTTGGGGTAATTTTGGCTCGGCGGCCGCCGCTATCGCATTGCCATCGCTTGCACTGCTTTTTGGCGGTGATGAAGGCTGGCGTTATGCGATAGCGTCCACAGGCATTATCGCACTGCTTTATTCCGTCGTGTATTTCTTCAGTGTGACAGACACACCCAAGGGTTCAACTTATTTCAAACCCAAAAAAGCAGGGGCTATGGAAGTCAGCAGCATCTGGGATTTGTTCTTTTATGTCGCAATGAACATTCCTTTGTACGCCACCTTAAGTTTGCTAACTTGGAAGCTGTCATCATCCGGCAGCGCAAACTACACCAATCTGTTATCAGACACGGCCGCCATCTTCATCCATATCGGTATCTGGTGCTTATTCGTGTACAACGTCTACAAAATCATCCATGTCAATGAGGAACATTTACAAAAGCCAGTAGCAGAGATTCACAAATACAAGTTCAAACAAGTTGCGGTTCTGGACTTGGCGTATATGATTGCCTTCGGTTCAGAACTGGCGGTGGTATCAATGTTGCCGATGTTCTTTTTTGAAACCTTTCATCAATCTCAAAATATTACGATGGTGCAAGCAGGCTTATTGGGCGGGTGTTTTGCCTTTATCAACCTCATCGCCCGTCCGGCTGGCGGTTGGTTAAGTGATAAATTTGGGCGAAAATTATCCCTGTCTGTTTTTATCGCAGGGATGTCCGTCGGTTATTTCATCATGTCGTTCATTGATTCCTCATGGTCTATTCCAGTTGTCGTATTGCTTACCATGTCTTGCTCGTGCTTTGTGTCCGGCGGTTGCGGCGCAGTTTACGCCATCGTGCCGCTAATTAAACGCCGCATGACTGGGCAAATCGCCGGTATGGTTGGTGCTTATGGTAATGTTGGTGGGGTATTATTTTTGACGGTTTTATCTTTTGTTACGCCAAGCATCTTCTTTTTGGTAATGCACGGGGTCGCTTTGGTAGTGCTGGTAGCCGTGCAATTTATTGATGAACCCAAAGGTCACATGGCAGAAGTGCAGGAAGATGGTACGATTGAGATGATTGAATTAAATTAATTATCCATGACCACATCTTCACTTAAAGCCACTTTAGGTTTTGCCACTGATAAAGGCTTAAAAGCCGACAATGAAGATTTTGTTGGCGCAATTATCCCGAACGAACCGCAATTGACCCACAAAGGCATCGTCGCGGCGATTGCTGATGGCATGAGCGGCAGCGATGCGGGTAAATTGGCAAGCCAATCTTGTGTCGGCAGCTTCCTCAATGATTATTTCAGCACGCCGGATTCCTGGTCGGTTAAGCAAGCTGGACAAAAAATCCTTTCTGCCACTAATTCCTGGCTGTATAGCCAAGGGCAAATCCGCTACCAATCGACCAAAGGCATGGTCAGCACCTTGAGCATCATCGTCTTAAAATCCACCACAGCCCACCTCTTTCATGTCGGTGACTCCCGTATTTACCGCTTACGGAAAGGCAATCTTGAGCAAATCACCCGCGACCATCGCATCTGTATTTCCCAGGATAAAAATTATCTTAGCCGAGCAATGGGCATAGAACCCAGGCTGGAAGTCGATTACAAATCTTTGCCGCTTGAGCAAAACGACTTGTTTTTGATGACCACGGACGGAATCCACGATTTTATCGACGACAAAACCCTTAAGGCATTGCTGACAGAAAGCACCGACCTGACTTTGCTTGCTGAAAAAATTCTACAGCAAGCAAAAGCCAATAACAGCGATGATAATCTGACTTGCCAATTGCTTAAGGTGGATGCGTTACCTGATGCAAAGGAAGATGAAATCCTGCGCCGCCATGCCAACTTACCGTTTCCCCCGCCGTTGCAAGCTGGCGCAATACTTGATGGCTATCGTATTGAGGAAGAATTACATGCCAGCAAGCGCACCCAGATATACCGCGCTTTGGATACCCTTACCAACACGCAAGTCATCTTAAAAACACCTTCGATACTCTACGACGACGACACCCATTTCATCGAACATTTTCTGCATGAAGAATGGGCTGGAAAACGGATTAACCATGACAATGTTCTAAAAATCATCACACAAAATCGCCCCAAAAGTGCGGTGTATTACGTCACCGAATATCTGGAAGGGCAAACTCTCAGGGACTGGATGATGGCAAACCCCAAAGCCGACATCATCACAGCTAGGAAAATAGTGGGGCAAATAGCCAAGGGGCTTCGCGCATTCCACCGCAAGGAAATGTTGCACCAAGACCTAAAACCAGAAAACATCATGTTTGACAAAAATGGCGTGGTCAAAATTATCGACTTTGGCTCGGTAAAAATTGCCGGCATCGCTGAAATTACCCCCACTGATCTTGACGGAGCAGATAATATACTTGGCACCTTGAATTACACCGCGCCGGAATACCACACGGGGCAACGCGGCAGCATAAAATCAGACCTGTACTCGCTGGCGGTAATTACCTACGAAATGCTCAACGGCAGTTTACCTTTTGGTGAGGATATGCCGGAAAAGCCCAGCCAAGGCTATCTCGCCAATTTACGCTATGTCCCTAGTTTTCATCACAACCCTATGACACCCATCTGGATTGACGGCGCGTTGAAAAAAGCCACTTCAATTACGCCAGGGCTGCGTTATGAGGAATTATCGGAATTTCTTTACGACCTCAACACCCCTAACCCTAGCTTTATACGAACTGAAGACGGTATTCCTCTAATACAACGCAATCCTTTACGATTCTGGCAGGGTTTATCTGCGATTCTCATCATTATTAATCTGGTCTTGTTGTATTTAATGACTTTAATGCAGTAATCTTTAGCTCAATGTGCCAACTAATATTGAGCTTGCAATGCCCAACAAATCAACTTTTCAACCCGCTTGGTGGCTACGTAATTGCCACTTACAAACGATTTATCCGGCATTATTGAGGAATAATGCCAATCCACCCGATTACCATCGAGAAAGACTGGTAACGCCTGACGATGATTTTATTGACGTTGATTTCTGCGGAATCGGCGATCAACCGCTGGTCATCTTGCTGCACGGATTAACTGGCAGCTCCCAATCAGGCTATATTAAAGGTCTGCAACATAGCTTGCAAAAGCAGGGATTGCGGAGTGCTGCACTTAATTTTCGTGGCTGCAGCGGTCAGTCGAATAACCGAGCGCGGTGCTATCATTCCGGCGAAACGGAAGATATTCAGTTTCTCTATCAAACCTTACGGCAACGCGAACCCCATACACCCATCGCAGCCGCCGGTTTTTCTTTAGGTGGTAACGTTCTACTAAAGTGGCTGGGCGAGCAAGGACAACACGTCAACTTGTTTGCTGCCGTGGCGGTTTCCGTGCCTTTGCTGCTGGGAATTTGCGCAACAAAACTGGATAGCGGCTTTGCAACGCGCTACCGCAGTAATCTACTGAACGAATTGAAAGCCTATCTACACAACAAACTCGCGCATTTGGAAACCATAGGTCACACAGAAGATGCGCTGAAAATTAAAGCACTGGGCGATTTATCAACGATCAACTCATTTTGGGAATACGATGACAAGGTCGTTGCTAAATTACACGGGTTTGCCGATGTCCACGACTATTACCAGCGATCCAGTTCCAGGCAATACCTTAAGTCGATAACGGTACCCATGCTCTTAATTCAGTCAATTGACGATCCGTTTATGACATCCGATGTCTTACCTAGGCTCGCTGAAATATCGCCATCTGTGCAACTCGAATTCACCCAACATGGCGGTCATGTCGGCTTTATAACTGGACGCATTCCATTTAAGCCGCAGTATTGGCTAGAGCAACGGATACCAGAATTTTTGCTTAACTTTGCACCTATCGAATGAAATGCTAAACCTGTTATAGCCCAATCCAATCATAAACACCGGAAAAACATGACCTTGCAAATATGGATAGATGCTGATGCCTGCCCCAATGTTATCAAAGACATTTTGTTTAAGGCAGCAGAACGCAGGCAATTACCCTTAATATTGGTTGCGAATCGGTTTTTAGCAACGCCGCCTTCCCTGTTTATTAAAGCCATACAGGTTGCCGGTGGATTTGATGTGGCTGACAACTATATTGTCCAGCAGTGCAAAGCCAATGACTTAGTGATTACCGCCGATATTCCCCTGGCAGCAGAAGTGGTCGCCAAACACGCATTCGCGCTAAACCCCAGAGGCGAGTTATACACCAAAGAAAACATCAAAGAACACTTAGCGATGCGTGATTTTATGACCGAAATGCGCGATACCGGACAAACTTCCGGCGGCCCTTCTGCATTTGGACAACGAGATAAACAAGCCTTTGCCAATGCGCTGGATCGGTTTTTGGCGAGACGTTGTTAGTAGCTATTGCATTTAGAATAATTAGCGTAGGGTGCGTTTTGCGCCCCCAAAAACATTAGTGTTTTAAGCAACCTTACCAAATCAACAACCAACCGATTTGTCGTTTTTCGGTGCATGGAATGCACTCGACATGGCTTACGTTTCTATCTCAACCCGATTTCGACCCTTTTGCTTCGCGCTGTACAACGCCATATCCGCTCTGTGCAAGCAATCTTCGATGCCTTTGTCTTGATCTATACATAGCAACGCCGATGCTAATCGTACAATTAACTTCAATGCCGTGAATGGAATGCGTATGCTCTGCTATGCCTCGCCTTAAGCGTTCGCCCAATTGGGCAGCTTGGTTTAACGCCGTTTTTGGTAACAATACGGCAAATTCCTCGCCGCCGATTCACGCGAAAATCTCCGAACCATCGATTCTACCAAAAACGTCAACCTGCCTTAGTGAGGCACTGATGCTTACACAAACCGATTTCAACACTTCGTCACCCATTAGATGACCATAGTTATCATTTATTTGCTTGAAATGGTCGATATCTAAAATGCCGACGGGCAATGGGTTTGAGTAGCGTTTGCTACGTTCAACCTCCAAATTTGCCCGTTCAAAAAAATATCGCCGATTGGCTACGCCAGGCAGGGGATATTGAAAGCTTAGGTCTTTAAGCTTTATTTCAATTTCTTTTTGTGCAGTGATGTCGCGGAAAAACCACACTCGTCCAAGATATTTGCCTTCTTTACTGAATAACGGCATTGTTTGCCGTTCTACAGCTCTCCCATCTAATAATTCAACTTCACCTTGATTGCTTAGATGGTGATTTTCCTGCAATCCCTGAACTATTGTCAGAATCTCATCCTGATTTTTCATCTGGGTGAGGGCTTCCGATAATATCGGCTCATTTTCGAGTCCAATGGCGGTACCGGGTTATGAACCTTGTAATAACTCGTGGTCTATGTGCCAAATATCGACAAATTTACGGTTATGAGAAACAATAATATTGCGTTCATCAACAACCATAATACCAGTGGGTGATGACTCGTAAATTGCTTTTATGAGTGTGTTCTGAAATTCTACATCGTTCATGCAAACTCCACGTTTTTAACCCATTCACACGATGCCCTGTGCCAGCCTTAGAATACGCCGAGATACGAGTTACATCAACCAACAATACGGCCCTTCGCTCAGCGCATCTAGCATTGAATTACTTCGCCGTCGCCCGATAATACTCAATCGCTGCCGCCACGCCACTGCCCGGTTTAATATCAAAACCATTATCCAGCAACGCCATTTCCACCCCGGCAATCGCGCCTAACATAGATACATCGTTCATGTCGCCGACGTGGCCGATACGGAAGGCTTTGCCAGCCAATTCCGACAAGCCTGCGCCCAGGGAGATATTGTATTTGCTGAACGCCGTGCTGATGACGTGACGGGCATCCTTGTCTTCCGGCACCATGATGGCGGTGACGGTATTGGATTCAAATCCTGGCTGGGCGCATTGCTTTAAGCCCCAGGCGGCAACGGCTTTTCTTGTGCCTTCTGCCAAGCGGTGATGACGGGCGTAGACATTTTCCATGCCTTCTTCCAGCAATAAATCCAGCGCCTTACGTAAGCCATACAGGATAGGCAGGTTGGGAGTATAAGGCGTGTAGCCATCCTTATTAGCATTCATTTGATCGCGTAAATCTAGGAAACAACGTGGGTAAGTGGATGTTTCGGTAGCTTTTAAGGCTTTTTGGCTGAACGCCAAAAATGCGCCACCCGCAGGCAGCATGAAACCTTTTTGCGATCCGCTGATCGCGCCGTCCACACCCCATTCGTCCATACGGAAATCCAGGCTGGCAATGGAACTTACTCCATCTACAAACATGAATGCAGGATGCTTTGCCGCATCCATTGCTTTGCGAACTCCAGCAATGTCGCTGGTTACGCCTGTGGCGGTTTCGTTATGGGTAGCGAGAAATGCTTTGATCTCGTGGTTTTTATCTTCTTTCAGCCGCGCTTCAAGATGGTCTAGCGGGATGCCTTTACCCCATTCGACTTGATGGATTTCGACATCAAAACCTAAGCGCTTTGCCATTTCGGCCCAGAGATGGCCGAATTGCCCAAAGCGATAGATCAGCACTTTATCGCCAGGATTTAAGCAGTTGGTCAACGCAATTTCCCAACCTGCTGTTCCAGTTGCGGGGAAGATGAAGCACTGCCCAGTTTCGGTGCGGAAAATCTTTTTTAGATCCTGCAACAGTGGAGTCAGCAGTTTGGGGAAGATTGGAGAACGATGGTCTTCCATCGCAATGTGCATCGCATTAAGGACTTCGTTGGGTACGTTGGTGGGGCCTGGAATATACAGGTGATTACGACCAGCCATGGTGTTGCCTCTAAGGTAGTTGTTAAATGGGGTTTGGTGATTTCTGGTGCAGTGAAAAACTGATTTTATCTGTAATACTGCACCTTAATGTCGGTAATAATGACATAGCCAAAAATAATCGGCAATCACTCGCACGTTAAAAATTGACTTTACTTGCACTAAACGTAGAATGGTGGGTTGATTTTGATATGGATTTTGTGATGATAGCTCGAACTGTCCTCCAAATTCCCCCAGTTACAAATTAGGATTATTTAATGAGTCATACTTTATACACAGCGTCTGTACAACGCGTTCAACGCTGTGAATTAGCGGTTCCGGGTTCAAGCCCTGAAATGTTTGAAAAAGCGTTGAAGAGTGGTGTAGATTTCATTTTTCTTGATTTGGAAGACGCGGTTGCACCGGACGATAAGCTGCAAGCACGTAAGAACGTCATCCAAGCAATCAACGATATTGACTGGAAAAGCCGCGGCATCACGGTTTCTGTCCGCATCAATGGCTTGGATACGCAATATATGGTGCGTGATGTCGTCGATCTGGTCGAACAAGCAGGTGCGAAAATAGACACGATACTTATCCCAAAAGTCGGGGTTTATGCCGATGTGTATATGGTGGAAGCTATGCTTAACCAATTAGAAATGCAGCAAGGCTTAAAAAATAAAATCGGTATTGAAGCCCTGATTGAAACCGCCCTGGGTATGGCGAACGTTGAAGACATCGCACGTAATGGCGCATGTGGTCGGCTTGAGGCATTGCACTTTGGTGTTGCTGATTACGCCGCCAGCAATCGAGCCAGGACGACTAATATCGGCGGCCTGAACCCTGATTATCCTGGTGACCAATGGCATGCAGCCATTAGCCGGATGACAGTAGCTTGTCGTGCATTCGGTCTGCGGCCTATTGATGGGCCTTTTGGCGACTTTAAAGATCCCGACGGCTTCAAGGCTGCTGCAAAACGGGCAGCGGCATTAGGATGTGAAGGCAAATGGGCGATCCATCCCTCACAAGTCGAATTGGCTAATGAAGTGTTCACGCCACCTGCTGCTGAAGTCGAAAAAGCCAAACGCATCCTTATTGCATTGCAAGAAGCCGCAGCGCAAGGCAAAGGCGCAGCCGCCTTGGATGGTCGCTTGATTGATGCTGCTTCCGAAAAAATGGCGAACAATGTCGTACGGGCAGCAGAAGCTATTGCTGCAAAAACCAAATAACCACAGAAACACGAGGAAGATGCCGTGGATATTCATGAGTATCAAGCAAAAGAATTATTAAGCGGCTACGGCGTTAAAATTGCCGAGGGCGCGTTGGCTTACAGCCCCGAAGATGCGGTGCAACGCGCACGCGATATTGGCGGTCATATCTGGGCTGTGAAAGCACAAATTCACTCTGGCGCACGCGGCAAAGCTGGCGGAATTAAAATCTGCAAAACGCACGAAGAAGTTGCCGAAGCGGCGGAATATTTATTAGGCAAACGCTTAGTTACCCATCAAACCGGCCCTGCGGGAAAAGTTTGTAGCCGATTGTATATTGAAGCCGGAACGGAAATCGCCAAAGAATTGTATTTTTGCTTCCTGGTTGACCGCGGCTCAGAACGTATCGTCATGGTCGGCTCCTCGCAAGGCGGCATGGATATTGAAGAGTTGGCGGAGACTAATCCCGATGCCATCACCAAAATTTACATCGAACCCGCCGTAGGATTGCAGGATTATCAAGCGCGGCAAATGGCTTTTGCGATGGGTTTGGATGCAGAAATTATGAGCCACGCGATCAAAACCATCCGAGGCTGCTACCGCGCTTTGCGTGAGTTAGATGTCAGCATGCTGGAGATCAATCCACTGGTCGTGACCAATCATCACGAACTGATTGCGCTAGATGCAAAAATGAGCTTCGACGACAACGCTTTGTTTCGTCAGCCGAAAATTGCCGAATTACGCGACAAAACCCAAGAAGATCCCCGCGAAATGGCAGCAGCCGACCGTGGTTTAAGCTATGTCGGCTTAGATGGCGACATCGGCTGCATGATTAACGGCGCTGGCTTGGCAATGGCGACAATGGACATGATTAAACTGGCAGGTGGCGAGCCCGCAAACTTTCTTGACGTGGGCGGCGGCGCATCCGCAGAACGCACCGAAAAAGCATTTCGCTTAGTACTAGCCGATGAAAATGTAAAAGCCATGCTAGTGAACATTTTTGCAGGTATCAACCGTTGCGACTGGATTGCTGAAGGAGTCGTCCATGCCGTACAAAAACTGGATATGAAAATTCCGCTCATCGTCAGGCTTTCAGGCACAAACGTAGAAGAAGGTCGTCGCATTATTGCGGAAAGCGGCTTGCCGATTATTACCGCAGACACCTTGGCAGAAGCGGCTGAGAAAGCCGTGCAAGCTCGAAATGCTGCCGTTACTAAGGGAGGCTGCTAGTGGCTATTTTAATCAACGAAAACACCCGAATCCTTGTCCAAGGTTTTACCGGAAAAATCGGCACTTTCCATGCTGAGGACATGATGAAGTACGGCTCTAAAGTCGTCGGCGGCGTAACGCCTGGCAAAGGTGGGCAGAAACACTTAGGCTTACCCGTGTTTAATACCGTTAAGGAAGCCGTACAGGAGACCCAAGCGGATGCAAGTATCATCTTTGTACCACCCGCGTTTGCGGCAGATTCCATTATGGAAGCGGCGGATGCTGGGATTAAATACTGCGTGGCGATTACCGATGGTATTCCAACGCAAGACATGATGACTGTCAAAAATTTTCTGCGGCGTTTCCCCGATGATGAACGCATGATCTTAACGGGACCCAACTGTGCAGGCACGATTAGCCCAGGGCGCTCCATGTTAGGCATCATGCCTGGACATATCTATATGCAAGGCAATGTCGGCATCGTAGGCCGCTCAGGTACTTTGGGTTATGAAGCGGCTGCACAAATGAAAGCCTTGGGGATAGGTGTCAGCACCTCGGTTGGTATTGGTGGCGACCCCATCAACGGCAGCGCACATCAAGTCATCCTGGCAAAATTCGAGAAAGATCCAGAAACCAAAGTGATTATAATGATCGGTGAAATCGGCGGCCCGCAGGAAGTGGAAGCGGGAATTTACGCCAAAGCCAATATGACTAAGCCGGTCGTTGCTTATATAGCTGGTTTAACTGCGCCCGAAGGTCGTCGTATGGGCCATGCTGGCGCGATAATCTCATCCGCCAGCGAAGGCGCAGCCGAAAAAGTCGCCAGGCTGAAAGACTTGGGCGTCATCATCTGCCCTACGCCTGCAGCAATGGGGGAAACTATTGCCAAGGTGTTGGCAGGGTTGTAAAAATGACTATTTTTAGTTAGAGCAGAATGGAGAATCCAGACACACGGGAAAAACGAATACGATTTGGTTGTGGATTTGTATTTGTATTTGGCTTTATCTTTGGTGGACACAGCAGTTTTCGTCATCTAATACTAATGGATATTGCTTATTAGCGGTTGCTCTGTTTATTGGGCTTCTATGTGGTTTTTATCCCAATGAAAAATGGCGATGAATTCTGGTATTCTTTAATGCCGTGGAAGTGGTGGCGGTAGGTGTCGGTACTGATCAACGAAAAACGCTTCGAATTAATCGGCTGGCTCGGTTTCATCCTAATCATCAGCGCGTATTTGTTTGTGACTATCAAACTGGTAGCAATCAGCTCTGCTAGCTATCACCTGATGAATTTAGCAGGGGCTTTGTGCATGGTC
>SHZQ01000061.1 GCA_009695535.1 Methyloglobulus sp.
CACCAATTTCTAGGCGTTTTAAGGACACTGGTTTGGTTGTTTTTGTTAGGGTTATGTGCCGCAAATAGTATTCGCAGAACCAAGCAAACCCCCCTACGCCACCGACACGCCGTACATTGATGGATCGTGACTCATGCTCAATCCCTAAATTTTAGTATTGCACAGAACTGACCGATGTAAAAATCGGCAATTACATGCTCAAGATTCCTCACAATATGATGGGTGAATAGTCACCAGGAAATAATTTTATTAAACTGCTGCCGAGGTGACCTGGATTTAAGGGGAGATTTAAAAATGAGAATTTTAACACGGTAAGGCGCAATCCATAAGGCGCAACAATGCCAGACTATCGCCGTTACCGCGCTCAGGGTGGGGCTTGTTTTTTCACTACCAATCTATTGGAAAGACATGCCAATGATCTTTGGGTTCGCCATATTGACATCCTTCGCTCAGTTGTTCGAGAAATCCGTAAACGCTGGCCGTTCCATATTGATGCTTGAATGGTGTTGCCAGAACACTTGCGTTGCGTGTGGACATTGCCCGTCGGTGACGATAACAGTGCCAACCGATGGCGCGCCATCAAACAAGGCTTTTCCAAATCCTTGCCTATCACGGAAAGGCGTTCTGCTGTGCGTGTCGCACGAGGTGAGCGAGGAATATGGCGGCGTCGCTTTTGGGAGTATGCGATTCTGGATAATGCGGATTATGCCGCGCATGTCGATTATTGCCACATCAGCCCCGTTAAGCATGGCTTGGTCAAGCAGGCTGCTGATTGGCTTTATTCAACCTTTCACCGTTATGTGGAGCAGGGGCTTTACCCATTAAATTGGGCAACGTCTATAAGCATTGGTTTTGTGGATGGTGAGCGAGGCTGAGGATTGTGGGCGCAAGTGTGGGAGGCCATGCGGCGCAATACGCTACGCTATTGCGCCCTGTGAAAGCTAATCTTTTTTATGGCGTTTGTAATAAGGCGGTCTTAAAAGTTACACTAGCGAACCTTTGAAAGATTTAAAAACCTTATCATCCTTAAAACAACCCGCTTTCTCTACAAATCAAAATCTTAAACCACGGGGTTTCGTGATGACTATGACTAGCCAGTTTAGCTTAAGACCCCTCACAAGTCGCAGCACATTATTGATTTGCAAGCAAACATCTAAATATCATTACACCAGTGCAAATAAAATCCCCCCAATACCACGTCGGCATAGACCTAGGTACGACGCATACCGTTGTTGCTTATGCCAAAAACGACCAAAAGCATGACATCCAGCTATTCCAGATTGAACAGTTGATTATACCTGGGCAAGTCGCCGCCAAGCCTTTACTGCCGTCGGTTAGGTATCATCCGGCTGAACATGAGTTATCGAAAGACGACCTGCCGTTTTCCCAACACGGCACATACGCCGTTATTGGTGAAGCCGCGCGGTTATTGGGTGCAAAATCTAAAGGCCGATTGGTGACCAGCGCCAAAAGCTGGTTATCGCACACTACCGTTGACCAAAATGCGGACATCCTGCCCTGGGGCAGTGAGGAAGGCGTTGAGAAAGTCTCCCCAGTTGATGCCAGCGCAAGCTATCTCAGGCATATCCGCACGGTTTGGGGGCACCAAAACCCTGATGCGCCGTTGGAAAATCAGGATATTGTGATTACCGTGCCGGCTTCTTTTGATGAAGCCGCACGGTCGCTTACCTTGGAAGCAGCAAAACGGGCGGGACTAAACCAGGTCAGGCTGCTTGAAGAACCGCAGGCGGTATGTTACGACTGGTTGCGACGCAACACGGGCAATGTCAGTACAGCTTTGGAAAATGTACGTTTGTTGTTGGTTTGTGATGTCGGTGGCGGCACGACTGACCTGACCTTGATTAAGATAGAACATACTCCAGCAGAACCCAAACTGACCCGAATTGCCGTCGGTGACCACATACTGTTAGGTGGCGACAACATTGATTTGGCACTCGCCCATCTTGTTGAAAGCAGATTGCAATCGGGTCAAGTGGGTCAGTCGCGCTTATCTGCTGCGGATTTTTCCCAGCTGATCGAACAATGCCGTGCCGCCAAAGAACGCTTGCTGGCGGATGATGCACCAGAACAATTGCCGATTACCTTATTGGGTGGTGGGGCCAAGTTGATTGGTGGATCACGTTCTACCTTATTAAGTCAGGAAGATGTCAGGCAAATCGCCTCAGACGGCTTTTTTCCACTCACCCAATTGGATGATTTGCCGGACAGAAAACGCAGCGGCGTGGTGGAGTTCGGTTTGCCGTACACGGCAGAACCCGCGGTCAGCAAGCATATCGCTGCATTTTTAAATCTGCACAAAGCCGCTGCACTACAAGCATTGCAAGGTGCAGGGTTTGTACCCGATGCCATTTTGCTGAATGGCGGATTGTTTCGCAGCACACAGATCACCCAGAGAATTCTCGACCTATGCAATGGCTGGAGTGCTAAGCCATTAACTTTGCTTGAGAATAATCACCCTGAGTTTTCAGTCGCTTATGGTGCAGTCAGCTATGCCATAGCCAGACATAACAAGCAATTAAAAATTGGTGGCGGCGCGGCGCGCAGTTATTTTTTGTTGGTCGAAACCGCTACCGATGCAAAGTCATCAACAGCACAATATGGCATTTGTGTGTTGCCAAAAGGCAGCGAAGAAGGTGAAGAAATTATCTTGCATGACCGCCGCTTTGCTTTGCGTACGGGGTTGCCAGTGCGTTTTGATCTGGCTTCTTTTTCCGGCGACCAGCTCTTAAAAGCGGGCGATCTTACCGAAATTACCGATGACTTTCACGCTTTGCCACCGCTAGTCGTGGCATTTGATGATGAATCTAGCGATAAAGATAGCGAAACCGTGGTGCAACTGGGCGTTACTCAAACCGACTTAGGAACGCTTAAAATTCAATGTATTGCAGTAAATCAATCGGCAACAAGCAAGCAAAAACTAGGCCACAACCAGCAACAACGCTGGGACGTGGAGTTCCAAATCAGGCGACAGGGCAACATCAGAACCCAGGCAAATGCTAAGTTGCCTCCGCAATTTAACGCCGCTTGCGAGCTGATACAGGCGGTTTTCGGGCCAAAATCCAAAGAAATAAACCCAAACGCGGTCAAAAATCTGCGTGCTGATCTTGAAAGACGCTTAGGTGAGCGCTCTGAATGGGATTCTTCCCTACTCAGGGCATTGTTTGCGGTGCTGCTGGAAGGACAAAAATACCGTCGTCGTTCGGAACATCATGAAAGGGTATGGCTCAGTTTGACAGGTTTTTGTCTGCGTCCGGGTTTTGGTTGTCCGCTGGATGACTGGCGCATCGAACAATTGTGGAATCTCTATCCGCAAGGCATACAATTCACCAACGAAATCCAGAACTGGAGCGAATGGTGGACGCTTTGGCGGCGCATTGCAGGTGGCTTAGACGCCGCCGCGCAAGAGTTGATTTATAAAGATATTGCTAACTACATTAATCCCGCTTCCAGTAGGCAGCCCACTGTTGCCAAGCAAGCCAAGCAACGCAGTTATGATGACATGGTACGGCTTGCCGCTGTACTAGAAAGGTTGCCAAGCACCAGCAAAAAACAAATAGGTGAATGGTTAATCAGACGCTTGCAAAAATCCAACGAGTCCAAGCAAACCTGGTGGGCGTTAGGTCGTGTGGGTGCAAGGCTACCTTTTTATGGTAGCAGTCATAATGTCATTTCTGCCGATATTGCTGAAAAATGGCTAACTGCTCTTCTAAACGAAGACTGGAAAAAAAACCCTCAAGCTGCATTTGCTGCCACGCTAATCAGTCGCAAAAGTGGCGATAGAGTGCGTGATGTTAATGAATCACTTCGTATGCAACTAATTGATAAGTTTAAATTAAGCAAAACACCGTATTCTTGGCTGGAGATGGTCGAACATTATAAGGAATTGGACGAAAAAGAAGAGGGTCAGGTTTTTGGTGAAGCTTTACCGCCCGGATTAAAGCTTTTACGCTCAACGCTTGAGCTTCAATAACATTAACAATAACTGGAATCTACACAAAAACACCCGATAATTTTGTTTGCGTGTTGTGAATGAAAGAAAAACGAGTGGTATCAAACGCTTTAAGGGACGGTTACAACTGAACCTAGTTTGATGGACAGAGCAACAGAAGCCGAGCGGCTACGACGAGCTATCTTGGACAAGACCAATGTCGATATTTCAAGATCGCTTTATGTTTAGCGTATTTTTACAGCACGAAGACTGCAAAGCCTTGTTTTTCATTCGTATCCTTCGTGGTAAATAGGAATTCTGAGCAGCTAGTATTACAGGACAATGCCAGTTTTTTTCTGGCTGTCATTGTTGTACTTTAGTACGGGTACAGCACTAATCAGTTTTTTCGTGTACGCATGTTGTGGCTTGAAAAGCACTTGCTCCACACTGCCCTGCTCTATTATCTTGCCTTGATACATCACCGCCACATCGTCAGCAATCTCAGCCACAACGGCGAGATCATGGGTGATAAACAAATAGCTGATACCCTGTTCCTTCTGCAAATCCTTTAACAGACGGATTATCTGTGCCTGCACGGAAACATCCAGCGCACTCGTCGGCTCGTCGCACACGATCAATTTAGGCCGCACCGCCAAAGCACGGGCGATACAAATCCGCTGCCGTTGCCCGCCGGAAAATTCATGCGGATAACGCAATGCCGCATCTTCCGGCAAACCGACGTGTTGCAGCAATTGCTGTACACGTTCCTTGCGCTCGACCGCATTAACATCTGGATGCAGTGCGTTGATGCCTTCGGAAATAATGTCGCCCACCAGCATCCTTGGGTTCATCGACGAGAACGGGTCTTGGAAGACAATCTGCATATTGGCGCGTTGTTTCCGTAATTGCTCACCCTTCAGCCCATCTAAAGCAACGCCGTCAATCTTTACTGATCCAGAAGTGCTTGGTATCAAATTAAGCAAACTTTTACCTAACGTGGTTTTCCCGCAACCCGATTCACCCACTAGAGCTAAGGTTTTGCCTTTCTGAATAGCAAAACTCACACCATCCACCGCCCGCACATAACCGACGATGCGCTTAAACAAGCCTTTGTGAATTGGATAATAACAATGAAAATCATTGACTTGCAATAATGTCGACTGTTCTTCTGCGCAATGTTCGAGACAGCTTTGCATAGAGGGCAAAGCATTAAGCAACTTCTGGGTATAAGGATGCTGGGCTTTGCTGAACAGTTCTGCTGAGTGTGCGGTTTCAACAATTTTGCCATGCTGCATCACAGCAACTCTATCTGCTATCGTGGAAACCAATGCGAGATCATGGCTAATCAGCCACAATGCCATGCTCGTTTGTTGCTGGATGTTTTTCAATAACGTCAGTATTTGCGCCTGTATGGTCACATCCAACGAGGTCGTCGGCTCATCCGCTATTAGCAAATCGGGTTTACCAGCCAAAGCAATCGCTATCATTACCCGTTGCCGTTGACCGCCGGACAATTGGTGCGGAAAGTCCTTTATGCGCTGTTTCGATTCGGGCAGTTCAACTTGCTGCAACAATTCCAAAATGCGTTGTTGCGTCTCACTTTTGGATAAGGAATAGTGTTGCTGGATGGCTTCTGCGACCTGGTCGCCAATCGTCATAACCGGATTCAGCGACGACATCGGATCTTGAAAAATCAGCCCGATACGCCGCCCACGGATCTTGCACAAACCCAATTCTGACAGCTTCAGCAAGTTTTCGCCTTGCAAGCTGATTGACGTAGCTTCGAGATGGGCATTATTTGGCAATAACCTTAGCACCGATAAAGCGGTAATCGACTTTCCAGAACCCGACTCACCAACTAAAGCAAAAGTTTCGCCTGGGTAAATAAAAAAGCTAATATCATCAACAACTGGTTGATTCTTATTGAAATTAACACTTAACTTTGCGACGGAAAGCAATGGTTCAGTCATAAGACCTTATCTTTAACATTCAAAGCCATCCTACTAACCAACGTGTACTGTCTTTCAATTCCTGCCATGCAATTTCGTATTCGTTATGCGTTAGCACTGCCTCGACTACGCAGGTAATCACAACGCCCTGCTCGTCTTCGTTAACACAAGTGACCAAAAAATGTTTTTCCCTTTGTTGCAGCACAACCGCCGTCCATTTACTTAACATCAATTTATCGGAATTGATTTGATTGACGGCTGATTTATTCAATGACTTCATTACCCGCACCCCTTGGATCAAACGCATCCTGCACGACATCGGCAAACAAATTCGCCGCCAGCACCAGGGCAAACATGAATACAAAAGCGGCTGACAATGACCACCACACGATAGGTTCACGTGCCATTTCCAGACGTGCGCCGTTAATCATATTGCCCCAACTATACATGGTGGGGTCTACGCCGATGTTGATATATGACAACACCGCTTCCGCCAATACCAGGGAACTGAAGTCAAGTACCACGGAAATCAGCACGATGTGCATCACATTCGGCAAAATATGGCGCAACAATATGGCATGTTGTTTCACGCCCAATGCGTAGGCGGCTTGCACGTATTCCATTTCCCTCAGCTTTAAGGTTTCTGCCCTAAGCAGGCGGCATAAACCCGTCCAACTGGTCACGCCTAAAATCATGCACAGGAACAGCAAGCGCATATCGGCACGGACGATCACGCTGGTGAATTGGTCTTCGTGATTTGCCATATACACCTGCACCATCAACACCGATGCCGCTATCAGCAATACTCCGGGTATGGAATTAAGAGTAGTATAGAGATATTGAATGACATCATCGACCCAACCCCGAAAAAACCCGGCCAATATGCCAAACAAAATCGCCAAGGGCAGCATGATGAGCGTGGTCAGCGTACCTATAACCAAGCCGGTACGAATGCTTTTGATGGCTTGGTAGAATACGTCTTCGCCGACTTTATCGGTACCTAAAACATGGTAATAAAGGGATAGATAACCAAGCACCGCACTTATGACAATTATAACGAATAAGGTTGATACCGCGGGGTGCATGGCAAAAAATTGGGGTACTGAACCTTGTTTTAAGTAACTGACTCCAGCAGATAAAAGCATCAATGCTGTAAATAAAGCTAAACCTATTAAAAATCCAAGCCCAGCTTTTAACAAAACATCAGGTAACTGCTCTTTTTCTGGATTTTCCAGATGGTTCCCACCAAAAACCAGGCGCGGATAATCCCATTGCATCGCGCCAGCTTTTGCAATCATTTCCTTGCTGTATAAGGTCGTCGCAAACGGTGCGGAGTAAGTTTTCTCGGTATGCTCTCGTAATGGCGTGGCGAAATAATCCAACAAACTAATGATGTCGTTATTTTTTTCTTGAGTAGCGTTGAAGTGAATGGAATCGAGCAGACCAATCAACAGAAAAAACAATAATACGACTAAGGACGCCATCCCAACTTTACTACGCGCAATTTTATTGAGCGGACGTTGAATATGTTCCTTATCATGCAGATAAAACGCAATGCTTATTGTAGCCAGCAAAAGCAGCAATATCAGTGCATCAGTCCACAATAAGGTCATGACAGGAAGTTCACATTGCGTTGCAAAAGCAGCCTTACAGCTTACGCGAAAATTTCAGTGAAGAAATTCTGCATAGCTAACCATGATCGCCTGTCCGCATCCGCTTGATAAACCGTACCGAAATCGGGATTGTTGGCGACAGGATTGGTGAAAGCATGGACGGTATGTCCATAGGAAACAAATTGCCAATCAGCGCCAGCCAATGTCATTTCCTCCTGGAAGGTAAGCACTTGCTCAGGCAACCCCATTGGATCGTCACGGCCATGTAATGCCAGTATTTTAGCTTTGATTTTATTACCTTGGGTGTTTTCTGGTGGGAAAAGTAAGCCATGAAAACTCGCCACGCCTTTTATGTCCACACCCGTCCGTGCCAAATCCAACACGCAAAGCCCGCCAAAGCAAAAGCCCATCGCGGCAATTTTTTTATCATCTACCCAGGGCAGCAACTTAACGGCATTAAGGGCCGCTTTAATGCGTGTTTGCAATCCTTCCCTATCATCCAAAAAAGGTTGCATCAATTTGGCATTTTCTTCGGCATTAGCACCTAAAACCCCTTTGCCGTAAATATCTAGTGCAAACCCGACATAACCGAGTGCCGCCAATTTTCTTGCCTTATCTGCAACAAACGCGTCTCTGCCGCACCAGGTATGACTAATCAAAACAGCGGGTCTTCGGTCTGTAAACACATCATCAAAAGCAAAGAATGCCTCCAAAACCACTTCTCCATCCATATAAACTACAGTGTTTTCGATGATTGCCATAATTATGCTTTAAATATTAGGTGCTTACCTATTAAATCCACATTAATAAAATAAGCGTTAGCTGGAGTTATTGTGCGTCTTTGCTCGGTATTGCATCAACTGGCGATTCAAAAGCGATGAACAGTACACAATCTTCAGCGCTGGCGCAAAAAACTTTATGCGATCGTTTTGCGGGGCCGTACGCATAAGTCCCTGGCGTAATCACGGCTGTTTGTTGACCTTCATAGGTTACATGAAGCTCACCAGCCACCACCACGATGCGCTCCGCCGACGTGTGACTATGGGTAGGAATAGTGGAATGGGCTGGCATTTTGAAGAATACGTCAGCGTTGTCTTTTGCAAGATCGCCGTGCAGCAAAGCAATCACGCAGCCTTTTGGCATAAATGCGGGACAGGGATTCCACTTAAGTTGCGCATCTTGTACCGCAAGATCCAGAGCCGGCTCTTGTGTGGACGTTTGCGCGAACGAACTGGAGACAACTGGCAAAAACATCAATGCAATCAACAAGACGCGGCTTATAAGTTTGCGCTTAAACATAGCTCTTTTCTCCTCACTTTTAGTGTTGTGTGGGGCGCTGCCCAAACAACTATTTATAAAGATGAAACGCTAGAATAGCACGTGCCGGACATCTCACCAACACGCAGAAATCATTTAAGACCGGCTTTTTGGAGGGTTTCTAAAAACCCTAAAGAGGCATCTTCCACCATATCCAAAACTCGTTCAAAACCGAATTTCTCACCGTAATACGGATCAGGGACTTCGCGCACACCTAAATGCGGCGCATAGTCGAGAAAGTATTTAACCTTGTCTTTGTATTCATTAGGACATTCATGAATAAGTATCGAATAATTGTCGTCGTCCATTGCTAGCACATAATCGAAGTACTCAAAGTCGCTGCTATGAACTTTTCTGGCGCGTAATTGCTGTAACTCTACGTCCCGCTTAAGAGCGGCTTGTTGGGCACGGGCATCAGGCGGATTGCCGACATGGTAAGCATGGGTGCCGGCAGAATCGATGGTAAACCGTGATGTTAGCTTCTTTTCAGCAATGAGTTTGGTAAATACACCTTCAGCGGTAGGTGATCGGCAGATATTTCCCAAACAAACGAAAAGAACTTTAATTTTTTCCATATTCGATTTAATTATGCGTTAGTTTTGTCTAAGTGGGCTTAGAACAGTAAAAAAGATGCTAGATAATTCACCAGTAGGAAAACGGAAATAAATGTTATCTTATTAGTCACTGAGATAGCGCCCCAATCGCTAACCACAGCGGTTTTCAATTCTGTCCATTCATTGACAAAATGATGACTTATCCTTCTGGTCATCTGTACCAGTATCTTCCAAACCAGATAAATCAAGAAACCAGCGATAACAAACAAGATATAGAACACAATTATTCCCGTTTCACGCTTTTCAGTGTGGAATAAGCGCTTAATAAACTCATCAAGCCCCGTCTCAACGACTTCAAAAATAAGATGGCAAAATTCAAATAGGGAGCCAAAAATAACATCATAAAAGCCCGCTAGGATACTTGCCGCCACGCCCAGCAAACT
>SHZQ01000062.1 GCA_009695535.1 Methyloglobulus sp.
ATCTGCAATCGCAAATGTAAGCGCTTAGCCGTCCTCGTTATTCACTTAATTTTAAAAAAGATTTACCCAGTAATGCCCCAGATAGTCGTCTGCGCCCTGTACAAATTTGTTGAATTGCCCGATTACCAACGATTACGACAGCCTTTGTTTGATGTTATGGACAGCAACCAGGTCAGGGGAACTCTCCTGCTTGCTCGTGAAGGCATCAATGGCACAATTGCAGGCTCACGATTTGCAGTTGATACGGTAGTAAATTGGCTAAAATCAGATCCTCGTTTAGCTGAGATTGATTGCAAAGAATCTTTCACCGACATCCCGCCTTTCAATCGCACCAAAGTTAAGCTCAAAAACGAAATCGTCACGATGGGTATTGAAGGCATCGACCCTAAACAGGTCGTAGGGACTTATGTTGCACCTAAAGATTGGAACAGCTTGATTTCCGACCCTGAAGTCCTGCTCATTGATACCCGCAACGATTACGAATATCAGGTCGGCACGTTTAAAAACGCCATCAACCCGAATACCGAGAGTTTCAGGGAATTTCCCCAGTACGTAAAAGATCATCTCGATCCAGCAAAACACAAAAAAGTTGCCATGTTTTGCACAGGTGGCATTCGCTGTGAAAAATCAACCGCTTACCTTAAAGAACAGGGCTTTGAAGAAGTCTATCATCTCAAGGGCGGCATTCTAAAGTATCTTGAAGAAGTGCCTGAGCAAGAAACCCTCTGGCAAGGGGAATGTTTTGTGTTTGATGAACGGGTAACGGTTAACCTCAAACTGGAAAAAGGCGGTTACGACCAGTGTAATGCCTGTCGTATGCCGATTACCGACGCTGACAAAGCCAGCGACACCTACGAAAAAGGCGTAAATTGCCCACATTGTTACGCCAAAAACACCCCGCAGCAGAAGCAACGCTTTTCTGAGCGTGAAAAACAGATGGCATTGGCCAAACAACGCGGCGAAACCCACATCGGCACAGATGCCGCCAAAGCATTGATAGCCAAACGAGAAGCCAAGTTAAAGCGCAGACCACAAGCGGAAGAACAAGCAAATCTAGCATTGCCCAGCATAACTTAGCATCAATCTTCTCGATAAAAGTCATTATCAAGCATTCATCAAGCAACAATCCGATAACACGGCGAATATTTTTTCCCCGGCAATTTCATCCGGTGCTGTGCGACGAACGAGGCCAATAAAGTATCCATCAAGGCCATAATGTGGCTATCGCCGTTAATTTCAAAGTGGCCGTATTGTTCGATAGCACGTATGCCGGAATCTTTAACATTACCTGCAACAATGCCTGAAAAAGCGCGGCGCAAATTGGCGGCAAGCAGGTGTTTTTCTTGATTGCTGTGTAAGGCCAGGGCTTTCATGCTGTCGTGGGTTGGGTTGAAAGGCTTTTGAAAAACTGGGTCGATTTTTAGCTGCCAATTAAAATAGTAGGCATCACCGTGTTGCTTACGAAATGCCCTGACTTGGCTGATACCCGCCTGCATTTCACGCGCAACCTGCCCTGGGTCGTCGATAATAATTTGGTATCTGCGTTGCGCCTCTTGTCCCAACGTGGCTGAGATAAAACTGTCAATTTGCTCGAAATACGCTTTTGCGCTATCAGGACCAGAAAAAATCAATGGAAATGGCATATCCTTGTTGTCAGGGTGCAGTAGAATACCCAGGATGTACAGTATTTCCTCAGCTGTACCCGCTCCACCTGGAAATACCACAATGCCGTGACCAGTGCGGACAAAGGCTTCCAAGCGTTTTTCAATATCCGGCAAAATAACCAAGTCATTGACGATAGGATTGGGCGATTCCGCTGCAATAATCCCAGGTTCGGTGATGCCCAAGTATTGTCCGTTTTTGATACGTTGCTTGGCATGACCGATAGTTGCGCCCTTCATCGGGCCTTTCATCGCGCCAGGGCCGCAACCGGTGCAAATATCCAAACCGCGCAAGCCCATTTCGTACCCGACGTGCTTGGTATAATCGTATTCTTTGCGGTTGATTGAATGCCCACCCCAGCACACGACCAGCTTGGGGTTAGCTATCGGGCGCAAAATATTAGCGTTACGGAGTATGTGAAACACGGCATTACTGATACCGTTAGACGTTTCAAGATCAAAGTGCGGATTATGGTTAATTTCGTCATCTACATAGATGATGTCGCGCACCACAGCAAAAAGATGTTCGTTGATACCTTTAATCATGTGACCATCGACAAAAGCGTGTGCGGGCGCACTCTTTAGCTCCAACTTAATGCCGCGCTGTTCCTGCACGACACGTATGGCAAAATCAGGATAACGTTCCAGCAATTCCTTACCATCATCCATCTCGCTGCCGCAGTTCAACACTGCCAACGCACAATTTCGGAAGATTTGGTACAGCCCACCTTGGCTGCTGCCCAGCAACTTGCTAACCTCTTGCCTGGAAAGCACCTCCAGCCCGCCATCAGGCGATATTTGTGCATCTATCACATCGTATTTCATCTTATTCCTCGTTTTTCTTATTAACTAGCAAAGTGGAGTAATTGCCATCTTCACCAATATTGAATCTTTGGTAATGGGATAAATCTGTATTTTTTAATGAGCTTATCGGCTTCATGCTTGTGAGTCGCGCGTATTTTACAGATTTAACTCACTATCGAATCTTTTAGCCAGAACACGCTATTGTACAAGCTTTAGGGCTTTGTTGATTGTGTGCGCGCTCATCCGAAATGTCATTCTGATTTCCAAGCCATCCTTGTAACCCTAGGAAATTCTTTTAACATTTCAAAAGCAATCCAGACGTGTCTGTTAAAATGTTTCAACTTTTATATTAATACAACAACACGCTACATGGAAAAAACCTACGCACCACACGACATCGAACAACGCCTGTATGAAAACTGGGAAGCCAAAGGCTATTTTGCCCCATCAGGTCAAGGCGAACCTTATTGCATCATGATACCGCCACCCAATGTGACGGGCAGTTTGCACATGGGGCATGGTTTTAACAACACGATTATGGATACGCTGATCCGTTATCATCGGATGCAAGGTCGTAACACCTTATGGCAGGTGGGTACAGACCATGCGGGGATTGCCACGCAGATGGTCGTCGAGCGTCAATTGGTGGGCGAAGGCTTAACACGCCATGACTTAGGTCGTGACAAATTTCTGGAAAAAGTGTGGGGATGGAAAGCCGAATCCGGTGGCACGATTACCCGACAATTGCGGCGTTTGGGTTCGTCGGTGGATTGGACGCGCGAGCGTTTCACGATGGATGAAGGCTTATCTAAAGCGGTACAGGAAGCCTTTGTGCAATTGTACGACGACGGTTTGATTTATCGCGGTAAGCGTTTGGTCAATTGGGATCCGAAATTGCATACCGCGATTTCCGATCTGGAAGTGGTCAGCGAAGAAGAAAAAGGTTCGATGTGGCACTTCCGTTATCCACTTGCTGATGGCTCTGGGCATCTTGTTGTTGCAACCACCCGCCCTGAAACCATGCTGGGCGATACGGCGGTGGCTGTTAATCCTAATGATGATCGTTATCAGCATTTGATTGGAAAGACGATTTTACTGCCGATTACCCATCGAGAAATACCCATTATCGCTGATGATTACGTTGACCCCGAATTCGGTACGGGTTGCGTTAAGATTACCCCAGCGCATGATTTTAACGATTACGAAGTCGGCAAACGCCACAATCTTCCGCTGATTAACGTACTAGATCTTGATGCCAAAATTGTTAGCGAATTCACTGTATTAACCTTTGAAGGTTATGCCAGTACACACGGCGAAAAAGCACCGGAAGCCTATGCTGGACTGGATCGTTTTGAAGCACGTAAGAAGATTGTTTCTGAGTTAGAAAGCTTAGGATTGCTGGAAAAAATCGACCCACATACCTTGAAAGTCCCGCGCGGCGACCGTTCCGGTGTGGTTATCGAACCTTGGCTTACCGACCAGTGGTACGTGAATGCGAAAGAACTGGCAAAACCAGCGATTAAAGCCGTGGAAGACGGCGACATCAAATTCGTGCCGCAGCAGTATGAAAACCTGTATTTTTCCTGGATGCGCGACATCCAAGATTGGTGCATTTCGCGCCAGCTTTGGTGGGGGCATCGCATTCCGGCCTGGTACGATAATAATGGCAAAGTCTACGTAGGTCGCGATGAAACGGAAGTACGTACAAAGTATGCGCTAAGCACTGAGATTGCTCTACGCCAAGATGAAGATGTGTTGGATACCTGGTTTTCCTCAGGCTTATGGACGTTCTCAACCCTGGGTTGGCCAGAGCAAACGCCGGAACTCAAAACTTTCCATCCTACCGATGTGCTGGTGACGGGTTTCGACATTATCTTTTTCTGGGTGGCACGGATGATTATGATGACCATGCACTTTATGAAACATGAAAATGGTTCGCCGCAAGTGCCGTTCAAGAATGTTTATGTACATGGGTTGGTGCGTGATGGTGAAGGACAGAAAATGTCCAAATCCAAAGGTAACGTGTTGGATCCTTTAGACATCATCGACGGCATTACCTTAGACGAATTAGTTACAAAACGTACCAGCGGATTGATGCAGCCACAAATGGCAGAGAAAATCGACAAGCGTACCCGTAAGGAATTTCCCGACGGGATTGCGCCTTACGGGTGCGATGCCCTGCGTTTTACCTTTGCATCGCTGGCATCGACTGGACGCGACATCAAGTTTGACATGGGGCGCGTGGAAGGCTATCGCAATTTCTGTAATAAGTTATGGAATGCGGCGAACTATGTGTTGATGAATACCCAAGGCAAAGACTGCGGTTTTTCTGGCTCTGTTTTTAAGCAAAATCAAATCGATCAGTGGATTCTTTCACGGTTAAACCAAGTTATCGGCGAAACCCGCAACGCATTGGATAGCTATCGTTTTGACCATGCCGCACAAGCGATTTACGATTTTACCTGGAACGAGTTTTGCGACTGGTACATTGAGCTTTCTAAGGTATCTCTGCAGTCCGAAGATGAAATGATACAAATCGGCGCACGCCATACTTTATTAACCGTATTGGGAACAGTTTTACAATTAACACACCCAATCATGCCATTTATCACTGAAGAAATCTGGCTAACTATCTCACCACTAGCCGGCTTTCAGGGCGAGACCATCATGTTACAACCTTATCCTATAGTTGAAGATAGTCTCAATAGCGCGGAGTCAGAAGCCGAGTTAGCGTGGGTTATGAGTTTCATTTTAGGCGTACGCCGGATTCGCGGCGAGATGAATATCGCGCCAGGCAAGCCGCTGCCTGTTTTATTACAAGATGTATCCGAGCAAGATCAGCAATATTTGACTAAAAATAAAATCTACCTACAAAAACTAGGCCGCATAGAATCTATTACTTGTTTAGGTAATGGCGAAACAGCACCGGAATCAGCAATGGCTTTAGCTGGAAACCTGAAAATCCTGATACCGATGGCAGGTTTAATCGACAAAGGTGCAGAACTAGCGCGTTTGGATAAAGAAATTCAACGGATTCAAGCTGATTTACCTCGCGTTGAAGGCAAGTTGAGTAATCCGGCATTTGTCGATAAAGCACCCGCAGACGTTATCGAAAAAGAAAAAGCGAAATTGGCGGATTTGCACTTGTCACTTAAAAACCTTGAAGTGCAGCGTGAGAAAATCAGGGCGTTGTAGTCGTATTGCCGCTTAACTCAAGGAATCACCCAGCCGCACAATGCCGTCAGATAACACATCCGCCCTCAAGCCGCCTTTGTTGGTAAAAGCCTTGATAATTTGTGTTTGTGTTAATGAGTCCTGTGGCAATTGCCGTGCTAGCACACGGCAAGGTTCGCACAGCTCTACACCTCTGCATAATACATCGCCTACGCGGAAGGTCTTGCCGACCAATTCATTCAATCGAATACCCCGCGTTATAAAATTACGGCGAGTAGCATTTAGCTCTATAGCTTGTTGATAGTTCTGATTAAACTCATAAATTTCCTCTACCTCGATAAACGTGATATTTCGACCAGGAATTTTTTGGCTAAGTCCAAAAAATCGATCACCAACCACGCCTTTACCCATTTTTAGCTGCACAGCTTCAACGGCTAATTGTTCCGCGCGCCTAGTTGGGGCAACAAAAATGGCGATTATGTTACCTAAAGAACTACGCGACTCTAATTCCATTGCTTAAGGGATGAAGGCAAATTCAGCTAATATCTCGCCACCGAACTATCACACTCAATAGACCACGCATCAATACCGCCCACCAAATTGCTAATTTGCTTATAACCGACTTGGTTAAGAAAATTAGCGGCTTGCATACTCCGCATACCGTGATGGCAAATCAGCACAA
This sequence comes from Methyloglobulus sp., assembly GCA_009695535.1. Classification (GTDB taxonomy): domain Bacteria; phylum Pseudomonadota; class Gammaproteobacteria; order Methylococcales; family Methylomonadaceae; genus Methyloglobulus. The sequence continues at coordinate 6,322 of SHZQ01000062.1, forward strand.
CCTCCTGCTCCATATCAATCTCCCTTAACCGCCCTGGAATTTGGTTTAGCGGTATCAAAACACTGCCGTCGATATGGGCAAACTCAAATTCATTCGGTTCTCTTACATCCAATAGGAAAAACCGCTCTTTATCTTGAAGTTTGGCTTTTAATTCGGTAGCAGAGAGTTGTTTGATGGGCATTGTTGTTCCTGGTTAATCATTCCGGTTTATAAATCGTTCTAATCGCTGCATGGCAACGGCCATGCGTTCGATAGAGGTCGTATAGGCGAAGCGCAGGTGATGATGAGCTTGGTAGCTACCAAAATCTTTTCCTGGAGTTACGGCAACGCCTTCCGCTTCTAAAAATTCTAAAGCGAATTGATAGCTGTCATCGGTAAAGTTAGCGCAATTGGCGTAAATATAAAAAGCACCGTCCGGTTTGACGGGAATTTCAAAGCCTAATTTTACCAGCGCATCATAAAGATAATCTCTTCTAGCGGAAAATTCGGCTCGCCTTTTTTCCAGCTCACGAAGGGTTAGCATATCAAAAGCCGCCAATGCTGCATATTGCGACAGCGTTGGGGTGGCAATAAATATATTTTGTGCCAGTTTTTCTGTGGCTTCCACGAATTCATCGGGAACGATTAACCAACCGATGCGCCACCCAGTCATGCCAAAATATTTGGAAAAGCTGTTGATAACAAAAACATTATCAGCATATTCCAGGGCGGTGTGTGCGCTCTTGCCGTAAACTAGGCCGTGATAAATCTCATCCGAATAAAAACAACCACCTAACTGCTTAACGGCATGAAGCATTTTTTTGAGTATTTGTAGATCAACCACCGTGCCCGTTGGATTTGATGGCGAAGCAAGCAACACACCTTTTGTCGCTGGCGACCAATGTTGCCGGATTAAATTGGCAGTAAGTTGATAATTCTCTGCCGCAGCCACAGGCAAAGTTGTCGCTTTACCTTCAAACAGCTTGATGAAGTTGCTATTGCAGGGATAACAAGGGTCAGCCATCAAGATTTCATCGCCAGGATTGAGACTGACACCCAGTGCCAACAAAAACGCCCCAGATGCACCAGGCGTTACGAATATGCGCTCCTTATCGATATTTACCGCATAACGGGTTTGGTAAAAAGCCGCAATTTTTTCGCGCAATTCCGGCAAGCCAGCGGCAGGCGTGTATTTGATGTCACCCGCTTGTAGATGTTTGATACCAGCATCTAGGATAGTTTGTGGGGTAGGAAAATCAGGCTCACCAATCTCCATGTGGATAATGTCGCACCCCTGGCTTTCCAATTCCTTTGCGCGACGCAATATCTCCATGACATAAAAGGGTGCAATATCGGCTGTACGTTTTGCTAATAAAGTCGTCATAAAGGCAGGTTTGGTTTTATTGTCCAAAATCATAGCAATAATCCTTGCCAACTGCTGACTATTCTGCTAAAAATGCGCGGTTTATTTAGTTTGCCATTTAGGAGTTCTTGAATGACCGATAATCCCAGAGCGGGTATGTCGCCTTTCAGTTTTAAGCCTTACGTTGAAAAGGAAGGCGAAGAATATATGGATGATACTCAATTAAAGCATTTTGAGACCATCCTTAACAATTGGAAAGTGGAATTGATGAAGGAGGTTGATCGCACCGTCCATCACATGCAGGACGATGCTGCCAACTTCCCCGACCCAAACGACCGCGCCACGCAAGAATCCGAATTCAGCCTGGAACTGCGTGCGCGTGATCGTGAGCGTAAGTTAATCAAAAAAATTGATGATGCACTTAAGGAAATTGAGTCCGGTAGTTATGGTTTTTGCGAATCGTGCGGCATCGAGATAGGCATTCGCCGTCTGGAAGCCAGACCGACCGCGACTTTATGTATCGACTGCAAAACGCTGGATGAAATTCGTGAAAAACAAACGGGTTAATACTCCCCAAATCGTTAGCTAGAAAAGCTTGATTCCGTTCGTGGCGAGCTAGCCGAGCCATGATCGGGATCAATGATAAGGGCTTTCCAAGCCTGACTACATTAAGTCACAATAACTATATCGGGCGGTTTGCCCCTTCACCGACCGGGCCGCTGCACACGGGCTCACTGTTTACGGCAGTCGCCAGTTATCTCGATGCCCGACACCATCAAGGAAAATGGCTGCTCAGGATTGATGATCTTGATACGCCACGCAATAAAGGTGACTCAGTTGCCGCTACCTTAAAAACCCTGGAGGCTTTCGGTCTGTACTGGGACAGTAGTGTTTACTATCAAAGCCAACATCTTGACGATTATGCCACTTTTTTAGTAACTCTAGCGCAAAGCCAGCTTACTTATCGCTGTATTTGCAGCCGCAAATTGTTGGCTAACTTACCCTCTAACGAAAGCTCCAATACCCAATACAGCATTTATCCAAGTATTTGCCGACATAAATCGATTTCCCCTGATGCGCCTCATGCCATCCGCATCAAAACTAGCGATTGCACCTTATCTTTCAATGACAAATTGCAAGGCACAATTAGCCATAATCTAGCAAAGCAATACGGCGACTTCATCTTAAAGCGTAAAGACGGGATAATCGCTTACCAATTTGCCGTAGTAGTCGATGATTATCTGCAAGGTATTAACTACGTCGTACGTGGTTGCGATTTGCTGGCAGAAACCCCCAAGCAAATCTACCTCCAACAACTATTAGGTTTTCCTACGCCTGCATACATGCACGCACCTGTTATCGTCGACCAACACGGCTATAAACTCAGCAAGCAAACTTTGGCGACAGCAGTGGATACCCAATCGCCCAATATTACGCTTTTTGGCTTGCTGGTGCTGCTCAAGCAAAATCCGCCTGACAGTCTCTTTGGGGGCTCAGTATCTGAACTTCTGGGTTGGGCCATTATACATTGGCGTACCGATGAGTTGGCTTTGTGTAGTACGATTAGCATGTGAATCGTAGTCCGTAGGATGATCTTGCCCTAATTTCACAGACACCCTGCTAAGCGACTTTTTTGGTTTCAAACGCAATCGGGCTAAGATAACCCAATTTGGAATGAAGCCGTTTGCGACGGTAGTGCGCTTCGATATATTCGAACACCTGGTGCTTGGCATCAGATCGGGTCTTAAAGCGTTCGTCATGACCGAATGGACTTGGTTTCGAGATTACAGGATCGTCTGGGACAATAAACCTTTAAAGTAAGCCCGAGGTAAGCACTATGTCAGAAATCAAAATCTACCCCGTCAAACCAGAAATTACAGCAACCGCCCATATCAATCAGGCTGA
>SHZQ01000063.1 GCA_009695535.1 Methyloglobulus sp.
AATCACATCAGTTTGTTAGTGTTAGGAAACCCCTGAACAAGTTGATTCCATTCATTGCTTGATAAGATAACCACGAATTTAATCAACACATTACCGTTCGTCCAGAGCTTGTAGAAGGGCTTAAGCAGTGCTGTATGCTCATAAAAAAGGGCGGTCACCCGCCCTTTTTGTGGGTGAATAACCTTATTTTTTAGCGGGGACTGCTTTTTCAGCTTCAGCAGGTTGAGCAGCTTCTTTAGCTGGCTCTGCGGCAGCAGGTGCAGCTGTAGCGGCTGCCGCAGGAGTGGTTGCTGCTGTAGGTGGCGTAGCGGCTTTCGGCTCCTCATCTTTCAGCGGTATCAAAATCTCTACTTTAGCTTGTTTACGCAAACCTTCTACCATGCTTTGAATTTTTTCACGCTGCAACATGGGTGTCAGTTGTTCTTTTACAGCTTCCAGAGGTGGCGCGGCTTGTTTTCTGGTGTCTTCACTCAAAATAATGTGCCAGCCAAATTGGGTTTTGACGGGCGTTTTGGTGTATTTTCCTTTTTCCAATTTGGCAACGGCTTCAGAGAACGGAGCTACCATTTGGCTAGGGTTAAACCAGCCTAAATCACCACCATTTTGGGATTCTTTGGCATCCAATGAATGCTTGTTCGCCAATTTGGCAAATTTTCCGCCTTTATCCAGTTCGGCAATCAGTTTTTTGGCTTCGTCTTCGGTTTTGACTAGGATGTGGCTGGCTTTGTATTCGGTGCCATTAGAGCCGCCCACTTTGCTGTCATATTCTTTTTTGATGTCAGCATCAGTGATGGGATTGGCTTTCAAATAAGCCTGCAAGCTCGCTTGAGTTAAGATGGCTTTGCGTGCAGCATCTAATTGGGCGGTGACTTCAGGGGTTTGATCCAATTTTTTTAGCACGGCATCTTGCACCAGTATTTCGCGCTGAACCAATTCATCAATTAATTTTTCTTTTGGAAAAGCAGTGGCTTGACCGTGGCTGCGTTGGGTGAGGTCTTTTTCCAAGTCTTCCAGCGTTTTTTTGCTGATGTATTGGCCGTTTACACTGGCTATTGCATCTTCTTTTTTAATGGCAGGTGCAGATGTTCCAGTTGCGGGCTTGAGGTCGCACGCTGTAACTATGAGGACACTGGCAATAACTAAGGGGATAAGTTTTCTATTCATTAATGGATTCCTTTGGTTTCTTCAGAGGGTGAAAGGGCATTGATGCCTAAGGCATGAATTTCTTGTTTCATCATATCGCCTAACGCTTTGTAAATCAGTTGGTGGCGTTGCACCAGCGATTTGCCATCAAATGCGTCGGCAACAATTTTGACATGATAATGACCGCCGCCGCTTTTAGCTCCGGCGTGACCAGCATGGGCGGCACTGTGGTCGATGATTTCAAGCGTGTCAGGTTTAAGCGCTTCATTCAACAGGCGTTTAATGGTTTCGGATGTCATTGTGGGAATACCTTTTTAAATGGTTTGATGGTTACTTTGGAATAAACTTTAGCTGCTACGTAAGGGTCTGCATCAGCCCACAGCTGCGCATCTTGTGGGCTTTCAAATTCTGCGACGATAAGGCTGCCCGTAAAACCAGCAGCACCTGGGTTGTCGCTGCCGATGGCAGGATGTGGTCCTGCTAACACCAGTCGTCCGGCATCTTGCAGGTCTTGCAGTCTTTTAATATGCGCGGGTCTCGCGATTAATCTCAACGCCAAACTATTGGCGACATCTTCACTGATGATTGCGTATAACACCTTATTTCTCGGTTTCTGGGATGTACTTATATAAAAAAATCATCTGTAGTGCGATGAACAAGACCATCAATCCCGGCACGCCGAAAGTTTTAAAGGTAACCCATTGGTCGGTCGTGTAATGGAACATCACGTAAACATTGATAAAGCCGACGGTGATAAAAAAACAACCCCACATCAGGTTCAATCGCCGCCAAACAAAATCGGGTAAGGTCAAGCTTTTGGACATCATTCTCTCGACAAAGGGTTTTTTGCCGATAAATTGGCTGCCAATAAAAGCAAGTCCGAACAACCATTCGATAATCGATAGCTTCCATTTAATAAATTGTTCGTCATGCAGCAATATTGTCGCGCCACCCATTACGATGATTAAACCCAAGGTAACCCATTGCATAGTTTCGACTTTACGGTATCTAAACCAAGCATAGCCGACTTGTAAGATGGTTGCCACAATGACGACGGCAGTTGCTACGTATATGTCATATAGCTTAAAGGCTATAAAAAATAGAAGAATCGGAAAGAATTCAAAAATCTGTTTCATGAAGTTGGTGGTGTACGTATGGTTGTTACAGGTTAGTGTAATCGGATCAGGGCTAGACGATTAGTGGCTCTTGCATTCCATCGGATTGCTATTCCCCTGAAAACTTATGTTGAATGTTCGATTGGCTGTGTTGGCGATGTGAGTGCCATTTTTCATAAAAGCTCAAGATGACTTACCATTTTGGTTCTTGCAACTTTTTAGGGAATCATTGATGAATGAGTTGATTTAATTTTAAACTTTACTGCTTTTACTTGGCTTATTGTAAGGCCAATGCCCTTCAATGTACATGTTTTGGTTGTGAATTCTGCTAAAATGACGTTTCAATTTGGAGGTAGATAGTGGACGATAACACAAAAACACAGCTCGAAGCAGCAGCATTCAGGCGCTTAGTGCATCACTTGCAAACACATGCCGACGTTCAGAATATTGACTTGATGATCTTGGCTGATTTTTGCCGTAATTGTCTGGCTAAGTGGTATGCCGCAGCAGCACAAGACCAAAATGTAACCATGGATTACGAGCAAGCCAGGGAAATAATCTACGGTATGCCGTATAAAGAATGGCAGGTCAAATACCAGGGTGAGGCTACACCAGAGCAACTGGCGACATTAGAAAGTAAAAAAAAGCCGAAAGTATGAGTTGATAATCAAACTATGACGGCTTGTTTCAACCATTATCAGTCAAGATAGCGGGATGTTCAGGTTAAAACCTTCATCAGCAAATTAGGTCAATTTCTTAAGGTCTTTCAATCTTGAAAGTGTCATTACCGTATTGCAATATAATGCTGTTAGGTAAAATTTCTTTGAGCGTCACTGAGCCTTTGATGAGCTGTCCTGTCCGGTATTTAATCATGTCGATTAGCATAAAACGCTCTTGTGGATTATTTGCGTAGCTGAACACATTGATATGTAGCTTGGGTAAGCTATAACGGACTTGTAAAGTAGGTCATCTAAGGCATTGAGCTTGGGGTTTAAAATAAGGGCAATATCAATGTTTTCTGGTAATTTCCGCAACAAATAGTGGCATAATGTTGTCTTACCCGTACCGACTTCGCCAGTCAATGCAACAAAGCCGCCGCCATGATTGATGCCGTACAAAAGGTGCACCAAGCCCTCCTGATGACGGGTACTCATAAACATAAAATGCGGGTCTGGTGCTATCGAAAACGGCAGCTCACTAAAATGAAAGTATTCGTTGTATAAAATTCAAATGGTGTGCGAAATATATTCGTTTAATGCAGTAGTAACCGTAGCGTATGTGCGAAAATTATCAAGGCTCAAAGGGATAAGCCTGCTGTTTTGTGCCTTGCGCCTTTAACCTTGTGCCTAATACAGAATTGTAACCCACAACAGAAAGAAGGTCTCAAAACTCGATGAGTCGTTACGATAGAAATAGAAACAAAAAATCCAATAACACGATTTTTATTTTAGCTGTCCTGGTTTCCTTGGCTGTTGTAATCAGTGGTACGTATTATGTTTTGGAAAATTATAAGCAGCTTAAACAAGCAGAAACAATCATTTCTGATAAAGTTTCAGTACATGAAATCGCAACATCGGAACAATTCCCAGAAGAACGGCTGCTTGTAGAAGAGAGCGAGCTTGAGCTTTTAAACCCCACAGGGTCAGAAACTGTAGTTAGTCATGACGATCAAGCTTCATCTGTGTTATCAGGTCTGCCAGATTTATTAAGTAGCGATGATATGGTGAGGCAAGCACTAATCAAGATTGCACCTGGGCTTGCGTCGTGGCTTAGTACAGATCAGTTGATTAGAAAGCACATGCTGATAGTCAATGATTTTGCTCAGGGTATTCGCATTAGCAAGCACATGAGTTTTCTTCGGATGGCGGGGCCGTTTTCTGTAGAACAGAGCAGAAATGAGCTTAATATATCGCCCAAAAGCTATCAGCGTTACGATAATATTGCTCAAGTATTTCAGTCTATTGATGCAAAATCTGCGGTAGGGCTTTACCAAAAATTTAGACCGTTAATGTTGCTGGTGTTTGCTGAATTTAGCTATCCAAAAGACATCACCCTAGAAAGCATTATCAAAAAAGCCGGTAGTGAAATTCTCGCCGCGCCTGCACTTGAAGGGCAAATTGCCCTAGTCAGACCGTCTGTTTTCTACAAGTTTGCCGATGCTAAACTGGAAACACTCAATCCCGTTCAAAAACAGATGATCCGTATGGGGGCTGTGAACACCCGCATAATTCAAGCTAAATGCCGTGAATTTTTGGTGGAGCTGGCGAAGTCAGACCTCAAATAGTGATCTCGATTACGTAACTACATCGGGGTAAAATGTTTTTCAGTTAAGGACGCGCTCAGAGATTCCTTAATTCAAGGGAATTAACCGATAACCTTCCAATTTGCTATTCCAAGACACAAACACACCTTGTTTGTTGCTAAGTAGAAGCGGAAAATCTGCATCTGCGCTAAATTGTGCAATTGGTTTTGGTTGCGACCAAATCTTACCGCCATCATTTGAGTGCATCACAAAAAGCTGGGTTTTCTTGCCGTCAAATTCTGTCCAGGTCAGTATGATATGCTTTCCTTGAGCCAAAATATCGGGATGACTGGGTAAGTTTTTCAACTCACCAAAGGCGATAGGCTTAGAAAAATGCTGCCCTTCGTCGTCTGAATACCCATAAAACAAGCCTTGCCTCACTTTGCCCTGGGTAAACCAGGCGATGTGGTATCGGCTATCATCGCTGATGGAAATAGCTGGGCCGTGTTCAGGGCAGCCTTCGATAACCCAGTCATCAAACGTGACCCGCCATGTCAGTGGCTCTTTGCCATTAGATTGCGTCCGTAACATGCCGTGATCGCGGATGCCGACAGGGTATATAAAACGCGTAAACAACACGGCTTGGTTATCTTTATCAAATGCCGTGGCGATACGGCAGCAATCGCACAAGGTATCGGACAGTTTTTGCGCGGACGCACTCACCCCATTGCCCCCGTCAATCGTCGTGTAATAAATAGCATTTCCTGATTGCCGCCAGTCGGTGCGGTTGCGTTCGTCGTGCCAGAAGACATGGACTTTACCCGCACGATCCACTCCAAATCGACCTTGGAAGGTATTGGCATCAGCCGCTTTGTCACTTAATGGCATCGGTGCTGAAAAGCTTTGACCATTATCTTTGGACACACTATAGAAGATGGCGACGGGTTGGGTGCTTTCTGCGGCATAAATTACATAGATATGACCTGAGCGGTCAACAACAATCCCTGGCCTGTTTTCACCGCTTACCTTGATGGATTGTGATTCGGTGTTGAGAGGTACGGGAGGACTGAAGGTTTTACCCAGATCACTCGAAACATCAACATAAACAAGGTGCTTTTCCGGCACGACCCGCCATAAACGACCATCAGGTGCAAACGCAGCCGAAACAACCAAACCACCGCCGTCAGGATAATGGCTGTAATTGGCTGTTCCGGCATTCAAGCTGACCTGATTTGAATGACTGCAAGAAGAAATCAACGCCAAAGACGATCCTGCAAAAAACATATATTTCAATAACTTAAAGATAATCTGAAATAATTTGTAGCAGTTAAAACAAGGACTGTCTGTTGGTTTGTACATGTGGGGTTTTTAGGGAAAGTTTTATGGCTTTGTAAGACGACTAAAGCCTTATGACAAGCATAAGGCTAAGGAGTTGCGTTGATTACGTCGACGCTGAACTTATCGAACCACGGACAGAATCAACCCGCCAGATTAACTGCGGAAGCCTAAAAGGTTGTCACAAAGCGATAAGTAATCCGGTAATCAGGGTCGGTTTGGTAGCCGTTGGTATCAGTCAAAATAGGTGCGCCTATCGATAAGGCAGTATTCCAGTTATTGCCACCGGAATAGCGAATGCCTGGCGATATGAACATGGTATGTCCACCCGAATTAGGGTCGATTTGCCCAGTGGCTGTTTCGTAATCCTGCCATTCACCATTGAGTTCAAGTACAGCAGTCCACGGTGCATTATTGCTGGACGAGAAAAAGTTATTACGCGCAGGTGCGCCGAAGGCGTAAGACAGTGCAAAGTTATAACCAAACAAATCGCCTAGATCGACTTCTCGTGTGCCTGTGGTTGAGGCCGTGTAAAGCACACTTGTGTCGAAAGAAAACTGCCCCATTGCACGGGTAAAAGAAAGCCCAAAAGAAGGACTCCACGCGCCGCCACCGGGTTGGTGATGGGTTTCAAAATTATCGCCCTGCTTAGTGTTCTCACCTGTTTGTCCAGTCGGTGTTTTCAGACCTACAACCAAAGAAGCATGGTTTAAATTATTGTCGCTGTGGTAAAAACGGTATTGCCCAAAAAAAGAGACATCGCCAAAGCCGTTAGAATCGCCTTGTTTTAAGATTTCACCGCCGTCTTCATCCGGCGACCTGACATTGGAGCGCAGCACATACGGGATTCTAAGCCCAAGCGTTAAATCGTCGCTAATACCATAAGCGGCGAATATCGAAGGTTGTAAAAAGGTTCCGACATCATGGACATCACCGTCGGCATCAGTTTGCGCATTATTTTTAAGCGCCAATAGTTGCGAGTTGGAAATACTGTCAAAATTGATGAACTGGGTAATTATCCCGCCCGCCCACATGTTTTTGGGAAGCGTTACGCCCGTTTGGGTAATAATCGGCGATGCTGTGCCTATGCCGAAGCCTAAAGAGCCGTGGTCGGCCAAAACGATGCTGTTGTGCGTCGCTAGAGCGGACATTGCAGCTAAAATTGCGAGTAATTTACCGGGGGTGTTCATACAAATCCTAAAGTTAAGTTTCTGGTATGACTCGAAATTGAATCAGCCAGAAGAAAATACAGCATTATTTGTGCCAATAAGTAATGATGAAATTATACATTTAAACCTCTTAATGAGACGCAATTATTTTCAATAAAAGTAGTTAACTGTTTGATAAACATAATATATTGATGATTTTTAGCGCAATTCCTTACCGCTTATAAAATTGGGAACAGGGTAACAAAATCACCGTTTATGGATACTGATTTATCCTATGCTCATAAAAGTGCGTGATATGACACGGTTTAATCAAAATCCACTGGCGTTGAAACCCGCATGAGGCAAGGGGTACAGAAAAAACTGTGTTATATGATACAGTAGGCGTGTGATATGACACAGTTTTTAAATGAATCTAGCTGGTGCTGGGGCGCACAAGCAAACGAAAATAACGACAAAGCCTTCTTTCAATGCTTGTTTAAGTTATCTTGTGCCGCCAAACTTGCCTTATAACTTCTCATAAGTGCCAGAAACGCCAAGAAGTCATACAGCGCATGGATGATGATGGGCGTTAATAGGTTTCTTTCCCCGCCAATATCCAAAGCAAGCCCTAAATAAATACCGACCACCGTCGCCAATACGAAATAGAGCGGTGTGATGGCATGTACCATACCAAAGAGTATATTGCTGCCAATCAACCCAGCAATAATTCCCCAAGATGATTCCATCCAGGGCTGGATTACACCGCGAAACAAAACTTCCTCGGAGATACCGGCGATTGCCGCCAACACGAATAAATCTGCCCAATGATGGCGATGCAATGCCGGCCCCAAAGTTTCCATAAGAAAACGCCGGATGGTGACGACGGATTCTGAGGTGAGCTGTTCCAGCAATAAAAACAGCAAAAACAGCGGTATCGTACCCAATATGCCATATAGGATAGCGCTTTCGGAATAATGCAAATCAGCAAACGGGTTGATACCGCTCACCCAACCCAACACTATCGCAACCAGGATTAGCGCGGCTTCAAATAGGCAGGCACTTTTGAAAAAGCGTTCGGGGTTGAAAAGGGGGTTTTTCATGGAGATCTCAAAAATTCAAGGAAGCCCCTCTCTCTTGAGGGAAAAGGTTGGGATGAGGGGCTATAAAGTTGATCATATTCTCCTCGCCTCAACCCTCTCCAGTAGGAGAGGGTATTATTAGGTTTAGGCCTTGGGCAAAGTCACGCCAGTCTGCCCCTGATATTTGCCGCCCCGATCCTTATAAGACGTTTCGCACACTTCATCACTACCAAAAAACAACATTTGCGCTACGCCTTCATTGGCATAGATTTTTGCCGGCAACGTCGTGGTATTGGAAAACTCCAAGGTCACATGCCCTTCCCATTCCGGTTCCAGCGGGGTGACGTTCACGATAATCCCGCAGCGGGCGTAAGTCGATTTGCCCAAGCATATCGTCAACACGTCGCGTGGAATGCGGAAAAACTCCACTGTCCGCGCTAGGGCGAAGGAATTGGGCGGAATAATGCACACATCGGCCTTGACATCGACAAAGCTGTTCGGGTCGAAATTTTTCGGATCGACCACCGCTGAGTTGATATTGGTAAAAATCTTGAATTCATCCGAACAACGTACGTCATAACCGTAGCTCGACGTGCCGTAGGAGATAACCCGTCCTTGCTCGGAATCACGTACTTGACCTGACTCGAAGGGTTCTATCATGCCGTGTTGTTGCGCCATCCGGCGTATCCATTTGTCTGATTTGATGCTCATGTGAGGTAGCTTAGTGTTTTAGGAATAATTTTTACGTAGGATATATTGTATAACGAATTGCTGTGTAGGTTGAGACGAGGTACGAACCCCAACGTTAAAGGCTTCGTTTATGTGGGGCATCATTGTATTCAGCTCAACGACTGATCTTGCCCAATCTAGCGGACACTCGACTAAGAGAGTAATCTCTAAAACCGAGGTCAACAATGAAAACAAAAAAAGAATCAATTCCCCCCTCGCTGTTCGCAACAAATATACAGTCCAGTTTAAAGAACAGGTATTGGAACGTGCCGATCGTGATGGTATCCCCAAGGTAGCTCAGGATTTGGGCGTTGCCGAATCAATGCTCTGTTCAGGGCGGTCAAAACCGCCGTTAGACAGATCAACCTTTTGAAGAGCAATAGCTCCAGTAAGCTGAGCTGTCGCGCCCAACCTGCTGGAACAAAATTTTACTGCCAACGTGCCTGACCACAAGTGGGTGTCGGACAGCACCTATATTTGGACGGCAGAAGGCTGGTTGTATTTGGCGGTGGTGCTTGAGCTTTATTCCCGCCGGATGATCGGTTGGGCTATCGGTGCACGCATGACAGCTGCTTTGGTTTGTGATGCTTTGATAATGGCATTGTGGCGTCGTTACATGCCGAAGGGTGTCATTGTGCATGTAGACCGGGGTAGCCAGTATTGTTCTGCCGCTTATCAGACACTTTTAAGCAACTTCAATTGATTGGTCTGGCGTCAATTATCTTGTCCGGTTCGCGTCAATTACTCTGTCTGGTTTTTAGTTAAAAAATAG
>SHZQ01000064.1 GCA_009695535.1 Methyloglobulus sp.
AAGGGTTGCCCAGTGTGCCGACGTTTTGCCCGTCAGGCATACAACGTTCCCTCTGCCAGCCCCCTAAATCTTGCGCCACTTTGGGGATGTCATCTTTATCAGCCCGTTCCAATGCCTGTTCTTTAAACGATGCCGTATATGTGCTGTGGACAGTTCGCGTTGTTACTTGTTCTTTCTTGCTTTTCATGACTGACCTCGGTTTCAGAGATTGCTCTCTTAGTTGAGTGGCTGCTAGGTCTGGGCAAGGTCAAAGGCAGTAATGGCTTTTTCATAGGCTTGCTGTTGTAACGTAAATGCCTGCGAGGATATGTCTGAAAATGAAGGTATATTCTTTAGTTGAAATTGCTCAATATCATTTACTGAATTCTGGTTATTCTCATCAATAGATATGTTCATAAATTTGTTGTGTAACGCTTATTTTGTGATTCGTGCTCCATTTAAGTTTGCCATTAATATGTCAATTTCTACAATTCTAAGTGTTTTGTATAACAATATTCGGAAACCGCGTACTAAAATCCTTCGCCTTCAACGCCAGTTTTGCCGTCGCTTTACGGGCAATGGCTTTGTACATTTGTGCGACTGGACTATCTGGATCAACAGCAACGGTGGGTTTTCCGGAATCGGCCTGGATGCGGATGCTGATGTCTAGCGGCAATGCGCCGAGGAAATCGACATGGTTGGTTTCCGCCATCACAACGCCGCCGCCTGTCCCAAAAATCGGTTCGCTATGGCCGCAGTTGCTGCAAATGTGCATGCTCATGTTTTCGACGATGCCCAGCACAGGCACATTCACTTTTTGGAACATGCCCAGGCCGCGCTGGGCATCGATCAGGGCGATGTCTTGCGGCGTGGTGACGATAATCGCGCCGCTGACGGGGATTTGCTGCGATAAGGTCAATTGAATGTCGCCGGTGCCGGGTGGTAGGTCTACGATCAAGTAATCGACATTGTCCCAATTGGTATCCCTAAGCAATTGTTGCAAGGCGTTGGTGACCATCGGCCCGCGCCAGATCATGGCCTGACCTGCGTCCACCAGATAGCCGATGGACATGGTTTGGATGTTGTAGGCAATCTTGGGCAGCATGGTCTTGTTGTCGCGGCTATCAGGATAACCGGACAGGCCGAGCATGGTGGGGATGCTGGGGCCGTAAATATCCGCATCTAGGATGCCGACCGTTGCGCCTTCCGCCGATAACGCCAGCGCCAGATTGACGGCGGTAGTGGATTTGCCAACCCCGCCTTTGCCAGAAGCCACGGCGATGATGTTTTTGATGTTAGGTTGGGGCTTTAGGGCTTGTTGGACGGCGTGGGAGATGATTTTGCTGCTTACTTCAACGGTAATGTTGCCAATGCCAGCAATGGTTTTCAATTGTTGCTTAACAAGGGCTTTCAATTCCGCGTGATAGCTCAGTGCCGGATAGCCCAATTCTATTTTGACAGAAACGGTATTGTTTTCGATGGTGATCGACTTTACGGATTTCGCAGAAACCAGATCGAGACCGTGGTTTGGGTCGATTATGGTTTTGAGGGCGTTTTCTATATCGGTTTTGACTGTTTCGGTCATTTGGTTGAAGTCCTGGGGCTATGCACAAGCGTTGTTAAGTTATGGTGACCTCCTCTCCCTGAGGGAGGGGCTGGGGTGAGGGCGATAATAATAGAACAATTCATTTAATCCCCCCTCATCCTAACCTTCTCGGCAATTGCTCCTGCATTGCCCTACTACCTACATCCATGTAGGCATCCCTCAGGAAGAAGGGACTGGGCTGTTCTACTCAACAGCATTTAGTTTATTGCGGTTAGTCTACTACCGCGTAAAAGTAGGTCATTTTATAAAAATGACCTAGTACATAACATTTTACAACAAATCAACCCACCTTGTCGCGCCGCTTCCCAATATCCCAAGAAGTCACCATTTATGCCATAATGGGCTATTGTTTTTGACTGTTTACTTACCCCATCATGCTCACAAGAAAAATCCTTGTCACCAGTGCCTTGCCTTACGCTAATGGTCCGATCCATATCGGCCATTTAGTCGAATACATTCAAACTGACATTTGGGTGCGTTTTCAGAAGCAACGCGGTAATCTGTGTTATTACGTTTGCGCCGACGACACACACGGCACACCCATCATGCTGCGTGCTGATATGGAAGGCATTACACCAGAAGCACTTATTTCCAAAGTCAGTAAAGAGCATCAAGCGGATTTCGATGAATTCGGCGTGGCTTTTGATAATTACCACAGCACCCATTCCGAAGAAAACAAAACGCTTTCCTCGTTAATCTACGAACGCTTGCGGGATGCCGGACATATCAATTCGCGCAGCATTACCCAAGGTTACGATCCGGTCAAGAAGATGTTCTTGTCTGATCGCTTTATCAAGGGCGATTGCCCTAAATGCGGTGCAGTTGAGCAATATGGCGACGGCTGTGAAGTCTGCGGCTCGACGTATTCTCCAACCGACCTAAAAAATGCTGTGTCGGCTATTTCTGGCGCAAAACCCGTTCCAAAAGATTCCGTGCATTACTTTTTCAATCTGGAAAATTTCAATGACATGTTGCGCGAATGGACGACTGCCGGACATTTGCAGCCCGAAATAAGCAATAAACTGGCAGAATGGCTGGATGGCGGTTTGAAACAGTGGGACATCAGCCGCGATGCGCCGTATTTTGGTTTTGAAATTCCCGATGCGCCGGGCAAGTATTTTTACGTCTGGCTGGATGCGCCGATTGGTTACATGGCGAGCTTCAAGAATCTGTGCGATAAGCAAAGCATTGATTTTGATGAGTTCTGGTGCAAAGACAGCGAAGCCGAACTGTACCACTTCATAGGTAAGGACATTATCTACTTTCATGCCTTGTTCTGGCCGGCTATGTTAAGCGGAGCGCAGTTCAGGACACCCAGCGCGATATTCGCACACGGCTTTTTGACCGTAAATGGCGAGAAGATGTCCAAATCCCGTGGCACGTTTATCAAGGCCAGAACTTACCTCGATCATCTTAACCCTGAATACCTGCGCTATTATTTTGCCGCTAAACTCGGTGCTGGCGTTGATGACATTGACCTTAATTTCGACGATTTTAGCCAGCGGGTGAATTCTGATTTGGTCGGCAAAGTCGTCAATATTGCTAGTCGGTGCAGTGGTTTTATCAGCAAACGCTTTGCTAATCGACTTTCAGAAAACTGTTCAGAACCGGAATTGTTTGCCGACTTTGTCAACGTAAACGAAACTATTGCCGAGTTATACGAAACTCGTGAATTCGCCAAAGCCATGCGTGAGATTATGGCGTTAGCCGATAAGGCCAACCAGTACATCGACGAGAAAAAGCCCTGGTTGATCGCAAAAGAAGAAGGCAAAGACCAGGAGCTGCACGATGTCTGCTCGATGGGGCTTAACTTGTTCCGCGTACTTACCGCTTATCTCAAGCCTGTGTTACCTGCATTGGTTGCCGAAGCTGAGCAGTTTTTGGCTATTGACAGCCAAAACTGGGTTGCAGGATTACAGCCATTAAAAGGTCACATTATCAATGAATTTAAACCGCTGATGACACGGGTTGAAGCCGATAAAATAGCGGCAATTATCGAAGACTCGAAAGAAAATATGGAAAAAACCGTCAATGCGGTCAAGGCAATTTCCACAGTCGAAACAAAAGCTAAACAATTTGAACCCATCGCCGATACCATCCAAATCGACGACTTCGCCAAGCTGGATTTACGTATCGCCAAGATTATCAAAGCAGAAGCGATGCCAGAAGCCGGCAAGTTGTTGAAGCTGACCGTCGATATTGGCGACGAGACCCGAACCGTGTTTGCTGGCATCAAATCCGCTTATAAACCGGAAGATCTGGAAGGGCGGTTAACCCTAGTTCTGGCGAATCTCGCGCCCCGTAAAATGAAGTTTGGTCTATCCGAAGGCATGGTGCTTGCAGCGGGCCCTGGCGGGAAGGATATTTTTGTGTTGAGTCCTGATAGTGGCGCGGTTGCTGGGATGCGGGTTAAATAGCACTATAAACTACGAAGTGCGTAGGTGCTGATTATTCAGGTCGTAATTGTTTCACTTGAATATATAGCACCAGCCAGGAACCAAATACGGCGAGAGTCGATGATATGGCGAGTAAGATAACGGTTTCGCCGTAGCTAAAGAACAGAAAATGAAATGCGCCTGCGTATAAACCGGAAAGATTTTCGACGGATTGTCTTAAAATCAGCATGATAAAGGTCACAATAAACCACGCGCTGACACCAGAAAGAAAACCTATCCAAAATCCAGTGTATAAAAACGGTCTTTGGATAAAGCTGTTGGTCGCGCCAACGAGTTTGGCGATGATAATTTCCTGTCGTCGGTTGTGAATTTCCAGGCGAATCGTGTTGCCCGCGATAAAAAACACCGCCAAGCCCAATAAGACCGCCAGCAGGAGTGCACCTAAGCGCGCGGTAGACACTATCGACTGCAAGCGTTCAACCCAGGCCATGTCCATTTGGGCAAAATCGACTTCGGTGGATTTTTTAAAGTCCTCAAACAGCTTGGTCAAGGCACCCTTACCTACCAAAGAATCTTTGGGCAACACTTCGATCACGATGGGCAAGGGGTTTTTTTCCAGCACATCAATGGCATCACCAAAACCGCTAAAGCCCTTGAATTCCGCCATTGCCTGCTTCTTGGTGATGACTTTTACGTTTCGAACATTCGGATTTTTGCGGATGTTGTCGGCGTATTTGTTGGCGTGAGCTTCCGAGATTTCGTCCCGTAGAAATAAGGAGATTTGGTTGCTGGCTTCTAATCCTGTGGTCAATTGCTGTAAATTGATCACAACCAGATAAAAACCGCTCGCCAGTGCAATAGCAAGTGCCAACACGCCTATCGTCATTGTCGAGGTAAAAGGCGTTGAAAACAAACGCCCAAGACTAGAAAACAAGGATTGTGCGTGTTGGTCACGATAAGCTTTCAGGTGGTCAGTAAAACCCCCGCCTGCTTTAGTGTTTTGCTGCATATCCGGTTTAATTGGCTTGGGTTTGTGCGGATATTTATCGATCTGTTTCATGGTTTAACTCGCCACCAATTGACCGTGGTCCAATCGCAACACACGATGGTTCATTTTTTGGATCAAGGAAATGTCGTGGGATGCAATCAGGATGGTCACGCCAACTTTTTGAAATTGCTCAAATAATGCCATAATTTCGGCAGACAATTCGGGATCAAGATTGCCCGTAGGTTCATCGGCAATAATCATCGGCGGCTTATTGACCACTGCCCTGGCAATACCGACACGTTGTTGTTCTCCACCCGACAAAGCCAGCGGAAACTTTTTCTCCTTGCTCAATAAGCCGACCTTGTCCAAAGCCGCACGTACCCTACGTGAGACTTCTTGATGTCCGTAACCTGCAATCACCAAAGGCAAGGCGACGTTGTCAAACACCGTCCTGTCCGGTAACAACTTATAATCTTGGTAGATAAAGCCCATTTTCCGGCGAATATAAGGCACATGGCGCTCCTTGATAGCACTTAATTTTTGCCCGTCCAGCACGATGTCACCGCGCGTGGCACGTTCCATCAGGGCGATCAGTTTCAACACGGTGCTTTTGCCTGCGCCAGAATGTCCGGTCAGGAAGGCTATTTCGCCTTGCCGCAGATGAAAGCTGACGTTCTTTAGGACATCGCCAGTTTCGGTGTAGCGTTTGTAGACGTTTTCAAACTTGAGCATGGCTGGTAATTGATAGCAAGTTCAGTCTTTGACAAATAAGGCATCGATAAAGGTTTCGGCATTAAAATCTTGCAAATCATCAATGCCTTCGCCCACACCGATGAAGCGAATCGGAATGCCTGTTTTCTTGGCCAAGGCAAAAATCACCCCGCCTTTTGCGGTGCCATCTAATTTGGTCAGAACCAATCCTGTCAAGCCAATAGCTTCATTAAATAATTTGGCTTGTGACAAGGCATTTTGTCCCGTGCCAGAATCCAATACTAATATCACTTCATGTGGCGCGGTTTCGTCCAATTTGGACATGATGCGTTTAACTTTTTTCAATTCTTCCATCAAGTTAGCTTTGGTATGCAAGCGTCCGGCGGTATCTGCAATCAGGACATCGACACCTTTTGATTGTGCGGATTGGATGCCGTCATAAATAACCGATGCTGAATCTGCCCCAGTATGCTGCGCGACGACGTGGATGTTATTGCGCTGCCCCCAAACTTGCAACTGCTCAACTGCTGCTGCCCTAAAAGTATCGCCCGCTGCTAACATGACGCTGTGACCTTGTGCACTCAAGCGTTTGGCAAGCTTACCAATCGTCGTGGTTTTACCCGCGCCGTTCACACCGATAACTAATATGACAAAGGGCTTATCTTGTTTGGGGATTTGTAACGGCTTGCTGCAAGGTGCAAGAATACTGAGTAATTCTTGCTTCAAGGCCAATGTTAATGCGTTGCTATCGGCAAGTTGTTTACGTTCAAGGCTTTGGGTAAGGCGATTGATGACTTTCGTAGTTACATCAACTCCCACATCGGCCATGAGTAAGCTGGCTTCGATTTCTTCTAGTAGGTCTTCATTTATATCTTTTAGACCTAATGGCAAATTAGCCAGAATGCTACCTAGCCCAGTTCGGGTGCGTGATAGCTGGGTTTTAAGGCGCTGATAAACCGATTCTGGCGCGGGTTCTACGTAAGGCTCGGCTAACTCTATTGCTACAACTTCCGGCGCAAGCACCTTCGGAGAAATGACCTCGGCTTCCGGTTTGGTCTTGATAACTGCTGGTTCGGGACGTGCTTTTTTAATAGACGACTTGGACTCAACAAAACCATACCGACTATAAAAACTAATGCCAATCAGCGGTAACATCAGCAATGCAGCAAAGCTGGTATGGGCAACCACTACCCATAATGGCATGGCAAATCGATAGCCGATAACACCCAGTGCAACTTGCACGAACAGTAGAAAACTTAGCCATAATCCGGCTTTTCGTACCGATGTTGAATTTTTTGCGGCAGTGGCAACCAGCATTAGTCCATTTAGAAGGATGAAACAGGTCAATGCGCCCACTCGGTGCAACCAATTCACCGCAACTTGGGTGGCGTAAGACATCTCACCCGCTTTTGCCATCAAGCCATTTAATATGCCTTGATAATCAGCCTCTGGCCACCATTGTCCATTACATTGCGGAAAGCCAGCACAAGCCAAAGTTGCATTATTTACACTTATCCAACTACCCAAAGCGATTTGCAGAAACAGCAAGATCATTGAAAATCTAGCAAACCACACTGGTCCGTTCCGTTCAGTAGAGCGCGAAATACCTCGATCAGTCCGCAAATAAAGCCAGAAAAATGCCCAGAAAACCGTCATTCCCAACAACAAATGTCCTGTCATCAAGATTGCTTGGTCGGGTGCTTTTAAAAGCCCAATGCCTAATGCTACCTGCAAACCTAGAAAGCTTGTTAAACCAAAAGCTGCTATCATCGCTGCGGCGCGACAATGCGCTTGCCACCATGACATCAGCAACACCAACAATGTAACGCTGGCAAGTACGTAAGCGATCTTAAAATGCAGTGCCTGCGGCGGAATAGGTCCAAATAAAGACTCAGCCCCCATTACTCTAGCGAGAGAACCAGTAACAATGACGACCAGCGTTAAAACAACACCAAACAGAGTTATTTTTCTAAACATTTGCTTCCATTAACCAATTTGTGAAATTCGCAATAAGTGCATGAGATCACTTTTTACTTTGTAGGGATCAAAACCCGGTTCGTACTGCATCATTAAATTACCCATTGGATCCATTAACAACAACAGTCCATCCGGTATTCTGCCATTTCTGAGTTCGGCAATTTTATTCTGTAAAGCCACGCTAGGCTTAACTTTTAACAGCACTTTATCATCTTGCAGCCATTGATTTGCCAATTCCGGCTGTACGTCTTTTAAAAAAATAACCGCTCGTCGGGTGCGAGTCAAATCTTTGTTCATCATCAAGCGCAGTTGCTTGGTTTTGTGAATGGCATCAAGACAGTTTTTATTGCAATGGTCTTGTGGCACTATATTCAACGTCACCCAATGGCCTTTAAGTTCGGCGATATTATCGGTGGAAAAGGTATCTAATCCAATAAAATCGCTACGTTCGGTTGCCACGACAGGGCTAATAAGCTGCCCCTTATTGGTGTGTCCTTCGATAAACGGGGCTTTCCCGTCCAACATCCACGCAATCATAAAAGGAATAATAGCCATTCCGAAGATCAGCAGGATATATAAACGGTTTTTTTTTTGTTGATTAATCATGTGGTTTCTTAAAGCCGTACTTCACAAAAAGCACGGTGAGCGTTAACGCCAATAAGAACCATTGTACCGCATACGCGAGGTGTTTTTCAGGTGTCATAGTGTGTGGCGTTTGCCATTCGCGCATAAATCCGTTTGTCGATTGCTTATCCAGCTCGACCTGAAAGTCGAATAATGGATAAGTAAGCTGCTTGGATAATATTGCACTATCAATCACTTGCACTAATGAAGGCCAGCTATTGCTGGGAATTTCAGCCCCTACCAACTTTAACCCCACGCTGGGAAAACGATTAATGCGACCTGTAATCGTGATTTCTTTAGTATCGACATTTATTTCAGGTAAATCAGTTCGACTTTTACCTAAAGGCAGCCATCCTCGATTAACCAAAACCGCCTTGTTCTCATTCTTTAGTTGGAATGGAGTTAACACAAAATACCCCGCCTTACCTTGGCTAACCTGATTGTCGAGCAAATATTGATGATCGCTATCGTAGTGTCCTACGGCTTGGATGGGCTTATATAAAAGCGTTTCTGTTGTATCCGGCAGGGTTGCCGATAATGCCAAGACTTCCGTTGATTGCCGTTGCTCTTTTAAGTGGATTAGTACCCGTTTTTCTTCCGCACGGTTAAGTTGCCAAATGCCCATTGAAAGCAAGAGTGGCAGCAGACATAGATAGGCTATCAGAGGTGCGCGTTTGTATTTCATTAATCAGTAAGAATCTGCATTTTTCCTAGCCGAGAGAAAATAGGTTCAGATTTTAACAGACGGTATGGATAGTTTAAAATGGTCGTGGAATATCAATAGCATTTCATAGTTGCTTCATTTGTCAATAATTTTAAAGCAACATAAACCATTACCTCTAGCCATACATTCCGTCAGCTCAATATCTTTTTCAAGCAAGGCGGTTATGAGTGTGATGTCAAACTTACATATCTCATTATGTTTTTGTGCCAAATCGTGGAAAATGCAGTTGTAGGCTTTAATGGTTGTTGGGTCATCGTTAACTGAATCGGTCTTGCTACTGGTTTTAAAACCCATTTCGTCCATAATTTTTAACAATTCCCGTCTGCGCTCGTCTGTTTGTTTTCCTGCAAATCGGTATAAATAGCTTTGTGACAAGCTATCACCCAGCTTATACATGTAGCGCTGAAAGGCTTCGTGGCCTATTTCGTTTTTCAGGTCGGTCAGCATGGTACGCAGCACC
>SHZQ01000065.1 GCA_009695535.1 Methyloglobulus sp.
GGGGGTTACCATCAAGTTTTCTCCCTACTGCGGAAAATACATACACCACTGCCATATTCTCGAACATGAAGACGACGATATGATGCGACCTTTTGTAGTCGTACCAAAATGGATTCCACACCATGAGCATTAAAAACGAATAGGCGAATGGCTTTCGGGAATCTCTATCAATTCAAAACGCCCTCTCCTTTCTGGAGAAGACGCAATATGAAAAACTCGTTTGTAGCGTTACACCAATTTACTGTATTAAATATTATAGATTCGGTCTTATGAAGTTTTAGCTACCGTTCGCCTTGAGCCTGTCGAAAGGCTTATGTGCTTCGACAAACTCAGCACGAACGGTTCAAACACTAAAAGACCGAATCAATAGCTACACATTACCCAATGCTATCTGTTGTTTCTCCAGCAATTGTTTAATGCCGTATCTTGCCAGCTCTAACATTTGGTCGAGCTCTTCCTTCCTGAACGCATGACCTTCAGCCGTGCCTTGCAGTTCGATAAAGGCAAAGGCATCGTTCATTACCACATTCATATCGGTTTCTGCTTGGCTATCTTCTGGGTAATCTAAATCCAGTATCGGTACGCCTTGGTAAATGCCAACGGAAACCGACGCAATTTGTCCGTGGATGGGATTTTTCTTGATTTGCTTTTTTTTGAGCATGTGCTGTATCGCTAGGGATAAAGCCACAAAACCACCGGTTATCGCGGCGGTGCGGGTACCACCGTCTGCCTGCAAAACATCGCAATCAATGGTGATAGTATTTTCGCCCAAGGCTTTCATATCGACAGCAGCGCGTAGCGAACGTCCGATTAAACGCTGAATCTCCATCGTACGTCCACCCTGTTTGCCTTGGCTGGCTTCGCGCCCCATCCGGCTGTGGGTTGAGCGCGGTAACATGCCATATTCAGCGGTAATCCAACCTTCGCCTTTACCTTTTAGAAAGCGCGGCACATTGTTAGTGTCAACACTCGCAGTGCATAACACGCGGGTTTCACCAAATTCAACTAATACCGAACCTTCCGCATGTTTGGTAAAACCGCAGGTAAATTTAATGTCTCTCAGTTGATTTGCATCGCGTCCGCTCGGCCTCATGAATACTCCATTCTAAACCAGTCATAAAACGTGCCAGTATACCTGAAATGGCATGGTTTAGGTTTTACGTGGGATTATGGCTTAAGCAGAGCTTGTTTGAATTGTTCGATAGTTTGTGGACGATCTTCCGGTTTGAGTTCCATCGCCCATTCTATCGCCTTCAATAGATAATCGGGGAATTTTCGATTTAACGATTTTATGGCAGGAACTAAGGTATCTTTTTGTATTCTCTCCGGTGCTGGAATCGGTGTTTTATTATCCAGACAGCTACGCATACTGGCACCAATCGCGTAAATATCTATCCAGGCTCCCAGTTGTGCCTTCGTATCATATTGCTCAGCGGGTGAAAACCTGACGTTAATACGGCATCCAATTTATTGATGCGGCTGCTGCTAACGCGTTGAATCGCGCCAAAATCCAGCAATAAGGCATCATTACCAGGACGCACCAAGATATTACCTGGCTTGATGTCAAGATGGACAAAGCGCTGATCATGGATATAACTGACACCCGCCAGCAAAGTATCAAATACGGCTAATAGAAACTCTTCGGTCACTGTCAGCATTTTTTTGCTTATCAGTTTATCTAGCGTCACGCCATAATCGTAGGTCATGACCATATAAACCGTGTCATTGGCTCTAAAGAAATTGGTCGCTTCAACAATATTCGGATGTTTCAAGGCAGCCAACACTTTGGCTTCTTCAAAAAATAACGCTCGCCCACGCTTAAACATCATTTGCGCCTCAGCACTGTTTGCTACAACCACATTATTCCAGGTACGATGAGCAAGCTTTCTAGGCAAGTATTCCTTTAGGGCAACCTGAAACTGATCCGCCAGTTACCTAGCCAGATAAACCGAGCTAAATCCGCCATGCGCTAATTCCCGCTCGATCGTATACTGGTCTATAATGGTGCCGATTTGTAGATAGTTCCACGCTTTGGGCTAGGTTTGCGGGTCGTAATATTCAACCATAAATGTTGGATAGTTTGGAGCTAACTAAAGTATAGGTGAAAAATGATAAGAAGCATGACCGCATTTGCAGTAAATGAGGCTGAACTTGGCAATCTGACGGTAACTTGCGAATTACGTTCCGTTAATCACCGCTATCTTGATGTTTCCTTGAAATTACCTGACCGCTTGCGCTTTGCCGAAGCCGATATCCGGTCGCTTATCGGCGCAAAAATCAGTCGTGGCAAAATCGAATGCGCGTTAAATTATAAAAAACAAAGCAAGCAGCAAAGCTTTATTGTCGATGCTGATGCCGTTGCGGCATTGATTACAGCAACCAAATTGATCGAGCAGCAAATGTACTCCTCGATGTCATTCTCAGCGCTGGACATCCTGGCATTCCCTGGCATCCAACAAGAATCCGAACTCGATAAAACCGACATCAGCGCAGGCATCAATAATCTGGTCACTGCCACAGTTAAACAGCTATCAGAAACCAGAGCACGAGAAGGTAGGCGGCTCAAGGCATTAATTGAAGAACGCTGCGTAAAAATTCAAGGTTTTATCGACGCAGCTAAACTACGAATGCCGGAAGTGCTGGCAGCTTTACGCAAAAAATTGACTGACCGGATTACCGAACTGGTCTTGCAGCCGGATTTTGACCGACTCGAACAAGAACTGGTGTATCTTGCCCAAAAACTGGATATTACCGAAGAACTGGATCGCTTGGAAACCCATGTAACCGAGGTGTTACGTGTTCTGGAACAAGCTGATCCAGTAGGACGACGGCTGGATTTTTTGATGCAGGAATTAAACCGCGAAGCCAATACACTTGGTTCCAAGTCAATGGACAAGGATATGACGCAAATTTCAATTGAGCTTAAAGTACTTATTGAGCAAATTCGTGAGCAAGTCCAAAATATCGAATAACTGTCACATTACCAACTAATCTCCGCAAAATACCATGAGTATCGGCAAACTTTACATCATTTCTGCACCTTCTGGAGCCGGAAAAACCAGCTTAGTCGGACAGTTAATGGCTGAAGTCGATAACTTGGTCGTATCAATATCTCATACCACACGTCGGATACGACCTGGAGAAAATCAGGGTGTAGACTATTATTTTGTCTCGCCAGCCGAATTTCAGGCTTTATTGAATAATCATGCGCTTCTGGAACATGCCTTGGTATTTGATAATTATTACGGAACAGCGAAAACAACTGTCGAAAAAACCCTGAACGAGGGCATTGATGTCATTCTGGAAATTGATTGGCAGGGCGCACAACAAATAAAAAGATTTTGTCCTGATAGCTTATCCATCTTTATTTTACCGCCCTCAACAGCAGTTCTCGAACAGCGACTGCAGAATCGAGGACAAGACGAAGATCACGTCATTGCTCGCCGTATGCGTGCTGCCGTCACTGAGATGAGCCATTACGACGAATTTGACTATATCTTAGTCAATGATCGCTTTGAACGCGCGTTGACCGAATTAAAAAGCGTCATCATCGCCAACAGACTGACAAAAGACCGCCAACAACTGAATCTTAAGGCCCTTATTACTGCCCTGCTATCCTCAACTTGAGCGGCTACACTGTACTTTTGTACTGTAGAAGCCGTTATTCAAAATAGGTCGAGCTATGAAAAAATTCATCAATAATATCGATACCGTCCTCGTTGAAAGCCTGCAAGGATTCGCGTTAGCCCATAGTGACATCATCGAATTCAACCCAGAACCCCGTTACGTTAGAAGAACAATGCTAAAGCAGCCGGGCAAAGTCGTACTGATTTCGGGTGGTGGTTCAGGACACGAGCCTTTACATACCGGTTTCGTGGGTGTAGGCATGCTGGATGCGGCATGTCCTGGGCAAATTTTCACCTCCCCTTCCCCCGACCAGATGCTGGCTGCGGCACAAGCCGTGCAGCAAGGTCGCGGGGTTTTATTCGTCGTCAAAAATTATGCTGGCGATGTCATGAATTTTGAAATTGCCTCGGAAATGCTGGAATTCCCCAATGCGTCGGTACTGGTCAGCGATGATGTATCGTTGCCAAAAGACCATAGCACCGGACGACGCGGCGTTGCAGGAACTTTGATTGTAGAAAAAATGCTCGGTGCGGCGGCTGAAAATGGCGCAACATTAGCTGAATGTAAAATCTTGGGCGACCGCATCAACCTTGTCACTGCATCAATGGGCGTTGCCCTGACCAGTTGCACCGTCCCTGCCCTAGGCAAACCGACATTCGACATTGCCGATAATGAAATGGAAATCGGCGTGGGCATTCACGGTGAGCGCGGACTGGAAACCGCACCGTTAAAAAGCGCAACGGAAATTGTTGAACAAGTAGCGATGATTATTGATGAAGAATTGCAGCCCAAACAAGGCCAGGAAGTACTGCTTCATGTCAACGGATTCGGCGGCACACCGCTAATGGAACTGTACTTGCTGTACGATTTGGCGGCGACATTCTGGCAAAAGCGTGGCTTACGTATTGCTCGGTCTTTAGTGGGCAACTTCACCACTTCAATTGATATGGCTGGGGCTTCGATTACCTTAACTTTACTAGATGAGGAATTGCTACGCTTGTGGGATGCACCTGTGCATACAGCGGCATTACGATGGGGTTGTTGATTTTTCAGATTAAGGCATCGACAATGGCACAAATCATTAGTTGACTGCTTTTCGCACCCGCATCAATATGCCCCTGTGAACGTACACCCAAAAATGAAGCTCGACCTTTAGTTGCAAGCATATCGCGGGTAGATTCCGCACCTGCTATCGCCGCTTGCTTGAACTGCTCGAATATATTTACGGCATTTGCATCCTGACGTAGCTGTTCTGCCACTGGAATCAACACATCAAGCATGGTTTTTTCGCCTTTATCTGCCTTACCACGTTGCTTGACGGCTTCTACACCTTTCAAAAACACATCGGGAAAAGTCGTTAATGTTAATGGCTGATTATTTAGGCTCTTGCTCATGGCTAAAAATAGCGTTCCATACAGCGAGCCAGATGCGCCACCGACTGAAGACATAATCGTCATACCCATTTTTTGCAAGGCGGTTTGCCAGTCGAGCTGGCTTAATGACTCGCTTTGCGCCGTCAATGCCTGGATGCCACGTTGCAAATTCGTCACATGATCGCCATCTCCAATCGCCTGATCCAGCGCAGTCAACTCTTCAGCGTTGATTTCAATCGTTTTGGCTACGGCTAAAATTAGCTTGGGTAATATGGTGGCAGTATTTGGCATGATGGTAACTCGCTTGAATTCCTCTACGATAACATTGTAATACTAGCTACCCGATTGCCAATATCTTTCATAATAGTCGGTACGACGTGGTGCTGTGTTATTCAGGATTACTTGCCGAACGGTATCGTCGGCATCCGCCCAACCCACAATTTCGGGCAAGGAACGGAAACAACCCACACACACATCTTCTTCATTGAGACAACAATTGCTTATGCAAGGTGATGCTATTGTTGAAGTGCTATATTTTTCAGTAATCAAAGTAGTTGATCTGCATCTTAATAAGGATGCGCGATGATAACACACCCCAACATGCTAACCGCTGTACCAAAGCAGCCCATTCAAGCAAGCTCACTGAGCTTCCGTGGATTGTTTTTGTGGCTTATCCGTATTATTTCTAATCAACGACTCCTGCCCACTCAACCATCTACAAAGTGCAATCAATTTCGTCGCTATGCTGTGTACACATTTTAAGGGGTATCGGTAAACTTTACCGCTCACAATCTATCAACTTCCGGTAATATAGGCTAACTGTGGTTTGTTGAGTTTTCAGCAAAGCGATTTACCCTTAAAAAACTAAAACGCCCCAATCCAAGATTCCAAAACTCTCAACAATGTCATTTGATCCCTCTTTTACCACCTCTTATTTGGTCGCCTTTGCAATGGGTTTTGCTACCAGCTTGCATTGTGTGGGCATGTGCGGCTCGATCATCGGTACACTTACGTTAAGTTTAAGCCCAGAAATACGTAGCAGCAAACGACTGCTAATTCCGTTTGTGTTTAACTACAATTTGGGGCGGATCACCAGCTATACCTTGGCGGGTGCGCTAGCTGGCATTGTTGAATCCTTCATTCCTGCACCTACAACTGACATCAATGGCTATCGCATATTGCAGGTATTTTCGGCGGTTATTATGGCTGGCGCGGGCTTTTATATTGCTGGTTGGTTGCCACGTTTTGCTTATATTGAGAAAGCTGGCGTTAATTTGTGGAAGTTAATAGAGCCTTACGGACGCAAACTCATCCCCGTTAAAGACCGTACCCAAGCTTTTCTGTTCGGCATGGTGTGGGGCTGGTTGCCTTGTGGCCTGGTTTATACCGCCTTGACACTGGCGTTAACAACAGGTGATGTCAGTAAAAGTGCACTGACGATGTTATCTTTCGGCTTAGGCACTTTACCCGCTGTTATGGGTGTGGGTATAATGACCAGTGTACTGACGCGGTTATCGAGAATGCAGCGCTTTAAACAGGCAGTAGGTCTGTTTATGGTAGCACTAGCACTGTTAGCCGCTATGCCTTGGCTTAATCCAATGGCTGTAATAATAAGCCATACCAATCATTAAGAGAGGCAGCTATGGATCATTTTAAAACAATCATAGGTCAATCTCCTGCACTGGATGCGCTAATCCGTAGTGCCAGAATTGCGGCAGCTACTGATGTGACCATATTACTGAATGGCGAAACCGGCACCGGCAAAGAAATTCTCGCTAAGGCCATTCAACAATCAAGTTCCAGGGCGAATAAGCCGTTTATTACTTTAAACTGCGCTGCCTTGCCAGAAAGTCTGATTGAATCGGAACTGTTTGGTCATAAGAAAGGCTCGTTCACGGGCGCAACAGGTAACACCCAAGGTCTGTTTCAGGCGGCAGATGGCGGCACGTTATTTCTTGACGAGATCAACTCATTGCCGGTTTCTATCCAGGCAAAACTCTTACGTTTTATTGAATCCGGCGAGTGCCTTGCTGTGGGTGGCACTGCGACTTATACCGTTGATGTCCGTATTATTGCAGCCTCTAATACTGATCTGAGCCAGCAAATTGCTGATGGCACATTCAGGCGCGATCTGTATTTCAGATTGAATGTTGTGCCGTTAAATTTACCCCCATTAGGCGAACGTCCGGATGATTTGGAGCTGCTTATCAAGCACTTTATGAAGCGGTTTGAAAGTGAGCACGGCATGGTTGCGCCACAATTCAGCAGTAGAACACTCAAAGTCCTCAAAACCTATAGTTGGCCGGGCAATATCCGAGAGTTACGGAACTTGTGCGAAAGACTGTGCATTTTATTGGCTGGAAAAATCATTGAACCGGAAAATCTACCACTGGAATTCAATATAGTCAGTCCAAACTTTAATCAATCGCACTTTAATCTGCCGCCCACTGGGCTAAATATGGATAATTTAGAAGCCAGTTTAATCCAACAAGCCTTAGATATGACTAAAGGTAATCGCAGCAAATCTGCGCGATTGCTTGGTCTTACCAGAGATACCTTGCTTTATCGTATGCAAAAGCACGGATTTGCAACACACTGAGCTTTATCTAGGCAATAAACCTGCTTGATTAACACTTACGGCATCTAACTGAAATAACGGTGAGATTGTCGCTATCTCCGTTGGCACGGTAAACGGATAGCATCGCCAGCCCGTTAAGTTGGTCAATGTTGCTTTCTGAATTAGCCAGTTGTAATAGCTCGTCCTGCTTTACATGCCCCCAAAAACCGTCACCACACAACACAAAGGTCTCATCTTGCGCAATCGGTGGAAACAATTTGATGTCCATAGCGTGTGCCTTATTCACATTAATGCTGCGGGCTAGATGATTTTGTTCAGGGTGATGCGCCAGTTCTTCCTCTGTTATTAAGCCCACATTCAATAAATCTTCGGGTACGGAATGATCGCATGTTCGCCATACAATTTCTGTTGGATTCAATTTATAAACTCTGGCGCCCCCACGGCGTGCTACTAAGGTTTGCTGGTCATCCAAGTAAAGAACCGCGCAAGTAGTATATGCCTGGTCTGCAAGGTGGTCATCGTCAAATAAGACCTTCATCTCACTGATGGCATCCTTAATCCAGGCTGAAAAAATATCAGCTGGATTGCCTGCTATTTGTTTGCTGTAAATTTTTGCACGACTAAGCATGCATTCACAAAAGAATTGGGAAGCTTTTTCACCCGCTTGATGTCCGCCCAAACCATTAGCCACAATAAATAAGGCAAAATCATTTTCGACGATATTTGCCATATAGTCTTGATTGGCTTCTCTATCGCCTACATTGGTTAACTGAAACTATTCAAGCTGCCTCATTGTTATTATTAGTTAATTTGTGCTCTCGCATTGAGCATTATATGCTTTAAATCCCTAACTGACTGTGCCAATCCAGAAAACAGTGCCTGTGCAATAATGGCATGACCGATATTCAGCTCAACTATCTCAGGTATGTGGCATATTGCCTCAACGTTATGGCAATGTAAGCCATGCCCAGCATTAACCTGTAAGCCGATGCTATGCGCGTAAGCCGCTGCTTGTCGAATTCGCTCCAACTCAGCATTTCGTTCAGCAGAACTTTTTGCGTCGGCATAACTACCGGTATGTAGCTCGATTACAGGTACTCCTGCTGCTTTAGCGGCATCAATCTGGACATGATCGGGCGCAATAAATAGCGAGACTTCAATGCCTGCGTCAGCAAGTTTTTCACAAGCCCACCGTAAGCGGGGCAGATTTCCTGCCACCTCCAAGCCGCCTTCCGTGGTTAATTCCTCACGCTTTTCAGGTACTAAGCAGCAAGCATCAGGTTTAACCTTGGCTGCCATAGTAACCATTTCATCCGTCACCGCCATTTCCATATTCAATCGGGTATGGATCATGTCTTTCAGCAGATAAATGTCTCGGTCTTGGATATGGCGACGGTCTTCCCGCAGATGGGCGGTAATACTGTCTGCCCCGTTTTGCTCGGCAACCAGCGCAGCCTGAATGAGCTCAGGATAACGCGTGCCTCTTGCTTGTCTGATGGTGGCAATATGGTCAATATTTACACCTAGAAAAATGGGTTTTTTGTCCATAACTACAATCGCTTAACGATATTATTGATAACAGATCTGCTCTTAAGCTGCTTACCTTGCAGATGGCTGTCTATCACAGCCCGCATTAACAGTTTGGCTACACTCAGCACATTCGGCTCATCAAATTGCCTTTGCTGCATTGCCAATAATGCTGAACCAGCAAATTGACCGTTCACGTCCTCAATCAAGCCATCGTCCTTAGTAAACATATATTGCTTATTTGTAACTATCGGTTTTTCATGACGTAAATCATAGTCTAATTGCACACCATAACCGATAT